>JARRPL010000413.1:0-3949 GCA_037382905.1 Gemmatimonadota bacterium | reverse complement strand
GCTGATCCAGCCGCTCCAGCACCGCCACGCCCTTCTTCCCCTTCAGCATCTTCGTGATGAGGTCGGTGGGGAAGGGACGGAACATGGTGAGGTTCAGGACCCCCACCTTCAATCCCCTCTCCCGCCGGAGATAGTCCGCCACGGCCTCGCAGTTGGAGACCACGGACCCCTGTCCCACCAGCACGTACTCGGCGTCCTCCACCAGATGGCCCGTGGCACGGGCGTACCGCCGTCCGGTGAGCTGGTAGT
This sequence comes from Gemmatimonadota bacterium, assembly GCA_037382905.1. Lineage (GTDB taxonomy): Bacteria > Gemmatimonadota > Gemmatimonadetes > Longimicrobiales > Gaopeijiaceae > Gaopeijia. The sequence goes on along the minus strand of JARRPL010000413.1, from coordinate 3,700 downwards.
ACTCCTCCATGGCCTGGTCCGCGAGGGACGCCACGTGGTCGAAGTAGAAGGGGCGCTGGGCCGCCACACCCTGGGCATAGGAGTCCTGGTTCTGGACCGTCCCGATCATGGCGGGATAGTCCAGGTCGTAGATCTCCGGAATCCGGCGCCGCTTCTCCCCGAAGACCATCCGCTGCGCCGGGGTGGGGGATTCGATGGTGTCCGAAGGATCCCCCAGGTACTCCTTGATGAGCTCCCGCTCCGGCATCCGGATGGACTCGATGACGTGGCTGGTGAGGAACCCGTCCTGGGCCACGATGGCGGGGTTCAGGGAGAGCTCCGCCGTGCGGTGGGCGATGAGGTTCAGGTCCGCCACCTCCTGCACGTTCTTCCCGAAGAGCTGGAAGAAGCCGGAGTCGTCCACGGCGTGGTAGTCGTCATGCCCCGCGTGGATGTTGAGGGACTGCTTCGTCATGGCCCGGGCCGCCACGTTCAGGACGTAGGTCAGGCGCTTCCCGGCAGCGGCGTAGAGGGATTCGTGCATATAGGCGATTCCCTGGCCGCTGGAGAAGTTGGCCGCCCGAAGGCCCACCATGCTCATGCCCGCCGTCACCGCGGCAGCAGCGTGCTCGCCCTCGGGCTCGAAGAAGAGGAGCCTCCGGCCGTTCGCGTTGGTGTAGCCCGCGGCCACGGCCTGGGCCCATCCTTCCCCCATCTGGGAGGACGGGGTGATGGGGTAGGCGCCGGCGGCCTCGCTGGCGTTGGTCTCCACCCACACCACGGCGGCGCTCCCGTCCATGGCCTCGGGAATTCCCGGGTCTTTGAAGGACTTCTGTCCGTCGTTGTTCTTCGGGCTGGTCATCCTGCTTCACTCCCTGCGAGTTCTCGAATGGAGGCGAACTGCGCCCCCTCCACCCAGACGATTGCGTTGGTGGGGCACCGGGCGGTGGCTTCAGGGTTGGCCGTCTCGATTCGATCATAGTCGATGACGGCCAGACCGTTCTTGATCTCGATGAGGCCCGGGGCGGCATCCTGGACACACCGGGCACAGGCCGTACAGGCCACGGCGCAGACCTCTTCCGCCGCGTCCCCCTCCAGAAGGTTCTTGCACTGGACGATGAGCTTGTGGTCCAGGGGCATGATGGTGAAAAGGTCCAGGGGACAGGCGTCGACACAGTCCCCGCAGGCCGTGCACAGATCCGGGTCCACCACCGGCAATCCGAAGGGATTCATGGTGATGGCTTCGAAGTCGCAGGCCACGGCACAGTCCGACAGCCCCACGCATCCCCAGCTGCATCCCTTTCCCCCACCGGTCACGGCCACCGCCGCCGCACAGCTGTCCACGCCGTGGTACGCGGCCTTTTTCGTGGCCACGTCCGTCCCGCCGGCGCAGAGAAGGCGGGCCACCTGCTTGTTCGCCTCCCCCGCTGCCACACCCAGGAGGGCCGCCACGTCTTCCCGGTCCAGCTCCCCCATGACGGTGCACCCCGCCGGCGCCACCACCCCCTCCACCGCCGCCTCCGCGAAGGCACGACAACCGGCGTAGCCACAGGCCCCGCAGTTGGCGCCGGGAAGAGCCTCCTCCACCGCACCGATGCGTGGGTCCTCCCAGACCTTCAACTTGGCGTTGGCCAGGGCGATGAGGGTCCCGAAGGTGAGACCCACGCCTCCCAGGATGGCCACGGAAGTCAGGATCAATGACAGGTCCATTGCGTCCCCAATCCCTCTCCTTCTCCAATTCCTCGGCCGCCGTCCGGCGCGATCCCCAGGAAAGCCCTCATGGCGACCTAGACCCGGGCCTGGTGAATGAGCCACGCCGCCAGCTGGCCGGCCTCGTCCATCTCGGCTCCTGCCGGAGCCGCCTCCTCTTCCGCCGCCGCGGGAATCTGCACGCTGGCGGCCAGGGCCCGGAGCTGCCGGAGCTCCTCCACCTGCTGGAAGACGGAGATGGACCCCAGGGCCTTCTTCGGCTCCTGCTCCGGAAGGGAGCTCACCGTGAGGCGCTCGTTGAGGGATTTCCCCCCGGGGGCGTGAACGAACTTCGCGGCACCTTCGGGCATGAGGGCCGCGATGCCCGGACCCGGTGTGGCGCTCTGCGACGCCAGGTCCAGGGGATCATCACTCTGGATGACCGTCATGCCCGGGGTGATGAGGCGCACCAGAGGCGCCGGAGCCGCCGGACCGTTATTCCAGGGCGTCGTCCACACCCTCGGGAGCGGCGATGCCGTGCAGCGCCCACTCCACCGACCGGGCGGCCCCGAAGGCGGTGCCGGCCCTGGCCAGGGCGGCCAGGAGGGTGCCCCGGAGGTACCCGTCCACCTCGACCTTTCCGTGGAAGAGGCTGTCACCCGCCTTCTTGAGAGCCACGAGGGTCTCGAAGGCCTTCTGGACCCGATCCCGCTTCTCTCCATCCAGCTTGGAGTTGGCGGACACGAAGGGAGCCATGCGGTCCAGGTCGATACGTCCCGCGGCAAAGGGCCCCAGCTCGTGGGCCAGCTTCACCTGCGGGTTTTCCTCCGCGCTGTTGGCCCGCTCCAGGATTCCTCTGACCTCCTCGGCGGACATGGCCACGGATGAGGCGAACCCCTCCCTGGCGGCGGTGAGCGCGGCAAGCGCCTGGGTAATCCGGTCGTCAGACGGCATAGCGATCGAACTCCTCCTCCAGGACGTTCAGCTTTTCCTCCGCCGTGAGCGTCGGCAGGTGCCGCGTCTCCTCGTAGCGGGGCCGGGACTCGTCCCGGAAGTAGACTCCGATCCGGACCACGCTCTGGTCCTCTGCATCGCGCCGGGCCGCATCGATATCCGACGGATCGTGGGCCACCCGGTCCTGGTAGATCCCCGCCAGCTCCGGGACCTCCACCCCGTCGGGGTGCACCAGCATCTCGATGCGATCGGGATCGGTGCTTCGGGAGGTAGGCGGGGCAGCGTTGGAGGATCCGGACGAAGGAGAACCCCTTGTGATGGTATGCAGCCTTCAACGTGGCGAAGAGATGCGCCGGTACCCACTCGGCGGTCTGGGCCACGAAGGAGGCGTTGGTCACCCCCAGCGTCGCCGCCAGGGGGTTCATGGAAGGGAGCCAGCTCCCCTGGGGCTGGGTGTTGCTCTTCACGCCCTTTGGCGTGGTGGGCGAGGTCTGCATCTTCGTCAGACCGTAGATGTTGTTGTCCAGCAGGAGGGCCGTGATGTTCACGTTGTAGCGAACGGCATGGATCCAGTGCCCTGCCCCGATGGACACGCAGTCCCCATCACCCATGACCGTGAACACCGTCAGCTCCGGCCGGAGCAGCTTGATCCCCGTGGAGACCGGGAGGGCCCGGCCGTGGATCCCGTGGAACCCGTAGGTCTTCACGTAGTGGGGGAATCGGCTGGAACACCCGATTCCGGAAACGAAGACCGTGTCCTCGGGTTTCAGCTGCTCATCGGTCAGGAGGCGCTGAACCGCCGTCAGGACGGAGTGGTCGCCACACCCGGGGCACCAGCGCGCCAGGGCGGCCTCATAGTCCGTCATGGAAAAGACGCGGTCGTCCTCCTCGGCGAGATGGAGGAGAGAACAAGCGCTGCTCACGAAGCACCTCCTTTGGGCATCTTCTGTCGAATCGCATCGTGGATGGCCCCGGGCTTCAGGGGCTCACCCAGGACCCGGGTCCAGCAGTCCACGTCCACCAGGGTGGCGGCCCGAAGGATCCAGGCCAACTGCCCGTAGCGGCGATTCTGTTCTGT
>JARRPL010000412.1:0-2640 GCA_037382905.1 Gemmatimonadota bacterium | reverse complement strand
CGATGGGCGAGAATCGCCCCCCTGCGACCGAACTGGACGCCCAGTGTCGGACCGGCGTAGGGGTGGGTTCGTTCGAACTGATGGAACCCCAGGAGAACGCTTCTCGGGCCCTTGGCGTCTGAGAAGACGGTGAAGTCGGGAGACCACCCCCCCAGCGGAGCCACCCGGACCCGCATCCGGCCGTCCGCCATGAGACCCAGAATGATCTCGAGGCGTCTCCGGGCGTCTGGCCGCGTCATAAGGGCGTGTGCCTCGGCATCCAAGGCGGCCGCCCTTACCTGTGCGAGAACCAGCCGGGCGGTCCGGATACCTCGAAGGTCTTCGTCCGACACGTCGATCGCGCTGAGCCGAAGGCGCTTCACGGCCAGCGAGACGTTCCAGGCCTCCCGCAGCTCGTCGTGGAACCGGGCTCGGAAGCCCCGGACATCCTGCTCATCGAAGACCACGGGATTCGCCATGACTCCACGGTCGCTGGTCCCCGTGGGCGTACCCATGGCCCGGTGAGTCGGTGGAGGCCTCCGGTCAGGGAGCGTCCTCCACTGTCGACTCCGTCTGGGGATTCGGCGGGCTCGGGAGATGATGGCACGCCCTGCACCGGGCCTCATATCGCTCGAGCCCCCCGACCTGGATCGTCGGACCATCCGCTGGCGCGGGTCGCCCGTCCACGAGCCGCTGATTCCTGGTCGCAGGTTCCCCGCATATCATGCAGATGGCTTGGAGCTTGTCGACCTGCTCCGCGATGGCCATCAACCGGGCCATCGGGCCGAACGGGTCGCCGCGAAAGTCCATGTCGGTCCCCGCCACGATCACCCGCGCACCCCGATCCGCCAGGGCATTGGCCACCGGCACGATGCCCTCGTCCAGGAACTGGGCCTCGTCCACGGCCACCACGTCGGTGACCTCCCGTGCGCGCTGCATGACGTCTGCTGCGGAGGAGACCGCGACGGCGTCCAGGGTGCGGCCATCGTGGGAACGAACGGCCTCGATGCGACCATACCGGTCGTCCAGGACCGACGTGAAGACCTGGACGCGCCGTCGGGCCAGAAGGGCTCGGCGAACGCGCCGCAGGAGCTCCTCGGACTTCCCGGCGAACATCACCCCTGTGATCACCTCGATGCGCCCTTGTCGCGCTGTGCTCATGAGCTCGTCCTCCGGGCGGATTCGGCTTGTCTCCTCGAGCGCAGATCCCCTAAGCTAACGCTCCTTATTCGCCGGCCCCCCCGCACGACCCCCTCGATGCAACCCCGTACCGCGCTCGTCTCCGCCATTCTGTCGCTGGTCCTCACGGCGTGTACACCCGGTGCGACCCCCTCGCCACCGTCGCAGCGGCCCATGCTCGTCGTACACGTGGTGGTCGATCAGCTCCGGGCCGACATGCTGGATCGATATCGTGACGTCTTCACCGAGGGGCTGGATCGCCTTCTGGAGGACGGCCTGGTCGTGGCGGGAGCCTCCCATCGGCATTCCGAGACCACCACGGCGGTGGGCCATGCGACCCTCGTCACCGGCGTGGTACCGGCCCGGCACGGGATTGTCGGAAACACCTGGTGGGAGCGGACACCGGACGGGACTCTCGTCTCGGTCTATGCCGTGGCGGACTCCACTTCGCCTCTGCTCGGCTTGCCCGGAGCTGCCGGTCGGTCTCCGTCGTATCTGCTCAGGGGTGGTCTGCCCGACTGGATCCTGGCTCGCGACTCCGACGCCCGGGTCGTGTCGCTGTCCACGAAGGACCGTGCCGCCATCACGATGGCCGGCCGTGCGCCGGGGCACGTCTACTGGCTCGAGAGCGACCGCTTCGTGACGTCCGAACATTATCGGGGCTCGTATCCGGACTGGGTGGAGTCCTTCAATGCCGAACGGATGCCGGCCCTCGTGGGAGACTCCGTGTGGCAGCAGGAAGTCCCTTCCGGATTCCGGAGCCTCGCCAGGCCCGACCCGGCCGCGTACGAGGGAGATGCCGTTCACACCGTCTTTCCCCACCTCCGGAGACAGGAGGCTGCCGCGGGAGATCGGGGACGCTTCCTCTGGGTCCGGGAATGGACGCCCTGGCCGGACCGGGCGGTGCTGGAGCTGGCGGATCGAGCGGTCGACGAACTGGCGCTGGGGCGCCGGGGAGTGGTGGACTACCTGGGGCTCAGCTTCTCCCAGACGGATTATGTGGGGCACCAGTACGGTCCCCTGAGCCAGGAACAGCTCGACAACCTGTACCGCCTGGATCGCACCCTCGGCGAACTGATCGACATGCTCGATCGGCGGGTCGGAGCCGGACGATGGGTGCTCGGCCTCTCGTCGGATCACGGGGTCCTCACGGCTCCCGAGTGGCTCGAAGCACAGGGCGAGACGGCGCGCCGGCTCACCCGGGACGAATTGCGCGGCCTACGAGCGACGGCGCTCGAGGCGGCCAACCGGGGCGGGGACGCCCGTGCGATCCAGGACCGGGTCGTCGCGGCGGTGGAGTCTCTGGACTTCGTCGACAGAGTGTACCGGGCCTCTGAGCTGGAGGCCCGGTCGCAAGCCGGCGACACGATTGCGGGCCTCTTCCTGTCCGCCCGGAGAGAGGACCGCCTGACCGGTTCACTGGCGGCCTTCGGGCTCCATCTCGTCTACGAGCCCAACGTCCTGGCCAGGCCGGGAACGGGG
>JARRPL010000411.1:0-2645 GCA_037382905.1 Gemmatimonadota bacterium | reverse complement strand
GCCCCCTGCGCGAAGCTGGGCGACCCGCTTGCGCCTGCCAGCCCGATCATCGGTGCGTGATCGGGTGCGTCTTTCGCTGGCAGGCGCGGGCAAGGCTCTGGTGCGTGCCGATTCTAGGAATTCGGCTTCACGTCGATCCCGACAAGTCGTCGTTTCTTCTCAAGCACATCCAAAAGACGATCAACCGAATAGTCGAAAAACTGAACACCGGAAACTCGGTATCTTGAATTCAAGACATCCGCAGGAATTTGGTTGCCAAATCGCGAGAGTTCGTCCCGTACGCGATCCAGGAGACGAGAGAACCCATTTTGCGCAGCAGCATCTCCTCGCAGACGCTCAAGACCCAGGTCGATCGTGCCCGGGCCGCTCGTGGAAAGTTGCTCACGCCATCCTCTTGCAAGACCATAAAGAGGTTCCGATTGTGGTGGAACGTCGCCCAGCGCTTCGAGCATTAGCTGAATCACCAGAAGTAGGTCGAGATCGTTGAAAAACTCGACGCGACTACCGACGATCTGAATAGAAGTTCCCATTGCTACGGATCTAGAAAGAGTATCAGCTTAGATACACCGCTTGTTCCTGAATGAACAGTCGACCGAACCATCGCCGCATCGGCGGCGGACAATCCTCGCAAGTCCAGGGAATAGGACGTCCAAACGGGGTCCGGATGGCGAGGGGGACGGTAGAGCGGTCGGTCGGAGGAGCGCAAGCGGCGCCGAAGGAGCCGTCTGGGGAGGGGCGGTGGGCGTTCCTGGGGAAGAGGAGGGTGCAGCGGACGGGAAGCAGGGGTCGATGTGCGGATGGCCGAAGAGCATGCCAGAATGGGCGTGTGCAGAGCCAGCCGGGTTGGGGCCCGTCCGTGGGGCTGGGTGAGGGGCACCGCTCGAGACAAAGGCCGTCTACGCGGACCAGGTCCCGTCGTCGCCGGGCAGGCTCTGGTCGAAGGGATCGCGCTGGCCGGGCGCTGAGGCGGGGAGGCTCGAGTCGGACGCGGTGGTGGGATCCGGCGGAGCGAGGCATCCACCACCACTGCTGCGGGCCTCGGGCGAGAACATGGCTGGTTGGTCTGAGGAGCAGGGTCCCTAGAGCCCTCCGGGGTGCTTCATCCTCAACCGGGGAGCTATACTTCAGAGCCGTCGTAGACCCTCTTGACCCATGCAACTCCTTGAGCCGAAACCAGATCACGATCCGGAGAGTGGACGACCCCGACCCCGACGGATTCCACGTTCAGGGCACGGTGGCGGAGCGCCTGGGCATGATGTGGCAACTGGCGCGGGATGCGTGGGCCTTCTCCGGCCGTGCCGCCGATGCTGAATCGAGACTTCAGAGACATCTTATCCGAGTTCATCGCCGCTCTTGATCAACAAGCGCGCGACCGGCAGACCTCAGGATCTTGCCGATGCCGCGCGCCTCGAGGCCAGTACGGAGCGACGTGACGAAGCCTGAACAGCGGTCACCGCCGCCGTGGCGTGGTCCGGAGGATGGGTCGGAGAAGGGAGGCGAACGAAGAGGCTCCCGTTCCGTGGGGCCGCGAGAGCGGCGGAACGGGGGGCCGCACACGGGCCTCGAAGAAAGGGAGCCCTTACGAGATCACCGGAATCCCCCTCGCCCGCAGCTGCTCGTTCAGTCGCGGCAGATCCACCTGCAGCAGCTGGTCCATAAGCACCTTCGCTCCCTCCAGCCGCTCGTTCAGCACCTCGTAGACCTCCACCTGCTGAGCCGTCGGCGCAAAGTCCGCGCCGAAGCGACTCACATCGCTCCCGAGCGCCGCGTAGCGCCCATAGAGCCGCATCGGCCCCCGGAAGGCGTCCTCCCGGGCCCCGGAGAGGTTCAGGTCGAAGAGCCGTCCTTCCACCTCCATGAGCTGCTCACGGAAGGTGGCGGCGGCCTCGGCTACGGCCTCGGCGTCGGCCTCGACCCGGGTCAGGTCCTGCAGGTCCTCCACCTGCTCCCGAATCCACTCCAGCCGGTCGATCATGGTGCCGATCTCGTCCAGGTCGTCCCGGATCGAGAGGGAGAGCGCCACCTGCTGCCGGATCTCCTCGACGCTCCCGGTGGTGTTCGGGTCCTTGAGCACCTCGACGGGCGTCTCCAGGGTCACGTCCCCGACCTGGATGCGGGCGGTGTAGGTTCCGGGCACGGCCCTCGGCCCGACCTGCCCACCGGTCAGGTCCAGGTCCCAGGTCCGCAGCCTCCGCGTCCCGTCCTCCTCCATCCGGATCCAGGGCATGTCCGGGGGCGGGGTCCGGAGGCGGGGGGCCTTGGGGGACTCGTAGCGGAGGTCCCAACGGATCCGGTTCAGGCCTGCGGAGGCCCGGCTGTTCAGCGTCCGGATGACGTCCCCGGTGGGGTCCAGGATCTCGGTGGTGACCGGGCCGGCGGCCTCCTCCGAGACCCACAGGTCGATGGCTGCTCCGTAGGCGGGGTTCCGGCCCCGGACCAGGGTCGGGGTGCTCTTGATGTCCTGGATCTCCTGGAAGCGCCACGCCGGCATGGGGTCCACCACCGCCACGTCCCGGTCCATGAAATCGGCGTCCAGGGCCCTCAGCCCCGTGATGTTGTCCAGGATCCAGTAGCCCCGGCCGTAGGTGCCGACGACCAGGTCATGGAAGTGGGGCTGGATCGTGATCCAGTAGACCGGAGCCGCC
>JARRPL010000410.1:0-2646 GCA_037382905.1 Gemmatimonadota bacterium | reverse complement strand
CCATCACGGGCCGGTGGCCTTTCAGGGGGGCCACTCCCGGCGAGATGCTGACCTCCATCATCATGGAACCCTATCACCTGCCCGGTTCCACCCCCGAGAGCCGGACCCTCGACGCCGTGCTCCAGCGCTGCCTGGCCAAGGACCCACGGGACCGGTTCCCCAATGCCCCGGAACTCCGACGGGAGGTGGTTCCGGCCCTGCGAGGGCTGTCCCACCTTCCGTTGGCCGCCCCCCCAACGCAGGAGCCGCCGAGGGAGTAGGTCACATCTCGGGTCCGAGGTCGCTTCGAGGGGCGGCCAAGGCCCTCCATCGTCACCGAAGGAGGGCCTGGCTTCCTGCAGGCTTGCCGGCAGCTACCCTCTTGGGATCCTGACCCGTGACAGTTCAGGTCTACGGGTACACACGGTTTTCCCGGTGCTCCATGATCCAGGTCAGGATGGGCTGCCAGACCTGGGTCGCTGCGTCTGTCGCCGTGAACAGATCCCCGTGCCCGAAGTCGTACATCCACTGGTCATCCGGCAACACCTGGACAACGAAGGATTGAAGGTCTTTCGAGGCCGTGAGAGAGGCGGTGTAGTTCCCGCCCACACCCGAGCCACCTGCCGCGCCCACGTTGAAGATTGGCACCGCGATGTCCTGGAGATGGTCGTCGAAGGACACGTCTAACCCGGTCTCGCACCGCGCGTAGGCGACCTCGGCCCCAGCCTGGAGCGGCCAGTAGGGGGGAGTGCCCTGTAGCATGTGCAACCACAGCGTCGTGTTGGTGAACCGCAGACCGGTGGGGATCCCTACATCGTCGAAATAGGCGCCCACGAAGTGGCTGTTTCCGGTGGCCGTCGCGTACAGAATGAACTCCAGGATGTTGAGCCCAGGGATGGGCGACGGCTCGGTCGGAGACGTCTCTGCGAGGGCTGCCAGGGCAATGAGGGGGACGAACGAGCCGTCCTCGTACGTTCCCGAGTCAATGACCTCCTGCTGGGCGGCACCGTTTGCGCAAGCCGCGGCCCTTCTCCACGGATCCTCGTACTTGAGCTCCAGGTCAACTGGAATCAGACCCTTCACGATCCTTTGACCGGGTGGCAGGCGCGTTTCGCGGCCGGCGAGGGCATAGCCTACCGGAACCCCGTAGCTGAACCCCAGGACATGGAATCTCCCGTTCCCCTGCCCGGTGGCCACTCGGATAGCCTGGGCTGCGGCCAGGGCCTCATAGGCGAAATCCACGTCCTTCTGCACGCCCCACCCCTCCATGAAGTCGAAGTTGGTGGTCTCCAGGGGCACCTGGGCCCAAGCGTAATCGATTCCCCAGACGTCGATATCGTTCTTCGCGAGAAAGATGGCGATGGACTGATCCCATGGGATGGCGGCGGAGACCACGGGTTCCATGAAGATCACTGGCCAGGAGTTGGGCGCTCCCGGTAGGAGAAACACAGCGTCCGCGGTCCTGACCGGATGGTTTGGCCGCTGCTCCTTGACCACCCGGTGGAGTCGGACGACATCGAAGGGTCCCGGCCCCAGGGGCAAGTCGAAGGTGTAGTGGGCGATCCCGTCCTGAAGCGCAGTCCGCTGCGGGTTCGGCAACGCGAGCTTCGACATCTCGGCGGTGGGTTCGTCCAGGTTCGGGCTGCTGGGTAGATCGGTGCAGGCCCAGTTCAATGCGCTCAGGGCCAGGAACATGCAGGCCGGCCCGGCCAGTCTTGGCAAGGCCGTCATAAGCCCTCCTCGGATGGGTGCCGAGAACCCCGGCCTGAAATGAGTCGACCTCATATTGCAGGGTGTCAACGGGAAGCGCTCGACCCCGACGCCGGGAGTCCCACGGGCACGGGTTGGTCTTGTTCCAAGGAAAGTGGGGACGCCCCGTCAGGGCTTCGTCGGTCTCCCATCGATTGACCGTCGATCCTGCGCTGGATCTGCCTTTGCCAGTTCGGCAGGGCGGGCTCGGTTCCGGCTTGCTTGCCCTGGGTTCGGCCCGGTCCCATAGTTGAAACCGTCACCTTCATGGTCGATGGTGGCATCGGGAGGAAATCCATTGGACACGCCGTCGTTCCGACTCCGTCTCTTCGGAGGCCTCGCCTTGGAGAAGCCATCCGGGCCGGAGGACCTCTTCTTGTCTCAGCGGAGGGTCCAGGCCGTTCTCGCGACCCTGGCGTTGTGTGGCAAGATGGGCTGCACCAGAGACCGGATGATCGCTTACTTCTGGCCAGAGAGCGATGAACGCCACGGAAGACATAACCTCCGAGATGCGGTCTACACCCTGCGCAGTACCCTCGGCCGCGACGCGGTGATGGGCCAGGGGGACATCCTCCGTCTAAATCCGTCTATCATCGCAACGGATGTCGCAGAGTTCACTCGAGCACTGTCCGCAGGACTTCTGGCAGACGCCGTGGACATCTACACCGGTCCGCTCCTCAATGGCTTTCACATCGATGCGGCCCCAGAGTGGGAGCGTTGGATCGAGGGTGAGCGGACTCGTATGTTCCAGGAGTGCGTGGGGGCGTTTAAACGCCTGGCCAAGAAGGCGGAAAACCAGGAACGATGGGATGAAGCGGCAAGATGGTGGGGGCGCGCCGTCGCCCTGGACTCCTACAATAGCCGTCTGGTTGTGCGCCGCATAATCGCCTTGGGCCGACGGGGAGACCGGGCCAACGC
>JARRPL010000409.1:0-3656 GCA_037382905.1 Gemmatimonadota bacterium | reverse complement strand
TCATGAAGAGGATGGCGTACATCACCCCCTCCGGAAGACCGCCCCACACGCGGATCAGGACCACCATCACGCCGATGCCGGCCGCGAAGATCCAGGCCCCCAGGTTCGTCACCGGGGACGTCACCATGTCGGTGGCCATGTACATGGCCCCCAGCATCAGGCCGCCGCTGAAGAGCATGAAGAAGGGTGGCGGGAAGGCCTCTCCATCGATGAGGTAGAGGACCTCGCTGAACACGAATACCGTCAGGAAGATCCCGGCGGGGATCCGCCAGTTCAGATAGTTCCGGAGAGCCAGGTAGCCCCCGCAGATCAGGATCAGGATTCCGGCGGTTTCCCCGAGGGACCCGCCCGTGTTCCCCATCATCAGGTGGAAGAGGTCCGTCACCTGGCCTTCGAACTTCCAGAGCCCCAGGGGAGTGGCGGAGGTGATGACGTCGGGCGCCTCACCCGTGAGGAGGGGCACCGCGAAGTTGGCCCCCCTCCAGGCCCCCCACTCCATCTGGGTGGACGGCCAGGTGGTGATGGCGGTGGGGAAGGCGGCCTGGAGGAAGGCCCGCCCCACCAGGGCCGGGTTGAACGGGTTCTGGCCCAGGCCACCGAACACCAGCTTCCCGAAGGCGATACCGAAGGCCCCGCCCAGAAACGCCATCCAGAGGGGGAATCCCGCCGGCAGGCAGAGCCCCAGGAGGATCCCCGTGATGGCGGCGGAGCCGTCCCAGAGGCTCTTCCTCTTTCCGAAGATCCACTCCACCCCCAGGGCACCCGCGATGGACGCCAGCATCACCGCCAGGGCGCTGGGACCGAAGTAGTAGATGGCGACACCCACCACGGGGACCAGGCTGCCCACCACGTTCCACATGATCCTGGGCGTGGAGTCGGGGTGCTTCAGGTGGGGGGAAGCCGTCAGGAGGAGACGGTCCTCGGGAGACATGTGCGGCTCGCGAATCGTCATGCGGCCGACTCCTTCCTCCGGAGCCTCCCCAGCTGGTACTTGGCCAGCCCGAACATCTGGGAGAGGGGAATGTTGGAGGGGCAGACGTAGGAACAGGCGCCACAAAGCATGCAGTCCCAGAGGCTCGCCCGGTCCACCATCTCCTGGTACCGAGCCGTCTGGGCCAAGGAGCCCATGAGGGAGGGGTTCAGGAACATGGGGCAGGCGTCCAGGCAGTGGCCGCACTTGATGCAGGGATAGACCTCCCGGATCCTGGACTCCTTCTCCGTCAGCACGACGATCCCCGTCACCCCCTTCGTCACGGGAGCATCCAGATCCGGCTGGGCGGCGCCCATCATGGGCCCCCCCGAGACGACCTCCGTCACCGTCTCCTTGATGCCGCCGCTGAAGGCCAGGATGTCGCGGATCTTCGTCCCCACCGGCACCAGGAGGTTCCCGGGCCTGTTCACCCCGGGGCCCGTCACGGTGACTACCCGCTCGATGAGAGGGAGCCCCGTCTCGAAGATCTCGGCGATGCAGGCGATGGTGCCCACGTTCTGTACCACGGCCCCCACGTGCATGGGAAGCTTCCCCGAAGGGACCTCCCTGCCCATGACGGCCTTGATGAGCATCTTCTCCGCACCCTGGGGATACTTCACGGTGAGACCGATGACCTCGGCGTTCAGGTCCTCGGGCCTGGTCCTCGACAGGGCCTCGATGGCGTCGGGCTTGTTCCTCTCGATGCCGACGACGGCCTTCTCCACCCCCAGGGCCTTCATCATGATCCGGACCCCGAACCAGACCCGCTCGGGGTACTCCACCATGGTCCGGTGGTCCGTGGTGAGGTAGGGCTCGCACTCGGCCCCGTTCACCAGGAGGGTCTCGATGGGGGTGTCCTTGGGGGGGAGGAGCTTCACGTGGGTGGGAAACGCAGCGCCTCCCAACCCCACCACGCCCCCCTTCTGCACGGCGGCGACCACCTGCTGGGGGTCCAGCCCCTCCCACCGGGGGATCACCCGGGGCCGGGGAATCTGGGGGGAGAACTTCTCCAACTTGATGCGCACCGCCTCGGCCATGCTCCCGTCGGGGTGGGGCCACCACCCGATCCCCACCACCTCTCCGGCCGCGGAGGCGTGGATGGGCACCGACACGAATCCGTCCGCCTCTGCGATCTTGTCCCCCCGCTCCACCCGGTCCCCCACCCCCACCAGGAGCTTCGCCGGCTTCCCGGCGTGCTGCCGGAGGGGAAGGACGATCTCCTCGGGGAAGGGCATCCGGCGAATGGGGACCCCGCTGGAGAGGTCCTTGTGCTCGGGCGGATGGACTCCGTGACTGAAAGTCAGTTTATCCCACATTTCATATGGAGCCGGTCCGGACACCCTCCCCCTGGGAGGGCGCCCGGACGGTCCCCGCCATTAGGGGTTGAAGGGCTTCGCCCGCTCGATCCACTTGTCCAGGTCCCGCTCCCTGGGATTCAGGGGTGTGCCGGGGTGGATGATCTTTGCCGTGCAGCGTTCCGCGGCCTGCACCAGCTCGGCGAAGGTCCCCGCTTTGGGATCCTTGATGTACGCCTGCTTGGCGTCGTTGTATGCGAACATCTTCTTGTTGAGGTTGATGCACTCGTTGCAGCTGGTGCACCGGGCCGTCTCGATGTACGGATCCATCGTCCCTCCTCCTGGTCGGTGCCGGCCGGCACCGGAGGCGCCGCGACGGCCGTGCCGCCTCCGTTTCCGCTCACCAGGGCTTCCTGCTCCGGCGTCAGCGTCACGGGCCTGAGCCCCGGAGTCGTAGCCGCCCGCTTCAGCACGTCGCCCACCTTGTCCTCGCCACCCCGTGAGGAGGCGATGAGGCCCTCGGCCATCTTCCTCGCGATGATTTGTGGGTAGGTGGTCTTCAACTCCAGGAGCTTGGTCTCGTACTCCGCCCGGATGGCTGCAGCCTTCTTTTCGAACTCGTCCTCCAGCTCGTAGGAGATCTGATCCCTGACGGAGGGGGCGACCTTGTAGCCCGCAAGCTCCCTGAGCTGGTCCCAGAAGAGGAGGCGATCCTCCAGCATCCCGTCCTTGCCCAGGAGGTTGATGAAGGGCGTCTTCCCCACCCGGTCCTCGCGGGAGAGTCTCATGTACTCGTGGAAGGGGACCTGGTCGTCGTTCCAGTCGTCCCGCTTGATCTTCTTGAATTGCTTCTTGAAGCGGTTCTCGGTGGCGGCCCAGTCCGCGATGGTGAGGGGGAGATCCAGCATCTGCTCGTTCCCCTCGTCGTCGGTGTACCTGAGCTCGTAGCTGGGCCAATCCTCCTCGATCTCCGGGTTGCCGTTGAGGTCCACGCACTCGGCCCAGTTGTCTCCCGCCGAGGGATCGTAGACCACGAAGGGGAAGGCCCTGCTTTCCAGCGCGAGGCGGGCGGAGTGGGGCGCCATCTCGTCGGCGAGTCCGTGCTCCACCGGACAGGGGGTGTACAGGTTGAACACCGCGGGGCCCTTGTAGTGGAGCCCCTTGATGATCCCTTCGATCATGTGGGCCGGAGAGGCCTGGGAGGTCTGGAGGACGTAGGCGCCCCGGTGGGCCATGGCGATGAGAGCCATCTCCTTCCGGGTCTCCTCCTTCCCGTGCTGGGCCTTCCCGTAGGCCGACATATCCGCCACCTGCCCCGTGAAGCCCGAGGTGCAGGCCTGGCCGCCGGTGTTGGAGTAGACCTGGGTGTCCAGGATCACCACCCGGATGGG
>JARRPL010000408.1:0-4327 GCA_037382905.1 Gemmatimonadota bacterium | reverse complement strand
GCGGCTTACGATCATGCGGTCCACATCGGCGTCCAGGGGGACTGGGGCTGATCGAAGGAGTCCCGGGCGCCTTCGAAGATCCGCTCGGTGGAGCCGTCGGCGAGGCGCACCCGGTCCACGAAGGGCTGGGGCCGGAAGTCCGCCTTGTAGCCATCCCCGCGGAGATAGGCCGACTCACCGTCCCCCGAGACCATGGCGTAGCCCACCCCGTTCCCCGTCTCCCGAGTCCACAGCTCACCGGGGAGCGCCGTAGGATCGTCGGTGTCGTGGAAGGCCACGATCATGGTCGGGTCCGAAGCGGCGGACTCGGACTCGGGATCGATCTCCCAGTGCGCGATCCCCTGCTCTCCCCCGTCCACCACCGTGGCGAACAGGTGCTCGCCATCCCGGGAGACGCTCATGGAACGGATGGGGTGCTCGCTCTCCGCCAGAAGCTCGGCCTCCTCCAGGTCGAAGGGGGCGTCGACCCGGAAGATCCGGTCCGGCCGGAGCGCCTCGTCGTCGGCCTCGTCCTGCTCCGCCCGCCGCATGAAGGCCAGGCCCGAGCCGTCCGGGAGCCAGGCGAAGCCCCGGGCTTCCGACTCGCCATCGTCGTCGCCACCCCCCTCGTCGAGGGGGCGGTAGGCGACCTCGGAGACCCGCGATCCGTTCCGGTCCAGGATGAGCGTCGCCCTAGGAAAGTCCCGGTAGCTCGTGATGTAGCTGAAGGGCCGCTCGATCCGGGTCACCAGGAGGTGCTCCCCGTCTGGGCTCAGGGAGATGGACTCCACCATCGCCGGCTCGCCCAGCTCGCGAACGGAGCCGTCGAGTCCCACCTCCGCGATCTGGCTCGTCGTGTAGTGCTCGAACAGGGCCTCGTCGTGCGGGTCCTCCAGCAGGGTGGGGTAGGTCCGCATCGGTGTCGGCTCGTCCCGTGTGTGGCGGGTCAATGGTCCGGCCGGGATTGGGTCCTCGGGGGGTTCTGGACCCCGGTTCGCCGGCACCAGCAGTGTCACGATCGCCGTACCGTCGGGCGTCCACTGCAGCATCTGCGACGGTCCGCTCCCCTGACCCCGGGCGCTGGTGCCGATGGTGGCCAGCACCCGCCGCGGAGACAGGCTGCGAGCCCGTCCCGTGGCTGCCTAGGCAACCCAGGCCTCCGTATGGGACGGGAGATGGGCCAGGAAGGCCATGCGGTCGCCCTCCGGTGACCAGGTGAAGTCGCTGGCGAACGATCCCTCGGGCAGCTCCACATCGATGAAGCGCCGCTCACCGAGGGAGTAGAAGCGGAATCCGTCGATGCCGTAGGTGTCCAGGTGCCAGAGCCGATCGGTCTCGGGCCGGAGTTCGAGCTCACCCAGGCGGTAGGTGGGCCGGGCCATGAGGGCCAGCGTGGACAGCTCGTCGACGTGGGGGATCAGGAAGTGATCCCTGTCCGGGCTGATGTAGGAGAGCGTCGCGTAGTTCTTGTCGGTCCGGAGCATCCGGGCGATCTCCGCCGGCGGCTGGACGTAACTGGGAGCGTCGGGGTTCTCCGTGGGGCCGGACCTCTCCTGGGCCACGGCTGCACCGTGGGTCCCGGGGAGCTGCAACCCCAGGAGGAGGAAGACGGCGAGAAGGGGAACGCGGCGGGGACGACGGGTGGCGACCATGGGCGGGCGGGTGGACGGAGGAGGGACCGTGGAGCGCCTCAAGGGCGGCGCCAGAGGTTCGACTCGGCGGCCACTTCGAGGGCGATCAGCCCTCCGGGGCGAGATCAGGAATCCCCGGTCGCCGTCGTGCCCTGGTACGCCACCTTCCAGATCCGACCCTCCTTGCCGTCCACGATGAGGAGGGCACCGTCCGGGGTGGTGGCCACGCCGGTGGGACGGTAGGTGGCCCCATCCGGACTCACATTCCCCATGGGGAATCCCTCGGCGAGCACCTCCCACTCTCCGGTGGGAGCACCGCCCTGGAAGGGCGCGAAGACCACGTTGTACCCCTGTTGGGGGAGGGGCGCCCGGTTCCACGAGCCGTGAAACGCCACAACGGCTCCGTCGAGGGGGAGCGAGCCGCCGGTGACGAAGGTCAGGTCGTTGGGTGCCCAGTGGGCGGGAAAGTCGATAAGGGGATCCTCTGCCTCTGCGCACCGACCCACCTCGGTGCCGTCGCCTCCGAATTCCGGGGCCAGCACCTTCCGGTCCGCTGCAGGATCGTAGTAGCAGTAGGGCCAACCGAAGTCGTCGCCCCGATCGATGGCCACGAACTCCTCGGCAGGCTTCTCGGCGGACTGCTCCTGCGTGAAGCGGTCCGGCCAGAGACCGTGGAGCTGGTCCCGCCCGTGTACCGTGGCGTAGACCTGCCCGCTGGTGGGATGCACCGCCAGGGCGTAGGCATTCCGGAGTCCGGTGGCGTACCGCTGGCCGTCCGCCTGCGTCTGGCCGGGGACATCCCTCGCAAAGGCCCACACGCCGGCCCGCTCATCGAGCTCCGGGCACGGATCCTGGCCCGGGGAGCCCGGGGTCCGGGTCTCCTCCTGACATGCGTTGGACGCGGAACCGATGTTGACGAGCAGGCGTCCGTCGGCGGTGATGGCCAGGCTCTTGGATCGGTGTCCCCCCACGGGAAGCCCCTCCACCAGCGTCTCGGGCTCGCCGGAGGGCGTAAGCTCACCCGCCGTCATGGGATACCGCATGACGCGATCGTCGGGGGCGAAGTAGAGCCAACCCTCGTGATAGAGGATTCCGCTGCCTCCCACGCCACCGAAGCGCTCCTCCACATCGGCGACTCCATCCCCGGTGGTGTCCCGGAGTGCCACGATGGCCTCGCCGTCCTCACCGGCCTCCCTGAGGGCCACCCAGACGTCGCCGTTCGGGGCCACGGTGACGTGCCGGGCCGAGCCCACCCCCTCGTGGAACACCGCGACGCAGAAGCCCTCCATCAGAGTGAGGCCATCGTTGTCGGCGGCACACGCCGTGTCGCCCCCGGCGGTCTCGGGAAGACTCGGATTCCCGTCCTCCGAACCGGAATCCGCCGTGCAACCCGCTACGAGGATCGCCAGGAGAGCGGTCAAGGGTCGTGAAGTGTAAGTCATTGACATCCATGTACTTGGGTCGGAGTGGAGCTGACGGTTCAATACCCGCCGACGCCGCGGTGGTTGCCGGGTCGCCCCGTAGCCGTCGGTCTGGCCGGTGCAGTCTCGACGCTTCGTGTCGACGGAAACACCTCACCCTCGAAGGCCTCACGACGGCCTTCCCGGAAGGATCGCCGGCCCCGGCCGATGGGGAGCCCGTCGCGGCGATCTCCCGGCAGAAATGGGGATCGTCCGCTACGACTGCACGTACATCTCGATGGTGTCGGGGTGTACGCCGTCGTGCTTCATGGCCGCGGCGCCCATCTCGGTCCCGAGGGCGGCGTGAAGCGTCTCCATGTCGGGGACGCCGTCGATGACCACGCCGACACGGTTTCCCCCCTCCGGCCGCGTGAACGTCTGGACCGTCATCCCATGTGCCTCGAAGAATTCGCCTCGCTTGGGAGAGGCAAGCCAGTGCTGAACGTCGTCGACGTCGTGCGTGACCATCACTTTCACTTCGGGTGCCTCTGCGGAAAGCGGAACGGGGAACATTCACCAGGGCGGTGAACCTAGAACCGGGAGATCCGCCGCCGCAACACGGCATGGGGCCGAGGCGGACCCGTCGCAGCCTGAACCCTGAGCTCACTGGGGAACCAACCCCAGCGACCTCAACTCCGACAGCAGGGCCTCGGCCACCCGCTGGCTCGTCATGGGGCCGTAGTGCGTGCCGTCGTAGCCCGAGTCAGCCTCCGGAGTCCCGCCACCCACCAGGGAGCCCACCAGGTCGATGCAGGATCCGGCACCCTCGCAGAGAGCGTCGGCCAGATCGTGCCAGGCACGGAGGTCGGGAGTCGGAAGCCGGGAGTCGATCAACTCCCTCCCCGTCGGCGCGAGGACGAGCACGAACCGCTGCCCCGAACGCTCCACCTCCTCCCTCATGGAACGGACCACGGCAGCGGTGACACGGGCTGCCTCGCTGTCGGGGCGCAGCATCTGGAGTTTGAGGCGCCTGCTCTGCCTGCCGTGCACGGCGGCGAGGCCGATCCGAAACAGAATCGAACTCCCCAGGACGGGGGGCAGCTGAAGAAGCTCCTCCTTGTAGAAACGGTCGTAGCGCCGTAGGTGCTCCTCCAACACCTCCAGGCGCCGCCCTCGGGTGGCCCGCGGCAGGGCGCCCGACGAGAGGGGGTCGGGGATCAGCTCGAGACCGTCGGTCGTGAGCACGAACCGCGGCATGACCGTCCCGCTCCGCCATCGCTCCCCCAGGTCTCGGCGCACATTCGCGTCTCTCCATAG
>JARRPL010000407.1:0-2659 GCA_037382905.1 Gemmatimonadota bacterium | reverse complement strand
CCCCGTCGCACGCCCCATCTACAGCACCGTTCAGGATCTCCTCTCCGCCGCCGGCGGCCCGGTCGCCATCGCCCACCGGGGTATGGGGGAGAATCTCGGCGAGGACCCGACCCGCCCCATCGAAAACACGATCGAGGCGCTGCGACTCGGTTTCGAGTCGGGAGCCGCCGTCGTCGAAGCGGACCTTCAGATGACCGCCGACGGCGAGATCGTGGTCTGGCATGACGACTTCCTGGAGGACTATACCTGCATCAACACCCTCACTCGTGACCAGCTGGCGGAGCGTGCACCCTGGATCGACTCCTTCCAGGCGCTCCTTCAGCTGGCCCGGCGCTATAACGCTCAGAATCCGGATCGGCTCAGCGGCCTCGTCACGGTCGATCTCAAGCCCGCATCTCCGCTCTGCGATCCTCAGGACGTGACCGGCCCGGCCTTCGTCTCCCGTGTGATCGAGATCATCGAGGGCATGGGTGCGTCCGACCTGATCTACTTCAACTCCATGTCGCCGGTGTTGCTGGCACAGGCTGCCGCGGAGGCCCCCGACATCGAGCGCCAGCTTACGCTGCTCGCGCTCCAGTTCCTTTCGCCGGAGCAGGTCGAAGCCGCCGTAGGCCTTCCCGTGACCTTGATCGACAAGGCCCCGGAGTTCGGACTCCAGTGGGGCGAGATCGGGCCCATCTATCGTCTGCCGGGTTACACTCCCGGTCCCCAGGGAATCCAGCAGGCCATCGCGACCGCCCACGCCGTCGGCGCGAGCATGGTGAGCTGGGACCTCCTCCTTCTCGGTCAGCTGGGTGCCGCCGCAGCAGCCGACCTCGTGGCGGCGACGCAGGCCACCGGACTGCACGTCTTCTCCGGTGACGTGTCCACCCCCGAGGAGTGGTACTTCGGCGCCGGGGTCGGGGTCGAGGCCCTCTACGCCGACAACGTGCCGCTGGCCGTGGAGCTTCAGGGACCTATCGACTGACGTTCCCGCCCTCCGCGGCGGCGAGGCCGTCGCGGAGGGTCCGTCCGTCGGTCGTTGCGGCGCGGAGATCCGCCGAGAGCCCGACGGGGGAGGAGACGCGGCGGGGGCTCCCCGGAGCGGGACGCCGCCGCATCGGGAGGTGAGGCGTCGCCGGTCCGGTACGAGCGCCGGGCCGGGGAATCGCTACATTGGCACCGATCGCACCCGGGACCGGGGCGCCCGCCTGCGATCCTCGAGGGTCATCTCCCGCCCACAACGCCGGCGAAAGGAGTCATCATGGCCAAGCCCATCTGCTTCATGATCATGCCCTTCTCGACGAAGGAGACCGGGCTGGGACCCGACGACCCGGGGCCTACGACCATCGACTTCGACGCCCTCTGGGAACGGGCGTTGGGGCCGGCCATCGAGGAGTGCGGGTACATGCCGGTGCGGGCGGACCAGGACGCCGGCGCCCTGATCGTGGTCGAGATGATCCAGCGCCTGGCCATGTCGGACCTGGTGGTGGCCGACATCTCCATCGGCAACGCCAACGTCTACTACGAGATCGGCGTTCGGCACGCGGCGCAGCAGTACGGGTGTGTCCTCGTGTCCGCCAGCTGGGCCAAGGTGCTGTTCGACATCGACCAGATGCCACGGCTGGTCTACACGCTGGAAGAAGGCACCATCAACGACGAGACGGCGCACACGATCCGCGGTCAGATCACTGCGGGGCTGAAGGGGCTGGCCGAGGGTGAGTCACCCGTGTATCAGGCGGTACCCGGCTTTCCGAATGCGGCCCTCGACCCGGATCGGGTCACGCACTTCAAGGCCGACATGGAGGAACTCAACGCCATTCTCGGCAGGATGAAGGGGATCCAGCGCACCGTGGATGAGGACGGGAGGCGTCAGGCGGCCCTGGCCCTCCGGGACGAGATCGCTGCGGCGGGAGCCATTCGAGACGGCATCGCCATTCGTGTCATGGAGCTGCTCCGGGATGCCGTCGGCTGGGCCGAGATGGTGGAGTGGATCGAACAGATGCCCGAGCGACTCCGGACGCGGCCCTTCATCCAGGAGCAGAAACTCCTGGCGATCTCGAAGTCGGGAGAACCCATGGAGGCCATCGGGGCGCTGGAACGACTGATCGAGACCGCCGGAGACTCCTCCGAGCGTCAGGGTCTCCTCGGTGGGCGATACAAGCGGCTGTACGACACCTCCCCGCCGGACCACCCGCAGCGCGGAGTCTACCTGCAACGGGCCATCCATCACTACGAGCGGGGTACGAAGCTGGACCTGAACGACTACTACCCCTCGTGCAACCTCCCCCGGCTGTACAGGGAGCGAGGGGCGGATGGGGACGCGGACAGGGCGCGGATCGCCGGCGCCATCGCCATGATGGCGTGCGAGCGGGCCAAAGCGCTCCATCCCGAGGACAAGTGGCTCCGGCCTACGCTGTTGGGGGCGGCCTTCGACGCCGAAGCCGTTTCGAAGGCCCAGGCACTGGCCCTGGAGGTGCAGATGGAAAGTCCGGGCAGCTGGAAGCTGGAAACCACCATCAGCGACCTCCGCCGGGCCACGGAACAGGCCAGCAAGGAGAATCGGGCGGGGCTGACGGCCATCTTCAACCAGTTGAACGCCATGCTGCCTGCGGACAAGCGGGTAGCGGAGCTCGAGCTGTCCTCGACCGCTGCCGCCCAGGCCGAGGCTCCGGCAGAG
>JARRPL010000406.1:0-3840 GCA_037382905.1 Gemmatimonadota bacterium | reverse complement strand
CCGTGGGCGAGCTGCGCTTCGGCGCGTCGTTGCTCTGGGAGCGAGTGGAGCGTTGGTGCGGGGAACGGTGCTCGGGGTACCTGGGGGTCCCCCAGCTCATGGGATTCGACGCGCCGAAGCGCAGCTCGCCCACGGGGCGGGTCTCGGCAAAGGGACTCCATGAACGCCCTCTCTCGTCCTCCACCAGATACAGCTCCACGGGTCAGCGCTCCGGATCCACGAGGTTTTCGGGCAAGCCTTCCACGAGCCGTTTGAGCTCCGGGGCCAGCGCCCGCCGGGTCACGAGGGTGACGCCCCCGGTCCGGACCACGATCAGGTCCTCCACCCCGAACAGGACCACAGGGTAGTTCTCGGTGAACACCACATTGTTCAGGCTCTCCACGGCGACGGTGGGACCCACCGTCACGTTGCCCTGGGCGTCCGCCGGGCGGATTCGGGGCAGGGACGCCCAGCTGCCCACGTCGTCCCACCGGAAGGAGCAGGGGATGACGGCGACGCGGCGGCTGCGCTCCAGGACGGCGACGTCCACCGTCGTCGCGATACAGGCCTGGAAGAAGCCGGCCTCGTCCCCCGCCTCCAACCGGGGCAGGGCCAGGGCCACCTCCGGCGCGTGGGCTCGGATCTCCTCCAGGAAGACATCGGCGCGCCAGATGAAGATCCCTGTGTTCCAGAGGAACCCGTCCCGGATGAAGGAGGCTGCGGTGTCGGCGTCGGGCTTCTCGTGGAATGCCGCAACCCGTGCGGCCCCGTCCGGCGGTCCGGCGACGGTCGCCCCGGGTTGGATGTAGCCGTAGCCGGTCTCGGGGCGATCGGGGTCCGCGCCCACGGTCACCAGGAGCCGCTCCCGGTCCGCCAGGGCGGCTCCCTGCCGGAGGAGCTCCACGAAGGCCGCCTCCGGCTCCACGAGGTGGTCGGAGTGGAGGGAGACCAGAACGGCCTCCGGGTCCCTCCGCAGGATCTTCCACGCGGCCCAGGCCAGGACCGGGGCGGTCCCTCGGGCCTGGGGCTCCGACAGGTAGGCCTCCGAGGGGAGCTCCGGGAGGGCCGCCTGGAAGAGAGGGATGAGAGGTGCACCCGCGAGGACCCTGATGCGCTCGGGTGGCACCAGGGCGCGGGCCCGGCGCACCGTATCGAGGATCATGGGCCGGGGACTCGCGAGCGGGAGGAGCTGCGCATGATCACGGGAGTGGTCTGGCGATGCGGCATTTCCTGGATCCGCTCCAGGAGGTCCAGCCCCGTGAAGTGGGGCATGCGCAGATCGGTGAGGATGACCTCGTACTCGGCGGACGAGGCGAGCCGGTCCAACGCCTGCCGCCCGTCGGTCGCCACGTCCACGTCGAAGGCCGCCGACTCGAGGAGCGCGAGGAGGATGCGACGGATGTGAGGCTCGTCCTCGGCCACGAGGATTCGTCGGCCCAATCCCACCTCCGGTCGGGGGGTCCTGAGGAGGGCGGGAAGCTACCCGGGAGTGCGTGGAGAGTCAAGCAAACATGCGGGTTTCCGGGTTGACACCGGGTCCGGGATTCCGGTAGCCTTCCGAACCTCCACCGGGCGTTGTCCATCCCATCATCACCCGAGCTGATCCATGCGGTTTCGCGGCACCCTCTGGCTCCTGGCGACCCTCGTGGTCCTCCCCTCGGCGGCGTGCGACGACGATCCCTTCCAGATCGACTGGGACGTGGCACCGGACACGGTCCTCCTCTACTCCCTGGCCCGACCGGAGCTGGGGCTTCCCTCGGCGTACAACTTCAACCGCCGGACCTTCGTGGAGATCGAGAACCCCGGGGCCACAGGGAACTGGGATCTGGCCCTGGACACCCAGGACGGCGAGTTCGTCTTCCTGA
Organism: Gemmatimonadota bacterium; assembly: GCA_037382905.1. Classification (GTDB taxonomy): domain Bacteria; phylum Gemmatimonadota; class Gemmatimonadetes; order Longimicrobiales; family Gaopeijiaceae; genus Gaopeijia. The sequence goes on along the minus strand of JARRPL010000406.1, from coordinate 1,996 downwards.
CACCGGGAGCCATGGGGATCCAGTCCCGGGCGCGGATCACCACCCTGACCGGGATGACCTTCGAGGAGGTCCGCGAAGCGCCGGCGGACACCGCGGCGTACGTGGGCGACCGGCCGGTGCCGGTGCAGTTGGGTCCCATCTACGTGATCCAGACGGATCAATCCGGGAGTTCCTTCGGCACCCAGTGCGTCTTCTACGCGAAGCTCGAGGCGCTGGAGGCCGACGTGACGCTGGGGACGCTCCGGGTCGTGTACGACTCGAACCCCGTCTGCAACAGCCGGGACCTCGTCCCGCCCGGGGATTGAGGTGCTGGACCTTCGTCGGATCCGGGAGGAGCCGGAGCTGGTGGTCGAGGGTCTGGCGCGACGGGGCGCTGACTTCGGGCCGGTGGTGCGGGAGATCGTGGCGCTGGACGAGGTGCGCCGGGACGGCCTGACCCGGGTCAACGATCTGAAGGCGCGGCGGAACACGGCCTCCAAGGAGATCGGGGCGCGGAAGCGGGAGGGGGAGGACGCTTCGGAGCTCATCGAGGGCATGAGGGTGCTGGGTGACGAGATCACCGGGTTGGACCGGGAGATCGCCGGCGCCGAGGAGCGGATCGAGGCCCTTCTTCTGGAGCTCCCCAACGTTCCCCTGGACGAGGTGCCCGAGGGCGGTGAGGAAGCCAACCAGGTCGTGTCGAGTTGGGGCACGCCGGCGAGCTTCTCCTTCACGCCGCTGGCCCACTGGGAGCTGGGCGAGCGCCTCGGCGTCCTGGATCTCCCTCGGGGGGCGAGGATCTCCGGCTCCGGCTTTCCGGTGCTCCGGGGAGCGGGTGCTCGTCTGCAGCGGGGTCTCATCAACTTCTTCCTGGACCGGCACGTCCAGGAGAATGACTACGTGGAGCTGAGGGTTCCGTATCTGGTCACCCGGGAGACCCTCACAGGCACGGGTCAGCTTCCCAAGTTCGCCGACGAGTCGTATCAGACGGAGCGGGACGACCTCTGGTTGATCCCCACGGCGGAGGTGCCCGTCACCAACCTCCACCGCGACGAGATCCTGGAGGCCGAGGGTCTCCCGGTGCGCTATACGGCCTACTCGCCGTGTTTTCGCCGGGAGGCGGGGGCGGCGGGCAAGGATACGCGGGGCCTTCTCCGGGTGCACCAGTTCGACAAGGTGGAGCTGGTGCGCTACGAGACCCCGGAGCGGAGCCGCCAGGCGCTGGAGGAGCTGACCCGCGAGGCGGAGATACTCCTGGAGGCTCTGGGGCTTCACTACCGGCGTCTGCTCCTGGCCGGAGGAGATCTGGGGTTCTCGTCGGCCATGACCTACGATCTGGAGGTCTGGGCGCCGGGCGTCGGGCAGTGGCTCGAGGTGTCGAGCTGCAGCGTGTTCACCGACTTCCAGGCACGGCGGGCCAATCTCCGGTACCGCCCGGCACCCGGGGAGAAGCCCCGCCACCTCCACACGCTGAACGGTTCGGCCCTGGCGTTGCCCAGGGTCGTGGCGGCCCTTCTCGAAACCCATCAGCGGGAAGACGGTTCGGTCTCACTCCCGGAGGTTCTGCACCCGTATCTGGGCGTGGCCCGGCTCGAGCCGCCCGCCGGATGAATTCCGGCGGCCCGGGAACCCGGGGCGGCCGTCTCGAGGGCTCGCGGCCCGGCGGCATCCGCTGGCCGGTGGTGCTCTCCACCCTCTTCGCCCTCCTCCTGGGCTGGTACCTCCTCTACACCCAGAGCATGGTGCGGGCGCTCCGAACCAACACCGAGACCCTCACGGAGATCTTCACGGAGGTGAACGACGCCCTCATCGACCCGAATGAGCTGCGAGCCGACGACGCTCTCTGGCGTCTGAACAGCCTCATACGGGAGACCGGCATCCCCATGGTTCTCATGGGTGCCCGGGACACGGTCCTGTCGGTGGAGAACCTCCCCTTCGACGTGGACATCTCCCGTCCGGAAGGGCAGGAGAGGGTGCGGCAATACGTCCGTCGACTGGACCTCAGGAATCCCCCGGT
>JARRPL010000405.1:0-2734 GCA_037382905.1 Gemmatimonadota bacterium | reverse complement strand
GTTCAGGGTGATCCGGGACCTCCGGACCGAGGACGGCGCGCTGGCGGTCCAGTTCGAGCACACGGTGGTGGTCACGGACCGAGGGGCGCTGGTACTGACCGCTCCCGACCCGTTCCTCGTTCCCGCGGCGTGACCCGGGTCCGGCTACCGGGCCGTGTACCCTCCGTCCACGAGGTGGTACGACCCGGTGATGAAGCTGGCCTCGTCGGAGAGGAGGAAGGCCGTGAGGGTGGCCACCTCCCGGGGGTCGCCGAGGCGGCCCAGTGCGTGTTGGCCCTCCAGGAACGTCAACGTCTCGGCGTCCAGGTTCTCGTCGAGGAGCGGTGTCTTGATGAAGCCCGGCCCCACCGCGTTGATGCGGATTCCGTCGTCGGCATGCTCCAGCGCCGCTGTCCTGGTCAGCCCCACGACCCCGTGCTTCGCCGCCACGTAGGCGGAGGCCCCGGCGAAGCCCACCGAGCCGAGGATGGACGCCATGTTGACGATGGCGCCGCCCCCGGCGTCCTTCATCGCCGGGATCCCGTACCGCATGCCGTAGAAGACGCCATTGAGGTTCACCTCGATGACCTTGCGCCACCCGTCGGTCGGGTACTCTCCCGTGGGCGCCGACGGCCCGCCGATCCCTGCGTTGTTCACCAGGAGGTGCAGGCCGCCGGCCCGCCTGACGGCATCCTCCATCATGTCACGAACCGAGGCCTCGTCGGCCACGTCCACCGCCACGGCCCAGGCCCGTCCGCCTGTCTCGGTGACCTCCCGGGCCTTCTCCCGTGCCGCCTCCAGGTCCAGGTCCGCAACCGCGACTCCCGCACCTTCCGCAGCCAACAGGTCGACGATGGCGGCGCCGATCCCCGACGCTCCTCCCGTCACGATGGCCGTCTTCCCCTCGAACCGTGCGCTCATTGGTCTCCTCCTCTTCACTTCCTGGGTGCGTGCGTATGCTGATAAGCTCGCGTATCCTGGCCCGGAGCGACCACCCTCGTTGTAAGCTGCTGTCCTTCCTGGTGGCGCTGCGGGCCTGGGTGGTCCTTCGGCGGATCGACCGCGACCGACTCCGGCGTCCGATCGTGACCCGCCCGTGATTGCCGGGTCCCCGGGAGGCGCGTAGGCTGGTCGGCCGTCCCGCCCACACCTTTCCGGGAGCACGGATGAGCGCACAAGAGATCGGACGGAAGCTCGTGGACCTCTGCAGAGAGGGCCGGAACATGGAGGCCGTCGACCGGATGTACGCCGTCGACGTCGTAAGTGTTGAGCCCATGGCTCCTCCCGACGGTGGGGACCGGACCTCCAGGGGGATCGACGCCGTCCGGGGGAAGAACCAGTGGTGGATCGACAACCACGAGATCCACGGCGCGTCCGTGGCGGGGCCCTTCCCCCACGGTGACGACCGCTTCTGCGTCCACTTCGCCTTCGACGTCACCTTCAAGCCCAGCGGCCAGCGATTCCAGATGGAGGAGGTGGCGCTCTACACCCTCGTGGATGGACGGATCGCAAAGGAGGAGTTCTTCTACGCGATGTGATGGACCGCCTCGTTGCGGTCCGGTCCGGCCCCGGGTAGTCTCGCCCCGGGCCCCGGCCCGATCGGGGTCGTCCCCTCTCCCGATGCCAAGGAGGTCCCGTGCTCCAACTCATCCCAGGTCTCCCGGAGCAGGTGCTCGGTCTGGAGGCCACGGGCAAGGTCGGTGCGGAGGACTATCGGGACGTCCTGGTCCCCGCTCTCGAGGAGAAGCTTCGAAGGCATCGGCGGGCGCGGCTCCTCTACGTCCTGGGAGAGGAGTTCGACGGGTACACCGGGGGCGGGGCCTGGGAGGACGCGAAGGTGGGAATGAAACACCTCACGGCCTTCGAGCGGGTCGCCGTCGTCACGGAGTCCGACTGGGTGTGGAATCTGGTCCAGGCCTTCGGGTTCGCCATCCCTGGGGAGGTTCGCCTCTTCGGGCTCGACGGGATGGACGAGGCCAGGGAATGGGTCGCCGAGCCCCCTGCGGAGAGCGACCTCCATTTCGAGCTTCGAGAGGAGGAAGGCATCCTCATCCTCGAGCCCAGGGGCGAGTTGGAGGCGGAGGATTTCGAACGCCTGGGTGCGGAGCTGGACCCCTACCTGAACGCATCCGGTGGGCTGGTGGGGCTGATGGTGGTGGCCCGGCACTTCCCCGGCTGGGACGACCTCGCCGCCTTCACCAGCCACGTCCGGTTCGTCCGGGAGCATCATCGGCGAATCCGGCGGATCGCCATCGTGAGTGACGATCGGATCCTCTCCGCCCTCCCGCGCCTCGCCGCCGTCTTCCTCTCCGCAGAGCCCCGTGCCTTCGCCATGGACGACCGGGAGGAGGCGCTGCAGTGGCTTCAGGAGGGGTGAGTTCCCGGTGATGGTCGATCCCCGGATCGAGATCCTGTCCCCACGGATCCTGGTGGGGATGCGGATGGACATGACCAGGGACCGGGATCGCACCAGCGATCTGTGGCGGAGCTTCGGACCCCGGATTCGCACCATCACCGGCCGGGTCACCGACGGGACGGTCGCCCTCCGGCACTACCGGGCCGCCAAGGACGTGTTCGACCCCGAGGCCGTCTTCGAGCGGTGGGCCGGGGTGGAGGTGAGCGGGCACCAGGAGGTGCCCCAGGGCCTGGAAACCTGCCGGATCGCCGGGGGACTCTACGCCGTCTTCCAGCACTAGGGACCGGCGAGCGATGTCAGATCCTTTCGCTCCTTCTTCAAGGAGTGGCTCCCGGCCTC
>JARRPL010000404.1:0-3398 GCA_037382905.1 Gemmatimonadota bacterium | reverse complement strand
ATCCGTCGTGGGCGTCGGAATGTTGAGGAGAGCCATCCCTAGTACGAGAGGACCGGGATGGACCAACCACTTGTGTACCGGTTGTCACGCCAGTGGCATTGCCGGGTAGCGACGTTGGGCAGGGATAACCGCTGAAAGCATCTAAGTGGGAAGCCCCCTCCAAGATGAGCATTCCCGGTGCGTAAGCACCCTGAAGGGTCGTACGAGACGAGTACGTTGATAGGCGGCAAGTGGAAGCGTGGCGACACGTGTAGCTGAGCCGTACTAATTTCCCGTGAGGCTTGACCGCAGTCCGTCCCTCCACCGGCGTCTCCCCATGCAAGGGGGCGCTGGGAACGGAGAGACGCTGAGGTCTCTAGACCGTAAGACGCAGGACCGTCCGGAAGGCTTCCCCTCGCGGGAGGCGTCCGGGCCACAAGAAGACCCGCCTGGTCACCACGACCGGGCTCGGGGGCGCGCCCGCTCAGGGCCGCCGCCCAAGGCATCGACCTCTCATCCCACCTGGACCCGCATCGTCGGGACCGATCGCCCTCGGTGAGGGACGCGTCGGATCCCCGGCACCGCGGGACTCGAATTGGCTGGTGGTCACAGCGCGAGGGCCACACCCGTTCCCATCCCGAACACGGCCGTTAAGCCCCCGGCGATGCCTGAGGAAATCTTGACGGGTGGGTCGTGGACCGGGTCCGCGCTCGAGTCACAGATTTGAAGGGGGAGAGGGAGATCCATCCGTAGCCGGGACCGGCCATCATGATACGAAACGGCACCGATGGGGACGCGCACCAGGGTGCCCTGGAGCGATGGCTGAAAGAGCTCGGTCCGTCTCGATCGGTTCCGTTTCTCGAGGTCGCCGCATGGGCGCTCGGTGGCTTCTACGCCGTCTCGGCGGTGGCTCATGCCGGCGGGCCCCTGAGCCGAGCACCGGCCGTGGTGGTGGCGTCGGCGGTGAGCGCGTTCCTCCTGGCCGGGGTCGCCCTCACGGCGGCGCGGGCTCGGGACGACCGGGTCCGGACCGGGCTGGCGTGGGGCGTGGGGGGGATCGTGATGGCCAACGCCGTCTTCCGGGTGCTTCTGGTGGGGACACCAGAGCAGACCACCCATCTGGGACTGGCGCTGGTCGCGTTGGGGGCCTTCTTCCCGATTCGGGTGTACACCATTGCCACGGTCGCCGGGTGGCTGGCCTGGCTTCTGACCGTGGCGTCCTCCGGGGCGTCCGGGACCTGGGGGCACTACGGAGAGTTCCTGGTGACCGCCACGGGGCTGGGTTTCGTCTTCCTGTTCGTGCGGCACTACCGGGACGGGGAGATGGAGCGGGCTCGACGCATCGAGGAGGGGCTCAGCCGGGACGTGGAGGTCAGCCTCGGATGGTACAAGAAGCTCTTCCACGAGAGTCCGGCCCTGATGTGTCTCCACGACGAGGTCGGCCGCGTCGAGGAGGTCAATCCGGCAGGGCTGAAAGCCCTTGGGTACTCGAGACAAGAGGTGGTCGGTCGGAACATCATGGACTTCATGGTGCCCGTCACCTTGGAGGGTCCGGAGTCCTACCTCCGGGAGGTGCAGGAGAAGGGTGGTGCCGAGGGGTTGCTACGGGTTCGCCGGGCGGATGGGAGTCTCAGGATCTGGGAGTACCGGAGCACGAATCTGGACACGGGGGGCGAGAGCCAGATCCTGGCGACGGCCGCCGATGTGACGGAGCTCGCACGCGCCCGGGACTGGGTGGGCGCCCACGAGGATCCGCCGGTCCAACGGTAGGGCGCCGCCCCGACACATCCGTCAGTCTTCCGGGGCCGGTCCGGAGCCCCCCGCAGGCGCAGGATGCCCCAGCCGTTCCAGGAGGCGCCGCGTCGCCTCTCGGGGATCTGGAGCGGCCATGACGGCTCGGACCACGGCGACACCGGCAGCCTCGGTGCGAGCCACCTGGTCGACATTGGTCTCGTCGATCCCCCCGATGGCCAATACGGGAACCGGGACGGCGTGGGCCACCCGGTTCAGCCGCTCCACCCCGATGGCCTCGCTTCCCACGTCCTTCGTCCTGGTCCCGAAGACGGCGCCACACCCGAGGTAGTCGGCGCCCTGGGCCACGGCTTGTCGGGCCTCCTCCGGGTCGTCTGTGGAGTAGCCGAGAGCCAGGAAGCGGCCGGCCCAGTGGCGGGCGCAGGAAAGGGGGAGGTCCGCCGGACCGAGGTGAACGCCGTCCGCCCCCACGGCCAGGGCGAGATCGACCCGATCATTGATGAAGAGAAGAGCATCGCGACTCCGCGTCAGCGCTCGAAGCTCCCTCGCCAAAGCCAGCGTCTCCCGGGCCGGCCCCACCTTGTCCCGAAGTTGAATCGCGCGGCAACCGCCGTCCAGCGCCTCTCGGACCACCTCCATCACGGACCGAGGTGCCGCCGATGCGGCGTCCGTCACCACGAGGAGCCGAAGGTGCGACTCCAGACGCTGGGAGGACCCGGAATCCCTGATCACCCTTCAACCCTGGACGTCGGGGTCCTGACCCCGCTGCGAGGCCCGACGCCGGCGATACTCCGCCACGGCCCGGTTGTGCTCGGCGAGGGTTCGGGAGAAGACGTGGCCCCCGTCCGGGCCGGCGACGAAGTACATGTAGTCCGTCTCCGCGGGATGCAGGGCCGCCTGCAGCGCCGCCTCGCCGGGAGCCCCGATGGGCCCCGGGGGGAGGCCGGGCTGGGTGTAGGTGTTGTAGGGGTCGTCGGCGACGGAGTCGATGGCGGAGAAGAGCAGCCGGTCCCGAGGTCCGCCAAGGGCGTAGAGAACGGTGGGGTCCGCCTGCAGGAGCCATCCTGCCTCCAGGCGGTTGCGGTATACGCTTGCGATGAGGGGCATCTCCTCCTCGTTCCCCGCCTCGGCCTGGATGATGCTGGCCAGGGTCACGACTTCCCGCTCGGTCCAGTCCATCTCTTCGAGGCGGGCCCGGCGTGCCTCGGTCCAGAAGTCCCGGTAGGCCTCCGTCATGGTGGACAACACACGTCCAGGCGAGACCCCCTCCGCAAAGAGATAGGTATCGGGGAAGAGAAAGCCCTCGAGCCCCGGTCCCGGCACCCCAAGCTCCCTCGCCAAGGAATCCCCTGCCGACAGCAGGAGCGGCTCCACCTCCGATTCCGGGGTGTTCGTGAGCTCGGCGAGGCGGGGAACCATCTGTCGCAGCGTCCATCCTTCGGGGATGGTTATGGACCGGGGAAGGATGCGGCCTTCGGTCAGGACCTGGACGAGATCCGCCCAGGAGGCGTTTCCCGCGACCCGGTAGCGGCCCGCCCGGATCTCGCGATCGGCCCCGCGGGTTCGGGCGTAGAGGGTGAACAGTCGGCGTGCCCCCACGAGATCACGGGCCTCCAACGTGTCCAGAACCTCCCGGAACGACGCACCCTGAGGGACCACCAGCTCCA
>JARRPL010000403.1:0-2768 GCA_037382905.1 Gemmatimonadota bacterium | reverse complement strand
CGGACCTCATCAGCCGAACCGAACTCGTCCCGCTCCCCCTGAATGATGAGCACCGGTTTCGCCGCATCCGAGAGATACGAGTAGTCGTAGACGTGAATGGGCGTTCCCATACCCACGAGGGCCACGACCCTGGGATCTGGCACACCCACGGTCATCCCAACCATGGAACCGAAGGAGAGTCCTCCCAACACCACCGGCAACTCTCGGATCCCGCCCAGCTCCAGCCAATCCAGTGCCGCTCGCACGTCCTCCTCTTCTCCGATCCCGTCATCGAAGGTGCCCGTGCTGCACCCGACTCCCCGGAAGTTGAACCGCAAGGTCCGGAGCCCCAGATCCAGGAACGCCTGGGCGGCCCGGTAAACGGCCTTGGTATGCATGGTTCCGCCCTGAACGGGATGAGGATGGCAGAACACCGCTCCCCCTCTCGGCGTCCCAGCAGGGTCCCGGAGGGCGGCCTCCAGATGTCCGTGGGAGATTGGAATCTTCACGTGTGCCCTCTCCCGCATCCCGTGGAGCCCATGTCGAGTCCAGGAGGGGCTCCATCGTGGTGATGAAGTGTATTCCGGAGCGGACGGTCCCTTCGATGGAGCCCCGAGGGTCGCGGCCCGGCGGGTTCCCGAACGGACTTCTCGCGCCCTCATTCGGGCCGGGCTATGTTGTCCGTACCCCCGACGCAGGTCAATAGGTCAGGCCAAGGAGGATCCCATGTCCGGTCAGAACTCCGATCACGACGCCCCTTTTGACGAGGCGAATCGACTCTACTGGGAGTCGGAAGAGAGCGTCAATCAGATCGCTGAAGCCCTGAGCCTTTCCAAGGGCGTCCTCTACGGGCTCATCGCCCCGCTTCCAGCGGGACTCCCCTGCCCAAAATGCGGTGAGGAGATGGTATTCCCGAACCGAACCGCCCGGGAGAAGGGCTTTCTGGCCTGTCCCGAGTGTGGCATGGAAGAGGAGGAGGCTGCAGTACAGGCCTATTGGGAGAACGAAGCCGACGCGGATGAAGGTGTAGCCTTCGGGCGGTCCCGAGAGCTGGCGCAACGGGCCGGGCAGGCCGTTCATCAGGCGGTGGAGACGGGACGGGAGCGAGTGTCAAGCCTGAGCCCACGAGGGCGAATCATCGCCGGTACGGCTCTGCTGGGCGCTGCCGCCGGCCTGGTTCTGGGGGCCTATCTCAGGAAACGGTAACCGCACTTCCACCTTCCACAGTGCAAACGCACCCGGAGCTGAGCGGGTTCCATGGATCGGCGGTACGACCCCCGCACCATCGTTACACCGTATGCCTTCTCGGTCCACCCGGACCTTCTGGGCCTGCCGCTGGCCACCCCCTGGCAGCGTCTGGGAGCCATCACCCTGGACGGGCTGGTGATCGTAGGACTGTCCCGCATCGGAGCAGGGACGTTGGCTATCGCCTCCGGCCTCCTCCTTTTCTGGCTGGCCATCCGAAAGCCGGGTCGGGACGTATTCGGCAAACTCTTCCGGTTCACCGTAGGGTGTCTCGGAGTGTTGGTCCTCACGGGCACTCTTGTTGTCTGGTGGCTGGTCAATCTCGCCCAGGACCCTGAGAGGCTCCAGCGCTATGTCGGAGAAGCCGCCGCGTTCGCCGACTCGGCGGGCGTCGATCTGGGTCTGGAGGGCCTGGGTGAGTCGGACACCCTGGATATCGGCCGGCTCGTCAGTCTCCTTCCCGGTCTCGCTTCCCTGCGCCGAGCAAGCAGCCCCCAGGAGGCCAGGGAGACCGCCGCCGAGCTGGCTCGGCTCGCTCGGGATAGCGGGATGTCCCTCCAGGATATCCGGGGAACACTGACCGAGCTGATGCCGAAGAACGTCGAATGGTCCGACGAATCACAGGGCATCATCGACGATGTCATGGCCGACCTCCGCCTCGGCCTCCCCGGGACACCCGCCGAGGAGGGAAGCCAAGCTGCTCCCCAAACCGAGGAGGTCCCCGTCATCTCCGACTCCGTTGCCCTGGATAGCATCCTGGCCCTGAACCAGCTCGTAGTCACCCTGGACGAGGAACGGCAGGACGCAGAGCAGCAACTCGACCGAATGCAGGCCCAGGTCGAGGATGCCGAGAACGCCGGGATTCTGGACTGGCTTTGGAACCTGATCGACGACCTGGGGCTGGGGTTCGGATGGGGTGCGCTCTACATGACCATCACCCACGCCCTTTGGAAAGGCAGCAGCCTGGGGAAGAAGCTGTTTCGGATCCGGGTGGTCATGATCGACAAGCGACCACTGAATTGGTGGCTCTCCTTCGAGCGGGCCGGGGGATATGCCGCGGGCATCGCCACCGGCCTTCTGGGATTCGCCCAGATCTTCTGGGATCCGAACCGGCAAGCCATCCACGACAAGGTCTCGGAGACCTTCGTCATCCAGGTGGGCAAGGACCCGATACCCGGGCCATGGATCGCCGAAGGGAAGGCCCAGTGGGAAAAGAGGCGCCCGTCCACGGGCGGAATGCCCAGAGGAGGAGTACACAAAGAGAAGGGACAAGGCCATCTTTCCTGACTACCACGTTTCGACGGCAAGCCCCGGGGAATCCATGCTGGTCCGAAGAATCAAGGTGCTTTCGATACTCTTCCTGGCCGCTGCGGCTGCGCCATCCGACCTGGCCTGCCAGGCCCAGGAGAGTCAACCCCACGACCTCAACCAGATAGGATATGACCTTGGCTCCCCCGAGGCGTCGGTGCGAGTCGTGGAGCTGAGTGACTTCGGATGCGGATACTGCCGGTTGTTCCACCAGGAGACCTTTCCCACCCTCCTTG
>JARRPL010000402.1:0-2772 GCA_037382905.1 Gemmatimonadota bacterium | reverse complement strand
GCAGGCGCCATGGAGTCGGCCACGGAAGCGGGAGCCGGTCCCGGAGTGGATTCCCGGGAGCGGAGCCAGTACCAGGCCACCCCCATACCCATTGCAAACAGCACCAGAAGCCCGAACCCCGCCAGGGGGTGGACCGGAAACCGGCGCCGGCTCTTCCGGGAAGTGAAGAGCGTCCCGCCGGGCTCGGACCCGAACTCATCAGCCATACTCCGGCCCCTCCATCTGGAACAGCGACGTCATCCTCTTCAATAGCCGAATTTCGGAAGGTTCGTTCCATCTCGGGGACAAGGAGTCGAGGCATCGGGAGAATCATCACACCGGGCCGAGGCCGGCCCGACCGGAACCTCCCGCAACGATTCCCTCCCACTCGTCGTCTGACTTCAAAGACGGACCGAGTGAGCCTTCTCCCGTGCCGGGGGTACGGGGAAGATCCCGTCCAATTCGAGGAGGACAGGAGGCGACATGCTCCGTGGAGGCGGTTCCGATCTTCGCTATGTCCTGAGGGTCCTCCGGAGAAGTCCCGGGTTCACCCTGGTGGCGATCCTCTCCCTGGCCATGGGGATAGGCGCAAACACCGCCATGTTCGGTGTCGTGAAGACCCTTCTCCTGACGCCTCTACCGGTGGATGCTCCCGAAGAGCTCTCCCTGGTCACATGGACCCGTGAAGGGGAGTTCTCCATCAGTCAGATCGGCAGCACAGGGTACACGGATCCGGCGAGCGGCATTCGCTTGCGGAGCAACTTCAGCTATCCCCTCTATCGTGCGCTCAGGGGCGCCGCGGACCCCGACGCGGGAATCTTCGCCTTCGCCTTCCTCAGAGGGGTGAGCGTAGCCCTCGGGGACCAGCCGGCCTTCCTGGCCGGCGGAGCCCTGGCCGACGGGCGGTATTTCTCGAGCCTCCAGGTCCCCATGGCCCTGGGACGCCCCCTGGGCGAAGGGGATGACCAATCCGATGCCCCGCTGGTGGCCGTCCTCAGCCACTCCTTCTGGATGCGGGCCTTCGGCGGGGATCCGGAGATCCTCGGCCGCACCGTCCGCGTCAACGGGAACCCGGCGGAGGTGGTGGGCATCACGGCGCCGGGGTTCGTGGGCCTATCCCTTGGCGGGTTCTTTCCCCAGACCGAGATCACCGTACCCCTGGCCTCCCAGCCCCGGGTCTACCCTCGGATGGGGTGGTCGGACGGAGGGTTGTTCGCCACGGAAGACGTCTTCTGGTTGCGCCTGATGGCCCGGGTGCCGGAGGGCACGAACCGGGAAATCCTCCGGCAGCGGTTGAACCGCACCTTCCGGACCCACCCCTCGCCTCTTGTGGGAGGGGACGGATATCTACCGGAAGTGAAGCTCCTTCCGGGATCCCAGGGAGCCCAACCGGTACGCTCCGAGACCGCCCGTCTCCTTTACTTCCTGCTGGGTGTCGTTGGGATCGTCCTTCTCATCGTCTGCGTGAACCTCTCCAGCCTGATGCTCGCCCGGGGAATCAGCCGCCAGCGGGAGATGGCGGTGCGCCGCTCCCTCGGGGGGAGCCGGGGCCGTCTGGTACGCCAACTGCTGCTGGAAGGCTTGGTCTTGGCGGGGACTGGAACCGTGGTCGGGCTCCTCCTCACCCTGGGAAGCCGGAGATTCCTGAGCGGGCTCCTCACCGGAAGCGTCGGGTCCGGGGCTTTCGGGAACGTGGAGCTGGACGTCCTGCTGGATCCCGCGGTGGTGGGTGGGACCGCAGTCCTGGGAATCCTGGCGACCCTGGCCTTCAGCCTCCTCCCCGCCCTCCGCCTTTCGGGCCTGGACCCCAACGCCTGGCTCAAGCCCCGGCCGGCGGGGAGCGCCACCCCCAAGCTCACGCTGGGGCGTATGTTGATCTCCTTTCAGATCGCCGCTTCCGTCCCCCTGGTGGTTGGAGCGATTCTCTTCCTCCGGACGTTGAATAATCTGGGGGCCGTGGAGCTCGGATTCGATCCACGTGGTCTGGCCACCTTTCAGGTGGATCCCGGGTACACGGATCGTCCTGAGGAGGCGTATCCGGACCTCTACCTGGAGATCCTCGGGAAGCTGGAGACGATTCCCGGCGTCCGGTCGGTCACCCTCATGGAGAACGCCCTCATGAGCGGGATCATCTCGAATTCCCGGGTCACCGTGGACGGGCAAGAGCACGTGCTCTACATGAACGCCGTCGGCCCGGCTTTCCAGGAGACCCTGGGAATCCGTCTCCTCTCGGGTCGCCTCCCGGGCAGACAGGACGATAGGAGCGGGCCCAGGGTGGGAGCTGTGAATCAGACCGCGGTGGATCGGTTGTTCGATGGGCAGTCTCCGCTGGGACAGACCCTCCAGGTCGGGAGCCGCGAGGTCCAGATCGTCGGCGTCATCAACGACACCCCCTACCGCGATCAGAGGGAGCCCGTGCCTCCGACCCTCTACCAGTCGGCCCTCCAGAGACAGGGGTACGGGGGCCACAACATAGTGCTGCGCACCGCCATGCCCATCGCCCGGCTGGAGCCCGCCATCCGCCGGGCGGTCTGGGAGGTCGATCCCAATCTCCCGGTGCCGGAGATCCGAACGCAGAGCGCCATCATGGCCCAGACGAGCGCGAAGGAACGGGTCTTCACCCAACTCCTGTCCATCTTCGGAGGGTTTGCCCTGGTCCTGGCGAGCATCGGGCTCTACGGCGTGACCTCCTACTCGGTGACCCGTCGCACCGCGGAAGTCGGTATCAGGGTGGCCGTGGGGGCACAGCCCCGGCAGATCGTGTGGCTCATCCTTCGTCGGGTCCTCCTCCTC
>JARRPL010000401.1:0-2799 GCA_037382905.1 Gemmatimonadota bacterium | reverse complement strand
GTACCTGTGGAGCCGAAGGGGCGTCACCCTGAGGCTGACGGGGGAGCACCTGCTCCTGGTGGGGCTGTCACTCCTGGCGGCTGTGGCGGTGGCGGTACCGCTGGGATTGGGGCTGAGCCGCGTACCGGCTCGTGCGGAAGGGGTGATCCGGGGGGTCGGCGTACTCCAGACGATTCCGAGCATCGCGCTCCTGGCCTTCATGATCCCGATTCTGGGGATCGGTGTCCCACCGGCCGTGGCGGCCCTCTTCCTCTACTCCCTGTTCCCGGTGGTGCGAAACACCTACACCGGGGTGCGGGAGGCGGACCCGGCGGCGGTCCGGGCCGGGACGGCCCTCGGGATGACCCCTCGGCAGGTGCTTCTGCGGATCCGGCTTCCCCTGGCGGCCCCGGTGATCATGGCGGGGATCCGGACGGCGGCGGTCATCAATGTGGGCACCGCCACCCTGGCGGCCTTCATCGGGGCCGGGGGGCTGGGGGATCCCATCGTGTCGGGTCTGGCCCTCTCCGATACGCGGCTCATCCTCGCCGGCGCCCTCCCGGCGGCGGTCCTGGCGCTGGCGGTGGACGGGGGGCTGGCCCTCGTGGAGCGGGCGGTGGCGCCCCGGGGACTGCGGGCCCCGACTGCCGAGGGCGGGGCCGGTTGACCCCGGATGCCGGTGGGAGGGGTCGGGCCGCGCTGGCGGAACCGGGACTTGCGCTGCCGGCCCCGGCGGCGCATGTCCACCCCTCCGGTCTCCCTCCTGGCGCAGGCGCGGAGCCCTCGTCTCGTCCTGGCCAGAGCCCATGACCAACTCCCCCTCGCCGCCCTCGGGACTGAACCTCCTCAAGGCCCTGTTCCTGCCGGGTCTCGTGTTCCAGTCGGTGGTCATCGCCGGCGGGTACGGTACCGGGCGGGAACTCGTGGAGTTCTTTCTGTCGCAAGGGCCCAGGGGGGCCTTCCTGGGCATCGGGGTGGCGACGGTGATCTGGAGCCTGGTCGGGATGGCCACCTTCGAGTTCGCCCGCCGGGCCAGGGCCTACGACTACCGCGTCTTCATGAGGGCCCTCATGGGGCGGGCCTCGGTCCTCTACGAGATCGCCTACGCCGGCATGCTCATGCTCATCCTGGCGGTGGTGGCCGCAGCCGCCGGCGAGATCGTCCGGGACACCTTCGGGCTTCCCTACGCCACCGGGGTCGCCGTGATGATGGTCCTGGTGGGCTACCTCACCCTCCGGGGGAGCGAGCTCATCGAACGCTTCCTGACCGTCTGGTCGATCCTGCTCTACCTGACCTATGCCGTCTTCGCCGGGTGGGCCGTGCTCCGGTTCGGGCCGGAGATGAGGGCGGCGCTCCGATCCGAGCCGGCGGGGACCGGGTGGCCCCTGAGCGGCCTCCGCTACGCCGCCTACAACATCGGCATCCTCCCGGCCATCCTTTTCGCGCTCCGGGACCACCGGGATGCCAGGACGACTCTCGCCGCCGGAGCCCTGGTGGGTCCGCTGGCCATCCTGCCCGGTCTCCTCTTCACCGTGGCGCTCCTGGCGGCCTACCCCGCCGTGCTGGACGACGCCGTGCCGGCCGCCACCGTGCTGGCTGCACTGGGGTCCGGCACCTTCCAGGTCGTCTTCCAGGTCGTGCTCCTGGGGACGTTGGTAGAGACGGGCACGGGGCTGATCCACTCCCTGAACGAGCGGGTGGCGCATGCGGTCGAAGCCAAGGGGCAGCCGTTCCCGGATTGGGGCCGGTCGGCGGTGGCCGTCTTCCTCTTGGCGCTGGGTACCGCGCTGTCCAGCTTCGGCCTGGTTGCCCTCATCGCCCGAGGGTACAGCCTCATGACCTGGGTCTTCCTCCTTGTCTTCGTGATCCCGGTGCTCACGCTCGGGACGTGGCGAATCGCTCGGGACCCGGGGGTCTGAGCGGGCCCGAGCCCCACTGGACCCCCGGGAGCCAGGGGCGAAGCACGCGGTAGCTTCCGCCTCGGGCTCGGGGATCGGCGTCGAAGGCCCGGGCCATGGCGCGGCCCACGGTCTCCTCCTCCCCCTGGGCGGTGACGGCCATGAGACCCGAGCCGGCCCCGGACAGGGTCGCGGCCCAGGCACCGGCGGTCCGTGCCGCCGCCAGAGCGGATTCGGCGCCGGGGATAAGGGGGATGCGGTGAGGGACGTGGAGCTCATCCTCCATGGCGAGTGCCAGGAGGTCCGCGTCTCCCGCAGCGAGGGCCGGGATGAGCAGTCCCAGTCGACCCGCGTTCCGGGTAGCGGCGGCGTGGGTCACGGAGCCGGGGAGGGCCTCTCGGGCCGCCCGTGTGGAGAGAGGCACGCCGGGCATGGCGAAGACCCACCCCGGGCGCAGGCTCAAGGGGAGCGGGACTGCGGTCACCCTTCCCCGTGGGTCCCGGGTCGCCGCCACCAGCCCGCCCAGCACGGCGGGGGCCGCGTTGTCCGGGTGCCCTTCCCCCTCCGCAGCCTCCTGGATGATCTCGGACCGGGTCACCTCGACCCCAGTGAGGAGACGCCGGAGGACCGACCCCGCCACCCGTGCCGCCGCCGAGGAGCCGAGCCCACGGCCCACCGGGATCTCAGACCGGAGGTGAAGGTGACCCGACAGGCCGATCTTCGCACCTTCTTCGATACCCCGTATACCCAAGTCGATTAATGCTTTGGATTCACTTACCTCCCGCATCACTTGAACAACGAGATCCTCCTCCATCGTCCACCCGGCGTCCGCCAGCGTTCCGCCCCGGACCACCTCCAGCGGATGCTCTCCCGGGCGCCACTCCACCACGAGGAACGCGTCCACCGCCATGCCGAGGACGTC
>JARRPL010000400.1:0-2802 GCA_037382905.1 Gemmatimonadota bacterium | reverse complement strand
CCCGCGCGGCCTATCCGCCGCCCGAATGTGCGCCTGAACGGAACGAAGACGACCATGACCACGGAGATGATCGGCCGCCTGCACGACGAGGATCTGCCCGGCCTGGAGGCCGAGCTGGACCCGAGCCCCGAGTGGGCGCCCCGCTACCCCGGCTCCGGTCGGCTCGAGGGGAAGGTCGCCCTGATCACCGGGGCCGACAGCGGGATCGGCCGCGCCGTCGCCGCCCTCTTCGCCCGGGAGGGCGCCGAAATCGCCTTCGTCTACCTGTGCGAGGACGAGGACGCGGAGAAGACCGTCTCCATCATCGAGGCCGAGGGGCGCGAGGCCCTGGCGATCGGGGGCGACCTGGGGGCGAAGGCCTTCTGCGAAGAGGTTGTCCAGCAGGTCATCGAGCGCTTCGGAAGGCTCGATGTGCTGGTCAACAACGCGGGAGAGCAGCACTGGGCCAGGGACGTGACGGACATTTCGGAAGAACAGCTGAAGCGGACCTTCCAGACCAACATCTTCGGGATGTTCTTCCTGACGCAGGCGGCCCGGCCCCATCTGGAGGCCGGTGCGGCGATCGTCAACTGCACCTCCATCACGAGCTACCAGGGCCAACCGATCCTGCTGGACTACAGCTCCAGCAAGGGAGCGATCACCGCCTTCACCCGTGCCCTCTCCGATAATCTGGTCGGAGAGGGGATCCGGGTGAACGCCGTCGCCCCGGGCCCGATCTGGACGCCCCTGAATCCCTCGGGAGGCCAGCCCCGGGAAGAGATCCCGGACTTCGGCGAGGGAACGCCGATGGGACGCCCCGGCCAACCCAACGAAGTAGCCCCGGCCTTCCTATTCCTGGCCTGCCGGGACTCGAGCTACATGTCGGGGCAGATCCTGCACCCGAACGGGGGGACCGTGGTCGGGGGCTGAGACGACCCGCTCCCCCGGCCATTCCGCACGAGCGACCGGCTTGCGGGTAAGCCATCATAGAACGATTCGGCGCCGGACCCGCGAGCGCCGCTCCTCCTCCCGAATCCGACAGGACGACCCCACCGTGACGAGCATCACCACGATCAACCCGGCCACGAAGGAACCGATCGACACCTACGATCTGATGGACAGGGACGCCGCCTTCGAGAAGATCGAAGCCTGCCACGCCGCCTTTCTCGACTGGCGGACGAGGACCCACGAGGAGCGGGCGCCCCTCCTCCGGGACATCGCCGGGGCCCTCCGGGACAGGGCCGACGACCTCTCGTCCCTCATGACCCGGGAGACCGGTAAGCTCCTCCGGGACGGACAGTCCGAGGTCGAGCTGTGCGCCCAGCTGTTCGAGTACGCGGCGGACGAGGGGCCGACGGTGCTGGCGGACGAGGAACGCACCTACCGCGGCGGCAAGAAGACGGGCGTCGTCGCCTACTGTCCCATCGGGGTCGTGTACAGCATTCAACCCTGGAACTTCCCGGTCTACCAGCCGGTCCGGGTCCTCGCCTCCAACCTGATGGCCGGAAACGGTGTGATCCTCAAGCATGCCAGCATCTGCACCGGTAGTGGCCTGATGCTCCGGGACCTCTGCCTGGAGGCGGGACTGCCCGAAGGCCTGTTCGACGTCGTGGTGATCGACCACGACACGTCGGACGAGATCATCGCCCACGCGGGGGTCCGGGGCGTGACCATGACGGGAAGCGACACCGCCGGACGGCACATCGGTCAGGTCGCGGCCAAGCACCTGAAGAAATCGGTGCTCGAGCTGGGGTCGAACGACGCCTACCTGGTGCTGGAGGACGCCGACGTCCCACGGGCCGTGAAGACCTGCGTGACGGGGCGGATCTTCAACAACGGCGAGACCTGCGTCTCGGCAAAACGATTCGTGGTCACGGAGGCCGTGTACGACGCCTTCGTCGACGCCTTCGTCGAGCGCATGGAGGGCATCACCATGGGCGACCCGACGGACGAGAGCACGCAGCTGGGTCCCGTGGCGAGCAAGGAGCAGTTCGAGACGCTGTGCGAGCAGGTCACCCGGAGCCTCGACGGAGGCGCCACCCTGCTCTGCGGCGGTGTCCCGGAGGAGGAGGGCGAGGGATACTACTTCCCCCCCACCGTCCTCGCCGACTGCCCGCCGGGCACCCCGGCCTACGACGACGAGCTCTTCGGGCCCGTGGCCTCCGTCATCAAGGCCCGGGACGACGAGGATGCCCTCCGGATCGCCAACGACAGCCGCTACGGGCTGGGTGGCGCGATCTTCGCCGAGGACACGGACCGGGCGTTCCGGCTCGCCCGGGATCGCTTCGACACGGGCATGGTCCGCATCAACGTCTTCGGCACGGCCGACCCCAACATGCCCTTCGGGGGGGTCAAGGACTCCGGGTACGGCCGGGAGCACGGCGGCTTCGGCCTGAAGGAGTTCGTCAACGTCAAGGCGATCTACATGCCCTGACGGCCCGCTCTGGACCCGGGCCATCCGCACGACTCCGCCATTCGCACGACCCCTCCCCACGATCACACAGGAGCACCCATGAGAATCCTCGTCGCAGGAGCCACCGGAAAGACTGGCACCCGCCTCGTGGAGGAGCTCGTATCCCGAGGCCACCATCCCATCGCATTGGTCCGGGAGAGTTCCGACACCGACGTCCTTCCGGCGGGGGTGGAGCGTCGTCGGGGGGACCTGACCGATCTCCCGGACGATGTCTGCGCCGGCTGTGACGCCGTGGACCGGGACGGTGCGAAGCGCCTGATCGACCTGGCGGCGAAGGCGAACGTCGACCGTTTCGTCATGCTCAGCTCGGTGGGATCCGGCGACCCGGATCCCGACAGCGACATCGCCCA
>JARRPL010000399.1:0-3267 GCA_037382905.1 Gemmatimonadota bacterium | reverse complement strand
C
The DNA here is from genome assembly GCA_037382905.1 of Gemmatimonadota bacterium. Lineage (GTDB taxonomy): Bacteria > Gemmatimonadota > Gemmatimonadetes > Longimicrobiales > Gaopeijiaceae > Gaopeijia. The sequence continues at coordinate 3,266 of JARRPL010000399.1, read as the reverse complement.
CAGGGCAGGAGCATGGGAAGGCAACCCCCGAGGGGGTTGAAGCCATGTTCCTTGTAGAGCTTCAGCATCTCCTTCTGCTGTCGTTCCGGATTGTCCTTGTACTTCGTCTGGATCTCTTTGACCAGGGGCTGCACCGCCATGTTCTTCAGCTGTGACCGCATGGCCTTCATGTAGAGCGGCCACAGGGCGATGCGGAGGAGGATGCCGAAGAGGATGAGGACCCAGCCGTACCCGAGCTTCAGGTTCTCGTGGAGGAACTTGAGCGCCCACACGATGGCACCGACGAAGGGGCGCACGATGGGCCGGAAGAAGCGCCATCCATAGGGATTCACCTCCTCCAGATCCGCCCCCAGCGCCTGGAGCCGACCGTAATCCTGGGGGCCCATGTAGAGTTGGTAACGGGTCACGTCGGAGGGGGCGTGGGTCACGGCCACCCGGGCCTGGCTTTCGTCGAAGAGCCGGCGCTCGTGGAGGGACCCTTCGAGTGGGTGGCCTTCAAGAGCCGGTACTTCGACGTCCCGGAGCGGCTCCGCGTCGATTCCGTCGTTCAGGTGGTTCCCCACGTAGGCCATGGCCTGGGCCTCCTGGGTGGAGTCGGCGTCGTTGAAGGCCAGACCGCTTCCCAGGGTCGTCAAAAGCATGGGCCGGTCGAGTCCCGACACCCGGGTCTCCACATCGACCGCATAGTCGTCGGGCCGGAAGGTGTAGTTCAGCTCAAGGGAGACTCCCGCCTCCGGCTCCTCGTAGCGGAAGGTCAGCGTCCGGGCCCCATCCCCCGGGGCCAGGGAGAATCCGTCCGCCGGCTCCACCTCGAAGGGGAGCGTCGAGAGCTCGAGCGTGTCCCGGCCCACCACGATCCGATTCACCATGGACTCGGTATTCGGCGGCACGAGCTGGGCCGGTCCATCGGTGGTGAAGGACTTGAATTCGGGCAACCGCACCGCCTCCACGGAGGCACCGTAGTTGCTGAAGGCGTATTCGTAGATCGGGCTCTCGACCCGGATGACCCGGGACGGGACCGCCGCCGCCACCTCCTGCTCCGGCCCGATCTCCCCTACCACCCCCGGGGAACTCACCGCGTCTCCGGTGCCCCCCAGACGGACCCCACCCTGCTCCGAGGGTGTCGCGGACGGGGTCGTCACCTCACCGGCGGAGTCCGGCTCGAGAGGCCCAGGCTCGGGCTCCACGGGCGGGAAGAGGAGGTTGGTCCCCACCATGACCAGGACCATCAGCGCCACCGCCACCAGAAGGCGGAATTCCGTTCTCATCGCGATCTATGTCTGAAAGAGGTCTCGGTCATTCGGATCCCCGACTTCGGACCCCCGAACCGGGGGCACGGGATCGTAACCCGACCCTCCCCACGGATGGCAGCGGAGGATTCTTCTCGCGGCGAGCCACGACCCGCGGCCGGCGCCATGCCGGTCCAGCGCCTCGAGGGCGTACGCGGAGCAGGTCGGCGTATAGCGGCACGACGGGGGGGTCAGAGGGGAGACGACACCCCGGTAGAAGCCCACGATGGCCATCAGAAGCTTCTTCATGTGCGGTGCTCCAACCAGCGGGTCAGTTCGTCCCGGAGACGCTCATACCCCGCGTCGTATGCGTGGGGTCGCGCCCGGACGAGGACGTCCAGGTCGCACCCCGCCCGACGCAGTCCAGGGAGGATCTCCAACCGGGCGATCTCCCTGAGGCGACGTTTGAGGCGGTTCCGATCCACGATCCGTCTGCGGTGCTTCGGCACGACGAGGCCGAACCGGGGAAACGAAGAGGGGGAAGCGGCGGAGAAGACGTCCAGGTGCGTCGTCCTCTCCCGCTTCCCCCGCCTCATGATCCTGCGGATTTCCTGGCCCGAATGGATTCTCTGATCCCGCGGGAACCGGTATCCGTCCGGCTCGCCCCGACTCGGCGACTCCGCCGGGGGGCTCGCCGCATTCACGGACTACTTTCCGCCGATCTTGACCGTCAGCTTGGACCGGCCCCGACGACGACGGGCGTTCACGACCTTCCGGCCTCCCTTGGTCCGCATGCGCGCACGGAATCCATGCTTGTTGGAGCGCTTCCGGTTCCTGGGGCGATATGTAGGCTTCATGATGACTTGAATGCACGAGTAGTTGGCGTGTGCAGAGCTTGGTAAGCTAGTCCCCTGCCAGGCATGAGGTCAACCCGGCGGATCAGCCCGAACAAAAGCCCAAATTGACTTTTCCACACCCGCCGTCTAGCCTATCGTCCCCCTGAGATCGGGGGTCCCGTCCGAAAGCCCGAACGTCCCTCGATTCCCCCTGCCCGTCGCCGGTTGGGCGGGGGCTGGAGCAGTCTGTCGCCGCCCATGGAGTTCACTGCTGCCGAGCTCTGGAATCAGATCCTGCGGGCCGCCCGACCCGCATTCCCGGAGCAGAGCTTCCAGACCTGGCTGGCCAGCAGTCGTGCCGTGGGACTCGCCGACGGGGAACTGGTGGTGGAGGCCGCGAGCCCGTTCCACCAGGAGATGATCGAGGATCGTTTCCAGTCCGTACTCCTGGAGGTGGGAGAGCGGCTCCTGGGACGCCCCTTCCAGCTCAGCCTCCAAGCCGCCAGCCCCGAGCGGAACCGCTTCGCCCCCGTGGAGTTGGGGAGCGACGGGCAGGATCTTTCGAGCGCTGCCGCCGCCGCACCCGACCGTCCCGATCTGCGGGCGCCGGCCACAGCCCAGGCCTTCGGACTCAACGAGCGCTACACCTTCGACCGCTTCGTCGTAGGAAACAACAACCAGCTGGCAGCCGCCGCATGCCGCGCCGTCGCGGAAAAGCCGGCCCGGATGTACAACCCCCTCTTCCTGTATGGAGGGGTGGGTCTGGGGAAGACCCACCTCATGCACGCCATCGGCAACGCCATTCGGCGGGCCGACGGAGGGAGCCGCATCGCGTACGTGTCGTCCGAGCACTTCATGAACGAGCTGGTGAACGCGATCCAGAACGGCAAGACCGGTGACTTCCGGCGGCGGTTCCGGGCCATGGACCTGCTCCTGGTGGACGACGTCCACTTCCTTGAAGGCAAGGAGCGGACCCAGGAGGAGTTCTTCCACACCTTCAACGCGCTCTACGACGCCCAGAAGCAGATCATCCTCACCAGCGACCGGCCCCCCAAGGAGATCCCCGGCCTGGAGGAGAGGCTGGTGAGCCGCTTCGAGTGGGGACTGGTCGCCGACATCAAACCGCCGGACTACGAGACCCGGTGCGATCCTCAGGAAGAAGGCGTCGGACGATCATCTCACGCTCGACGACGAGGTCATC
>JARRPL010000398.1:0-2818 GCA_037382905.1 Gemmatimonadota bacterium | reverse complement strand
GTAGGGGTGCTCGTCTCGCCAGACGCGCCAAGCGATGCGAGCGATCCGGTTGGACAGGGCGACAGTGGCCTTGTTGTGGCCGGTCCGGGCGTCGACCCCAAGGACCCAGCGCTCCAGGGTGTCGGGCTCGCGCACCCGGTGCGCGGCCAGGAGGGCAGCCCGAGCGCCGTGAATGAGAAGCATCCGGCCGTAGGTGTTGCCGCGTTTCGAGATCCGACCCATGCGCCTCCGGAAGCCGGACGAGCTCTCCCGCGGTGTCACCCCGAGGCAGGAGGCGAAGTGTCGGCCGGAGGGAAAGCGGGCGGGCTGCCCCACGAAGCCGACGAGGGCCGTGGTCGTGAAGACCCCGACCCCGGGCACTGTGCGAACGTAGGCGACCTCAGGCAGGCTTGTGCTCAGCCGCTCGATCCGCGCGGTGATCTCTCGACCTTTCTCGCGGAGGGCGTCGATCTCATCCAGCGCCCACTCAAGCTCTTTGGCGTAGATCCTCGGGTAGACGCTCGTCGTCGAGGGCGGTCCGGGCATGGGCGACCATCTTTCGGGCGCCCTGGGGCAGGGCGTACCCGAACTCGCGCAGGATTCCCCGAACGGTATTGATGCGAGAAGTCCGATCTGCGACGTAGGCCGAGCGCAGCCGGTGGAGCGAGGTCAGCGCCTGCTGCTCCATCGTCTTGATCGGGACCTCGTCGATGCGCTCCTTGCGGCTCGCTTCAAGGAGAGCGATCGCATCCGCCCGATCGGTCTTGTTGCCATCCCGGTAGCGAGCCACATCGGAGGGCGGCAGCAGCCGGACCCGGTGGCCCAGCGCCTGCAGCTGCCGGCCCCAGTGGTGGGCCGTCCCACACGCTTCCATCAGCACCTCCATCTCCTCACGCTCGGCGAAGAAGCGTTCGAAGCGCGTACGGCTGAGTCGGTGATCATCATCCACCTTCCCAGGCGTCGTCGAGATTGCGACCGGGAACACGGACTTTGCCAGGTCCACCGAGGCTTGAGTAGTCTTCATCGGGCTTCCTCCCCTGGTGCTTGGCCTTCGGGGCCGTTGTGGTCTCTGGCACATTGGTGCCGCCCCGGGGGAGGAGTCCATCCCAGCATTTGCTGCTGCGCTGTCGGCATCATGGGGAGCGCTGCGCGTTGCCTACTTCGAGGTGCGACAGCAGAAATGCAGAACCGTTAGACCTCACATGAGTCCCCGTTGCCCGCCCTTGGCGACGCGATGCAGATTCAAGGCATGACCAAGGAAGCCATGCTCAGCGAGATCCTGAAGCTCCCCCCGGAGGAGCGCTTGGATTTCCTCGGCGATGTCTGGGACGTCATCGCTCAGAAGCCGGAAGATCTTCCGATTCCGGAGTGGCATGTGCGCGAACTCGAGCGTCGCCTGGCGGAACCCAGTCCCACATCGATCCCGTGGGAACAGGTGCGGGCGAAGCTCCGTGGGCGGGACACGACTTGAGGGTTCGTTTCCGCTCGGAGGCTCTCGAGGATGTCTAGTCAGCCTTCGAGTGGTACGAAGACCAGCGCCCCGGCCTGGGGGCTGAATTCCGCATCGCCCTCGAGGCAATCGTCGAGCGCGTCGCCAACGGCCCCACGGCGTTCACCGAAGTCCTGCCCCCGGTTCGTCGCGCCCTCCTCCGCCGCTTCCCCTATTCGCTGTATTTCAGGGTCTTGGAAGGTGAGATCGAGGTCCTTGCTTGCCTCCACATGCGTCGCAATCCTGGCGCATGGATGCGCAGGGGTGAGGTCTAACTCAGCGTGATCATGCGGAGTCCGGGGCCAGCTCCTCGGGCGAAACACTGGTCTCCAGGCCCGGAGCTCCGCACGATATGCACCACACGTTAGCTGCCCTGGAAGAGTGTCCGCGTGAAGCTGCACATCCTCAGCGACCTTCACCTTGAGTTCGGCGAGTTCGAGGCCGGCGATGTCGATGCAGACGCGGTGATCCTCGCGGGGGATACAGACCGAGAGCTTCGAGGACTACGCTGGTCATGCGAAGCGTTCCCAGATCTTCCGAAGCTGTACGTCCTCGGGAACCACGAGTTCTACCGCTCTGCGACGCCGAAGCTGAACCGACAGGCCCAGGCGTTCGCGAATGACGAGCCCACCCTCTTTCTCTTGGATCGCTCCGCGGTGACCATCGATGGAGTGCGCTTTGCGGGGGCAACGTTGTGGACCGACTTCGCCCTCGACGGCGATGTCAACCACGGCATGCGGGAGGCCGGGTCACTGATGAACGACTTCCGGTTGATCCGCGTGGATCCTGCGTATCGAAGATTGCGACCTCAGGATGTCGCCGCGTGGCATCACGCAGACCTTCGCTTCCTCAGGTCCGAATGCATGGAGTCGCAGGGGGCCCCTTTCGTCATCATCACCCATCACGCTCCCTCAAGACGATCCGTCGGCCCGAGATACGGCGGTGATAATCCACTGAACGCCGCGTACGCATCGAATCTCGATGACTTCGTGGCAGGATCCGGCGCTGATCTCTGGGTCCACGGCCACACTCACCACGCCGTGGATTACCGAATCGGCGATACCCGCGTCCTCTCGAATCCACGTGGGTACACCGAAGACCCTGTGCCCGGTTTCGTTGCCGATCTCGTCGTCGAGATTCCGAGCGCGGGGGCAGCTAACTCAGCATGATCATGCGGAGTCCGGGGCCAGCTCTTCGGGCAAGACACGGGTCTCCACGCCCGCAGACCTCCGCACGATATGCATCACACGTCAGGAAGCTCGGATCCACGTCCAGGGGCAGCGATACGGCTCGCCCGGAGATACGGCACCCCAGGGGCAGTGGATCCGGCACTTCCTGACCGCGACCGGT
>JARRPL010000397.1:0-2842 GCA_037382905.1 Gemmatimonadota bacterium | reverse complement strand
GAGCTGTTCGTAGGTGGGGAGCATCTCGGAAACCGGAACGGAGCCCCACACCTGCCGGACCTGTGGCCGCATCCTCTGGAGGCGCTCTTCCCAATCGTCGAAGACCTCCTGGGGCGTGGCCCGTCGCTCCCGGTCCAGCCGGAAGATTTTGAGCAAACCACCCTCGGGATTCCTCTCCTGGATCTCGAACCTGTCGCCCCCGCAGTAGAACCAGCGATCCGTCGCGGCGACGACCCGGACCATGATGCCATGCTCGGGATCGGTGGTGAACCCCGAGCCGTCGGCCCCGACTCCCCGGTAGAGCTCTGAGCCGGGAAGCGTAGGGAGAGGCGAGACCAGCTCCCCCTCCCGTCCGTACCGGCGATACTCATACCGGTCGCGGACAGGCCCCAACTCCGAGAAATCGCCCACGTCCCCCAGGCTCTTCGACACCAGGATCGTACCGTCCCCGAACATTCCCTCGGGAAAGAGGATGTCCCCGGATCCTTCGCTGAGGCGGAAGACCCGGGCGAACGTGCCATCCAGCCCGAACACGGAGATCCGGTGAAGCTGAAGATCCACCACGGCCAGGGAGTCGGGCCCCAGGCGCCAGATCCGAAAAACGGTCCTGAACTCCCCGGGCCCTTCGCCCTCCGATCCGGTCCGAGTGATGAATCTCCCCTCACCATCGTAGAACCGGAGCTCCTGGGAGCCATTGTTCCCGACTACGATGGTTCCGTCAGGAAGACGAATGGGGTTCAGGGCATGGTATAGGATGTACTCGTCCGGTCCGTCCACTTCGCCGATGGAGAGAAGGGGCTCCGGAGTGACGCTCCATTTCTCTCCCTCCCCCCAGGCAGGCTCGGTGTTCTCTACAATCGAGACACCGGCGCTGTCCCGCACCGTGTAGCCGGTGACTTCCGGTGGGTTATCGCCCGAAGGAGCGCATGCTGGAAGGAGCAGGGCGGAAGAAAGGAGGAGGGGAAGAAGACGGAAGGGCTGCAGATGCACCGACATGGAACCTGACCTCCGGCTGGGAAGTGCCTCGTCGAACGTATCGGAGCCAGCCCTCGGAGCTAGGGCGGGCACCATGCCATCTCGCGCCTCGGTGACGGACCCTACGAACAGAGAGCCGGCATTGTTGCGACGGGGAAGGGTGGGACTTGCGCTCGTGCAACCTTTCTCCCCCTCCCACCGTCCTAATTAGTGTGACAACGTCAGACTAACCAAGAGATTGGCAGAGGGAGGCGCGAGAGGGGAAGGATCGGGGCCTTCCCAATCCAGCCGCCGACATTCCCTGCCATCCCCTTCGGCGGAGACCCCATGACGCATCCGGGAGAGTTCGAGCTGCTCGTGCTGTTGGCTGTCCTCCGGCTGGGGGACGGTGCCTACGGCGTCACCGTCCGGGAAGAGCTGGAGGAGGAAACCACCAGAACCCTGACCCTGGGGGCCGTCTACAAGACGCTGGGACGGCTGGAGGGGAAAGGGTTCCTGGAGACCCGAGTCGCGCCTCCTACGAAGGAGCGTGGCGGGCGGAGGAAGAAGCTCTACAGGCTCACTCCCGCCGGCCTGGAAACAGCGCGGAGGTCGCTGGAAGATCTGCGCCGGATGACGCATGGCCTCCAACCCGAGTTGGAGCTGCCATGAGCCGGAAAAGATCCCCCATCCCGTTGGGGGCACGGGTCCTTCTTCGACTTCTCCTTCCGGAGGAGGAGAGGGAGTTCCTCCTGGGAGACCTGGAGGAGTCCGGGGGAGAAAGGGACCGCCGCTGGCACCGACCCTGGTTTCGGGAAATCCTGGGTGCTCTGGATCTCCGGCTCGCCAGGCGACCCTGGGGGAACCCACCGAAACACCGCCGAACGACACCCAAGGGAGACGGCGCCATGAGTGAGCTTCTCTTCGATCTGAAGTACGGCCTGAGGCTCATGCTCCGGACCCCGGGCTTCACGGTCGTGGCCCTCGTGACCATGGCCCTGGGGATCGGGGCCAACACGGCCATGTTCAGCATCGTAAACGGGGTGGTACTCAGCCCCATGCCCTACCCGGAAGCCGACCGCATCGTCCTGGTTCAGGAGAGCAACCTCTCCAGGGGGTGGCCCACCTTCAGCATCGCGCCACTGAACTACTGGGATTTCGATGAGCGGAACCGCTCCATGGAGCTCTTCACTGCCTACTACAGGAGCTCGGCCAACTTCACCGGGGGGGATCGACCCGAGGGTGTCAGCGTGTACCGGGTCACGGAAGATTTCCTGCCCATCCTGGGAGGAGCCCCCGTCCGTGGCAGAGGGATCATCGCCGGGGACCTCGATCCCGATGCGGAAAACGTGGTGGTCCTGACCTACGGGTTCTGGCAGCGTGCCTTCGGTGGAGATCCCGAGATCCTCGGCCGGACCATGATGGTGGACGACGTGGCCCACACCGTTGTGGGAATTCTCCCGGAGGAGTGGCGGTCCTTCACCCGTACGCCTACGGACGTCATACTCCCACTGAAGCCACAGCCGTCCTGGTATACGAACCGGGGCAGCCACTTTCTCCAGGGACTCGGGCGGTTGGCAGAGGGAGTGTCTCTGGGGCAGGCCAGGGCCGATCTGACTTCCATCGCGGCGGCCCTGGAGGAGGAGTATCCAGGCACCAACGAGGGTTGGGGTGCCGTCGTTCGGCCCCTGGAAGAGGTCGTCCTGGGGTCCGCCCGCCCTCAACTCTTCATCTTTATGGCCAGTGTGGGTCTGGTGCTCCTCATCGCCTGCGCGAACCTGGCGAACATGACGCTGGCCCGGGCCACCGTCCGGATTCGGGAGCTGGCCATCAGGACAGCGGTGGGTGCGGGGCGGGCCCGGGTCCTTCGTCAGCTCCTGGTGGAGAG
>JARRPL010000396.1:0-6832 GCA_037382905.1 Gemmatimonadota bacterium | reverse complement strand
CCCGGAGCCGGTGGAAGCGGTCCCGGATCCAGGTCCGGGTCGCCTCCAGGTCCACCTGATCGTCGGGGAAGCGCCGCTGCCGCCGGAAGTACTCCGCCGGATCGGTCCAGTCCGGCTCGACGTTGATCCGCCAGCGGCGCCCGCCGAAGACCTCCACCAGGGGGAAGAGGCCGCTCCGGACCGCCAGGCGCACCAGCTGGACGGAGTCGCCGGGCTCGGACTTCCACCCCGTGGGACACGGCGAGTGCATGAGGAGGAAGCGCATTCCCCGGGTGGTCAGCGCCGTATGGAGCTTGTGCCGGAAGTCCTCGGGGTGGGCCACGGAGAGGGTGGCGGCGTAGGGGATGCCGTGGGCCGCCAGGATGGCCAGGACGTCCTTCTTGGCCTCGGACTTCCCCTCGGGCGTCGTGGTGGTCCGGGCCCCGGGCGGCGTGGCGGAGGAGCGCTGGCCCCCGGTGTTCCCGTAGATCTCGTTGTCGTAGCAGATGTAGAGGATGTCCTCGTTCCGCTCCGCCGCCGCCGAGAGGGTCGCCAGGCCGATGTCGTAGGTCCCGCCGTCGCCGGCCCAGCAGATGACCTGGTGGTCGAGTCCGTTCAGGTCCCGGATGCTGGCGAGCCCCGTGGCCACCGCCGGTGAGGCGGCGAAGGTGGTGGCGACGGTGGGCATGGCGTAGCTGGTGGTGGGGAAGGCCCCGGCGGTGACCGCCCCGCAGCACGCCGGGATGGCGAGGTGGGCCGTCTGCTCCAGCTCCGCCAGGGCGGCTCCCAGCCAGTTCAGGCCGATGCTCATCCCACACCCTCCGCAGTTCGTGTTCCCGGGGCGGAGGAGGGGATCGCAACTCAGGGGGGCGGCGTCGGGCGGTCGGATCGTGCTGGGGGCGCTCATGAGGGGGCCTCCGCGGCGGCGGTGGAGGGGGCAGGGTAGTCGCGGGTCGGGGTCGCTCGAGCCGCCCTGGCCTGGGATCGAGCCAGGGGCGCGGGAGTCGGCGTGGGCATCGTGGCTGGCACGGCGTTGCCCTGGTCCAGGCCGATCCAGACCGGGTCGCCGGGAAGCTCCCGCTGCGTGAGGTCGGTCAGGACCTCCTCCACCCGCTCCACCGTGACGTCGCCGCCACCGATCCCCGTCAGGTAGCCCTGGACGAGGAGGTCGTCCCGCCGGCCCTGGAAGGCGGCCCGAACGTCCTGGGCCCACACCCCCCCGATGCCGGCGGCGTAGTCCCGGTCCAGCACCCCCACCCGGGTCGCGGCGGCGCAGGCCTCGATCAGGTGTTCGGTTGGGAAGGGCCGGAACATGCGCAGGGTGACGAGCCCGACCCGCTCCCCGGCGGACCGGCGCATCCGGACCACCTCCCGGGCCGTGGTGGCCACGGTGGCGCTGGCCACCAGCACCGTCTCGGCGTCCTCCGTGTCGAGCGTCTCCACGGCGTCTGCCGCCTCCCAGCCGAAGACGTCCCGGAAGGCCGCCCGGCACTCCTGGAAGACGGTGGGCACCCGCTGGAAGGCCTCGTGGATCTCCTTCCGGAGAGAGACGGTGGCGGCGGGCCATACGAGCCCCCCCAGGGTGGTGGGGGCCTCGGTCCGCATCCGGTGGGGCAGGTCCAGGGGGGGCAGGTAGGCGTCCACCTGCGCCTGGGACGGGAGCTCCGTCTCCATCTGGGTGTGGGAGACGATGAAGGCGTCCATGCTCACGAGAACCGGGAGGAGGATCCGGGGGTCCTCCGCCAGCCGGAAGGCCAGGAGCGTCAGGTCCGCCACCTGCTGGTTGTCCTGGGCGTAGAGCTGGATCCAGGGGAAGTCCCGGAGCATCAGCGTGTCGCCCTGGTCCGCCCAGATGTTCCAGGGCGGGCCCAGCGTCCGGTTCACCGCCACCATGACCACGGGCAGCCGGTAGAAGCCCGTCACCATGATGTTCTCCACCATGTAGGCGAGCCCGTTGGAGGAGGAGGCCGTGAAGGCCCGGGCTCCCGCCAGCGACGCCCCCATGGTGACGGCCATCGCCGAGTGCTCGCTCTCCACCGGGACCACCCGTCCCTTCGTGAAGGGGAAGGCGGCCACCCGCTCCACGATCTCCGTCTGGGGCGTGATGGGATAGATCCCGGCGGCGGCCCCAAGGGCGGTACGGTTCGCCTCGCCGGCCATGCTCAGGGCCAGGCCCGCGGCGTGGTTCCCGGTGACGATCTCTCTGGGCATGGGATACTCTCCTGGCGGTCCCTAGAGGTGACTCATGAAGACGACGTTCCGGGGGCACTCCGTGACGCAGATGCCGCACCCCTTGCAGTAGGCGTAGTCGAAGACGAGGCGGTGACCGACCCGCTTGAGCACCCCCTCGGGGCAGTAGGTCACGCAGAGGTCACACTCGTTGCACACGCCGCAGGAGAGGCAGCGACGGGCTTCGGCGGTGTCCGGGAGCCCGGCGTGGATCTCCGCGAATCCCGAGAGCCGCTCCTCGGGCGGGACGGCCTCCCCTTCCGCCCCGGGGGTGCGTTCGAAGAGGTGCATGCGGAGGCCGTCGGCCCGGATCACCTCGTCGTTCCAGACCTCCACGTCGGAGCGGACCCGGGCCCGGTCCCCGGTCTCGATCACCTCGCCGGTGAAGGTCTGGTGGATGTGGAGGGCGGCCCGCCGGCCGCTTCCGATGGCGGCGGCCACGGTGCCGTCGCCGGTGGCCAGGTCCCCCACGGCGAAGACCGGGGAGGTCGTCCTGCTCCCGGCCCTCCGTGCCCTGGGGAAAGACGCTCAGGTCCGGGGACTGGCCCAACGCCAGGATGACCCGGGTACAGGAGAGGGTGAACTCCGAGCCCGCCTTGGTCACCGGGCGGCGGCGCCCCGAGGCGTCCGGCTCGCCCAGCGCCATGCGGACGCACTCCAGACCGTGCCGGCCCGAGTCGCCGTCCGCCTGGGCTTCGGGGTGGAGGGCCAGGGGCTGCACCAGCTCGTCGAAGACGACCCCCTCCTCCAACGCCTCTTCGATCTCCTCGGCGATGGCCGGCATCTCGTTCCGGGTCCGGCGGTAGACCAACCGCACCTCCCGGGCCCCGAGCCGAAGGGCGGAGCGGGCCGCATCCATGGCGGTGTTTCCCCCGCCCACCACCACCACGGTCTCGTCGTCCAGCCGGACGTCTCCGTGCTTGACCCGGTCCAGGAAGTCGATCCCCTGGAGGACCACCTCCGAGCCGCCGGTGCCCAGCTGGAGGTCCCGGAGCTCCTGGAGCCCCGTGGCCACCAGGACGGCGTCGTAGGCCCGGGCCAGCTGCATGAGCCGGGCCCGGTCCACCCGGTGGTCCGTGACGACCTGGACCCCCACGTCCACGATCCGGTCGATCTCCCGGTTGAGCACCTCCGGAGGCAGCCGGAAGTCCGGGATGCCGGTCCGGAGGAGCCCCCCTGCCTCCGGCGCTCCCTCGTAGACGGTGACGCCATAGCCGAAGCGGGCCAGATGATAGGCTGCCGCGAGCCCGGCGGGACCCGAACCCACCACCGCCACCCGCTGGGGACGGGGGTCGGGCCGGGGCAGGGTGACCGCCCCTACGTCTCCCGCGAGCCGTTCCAGCTGGCGGACGTTCACGGCGCTGTCCAGCTCCCGGCGGTTGCACCGGGCCATGCAGGGCGCCGGACAGACCCGGCCGCACACGGCGGGGAAGGGGTTCGTCCGGAGGAGGATCTCCAGCGCCTGGTCCACCTCGTCCCTCGCCAGGGCGTCCAGGAAGCCCTGCACGTCGTTCCCTGCGGGGCAGACGTGGTTGCAGGGGGGAACGTACTGTCGGCGCCTGGGCTGCTCCGTGGCCCAGCTCCCGGTCCGGATCGCCGGAGGGGCGCCGCCGGCGCCGGACAGGAAGGACGAGCCCCGCTCCGCGACACCGGGCCGGGCGGACTCGACGTCGCCCGGGGGCGTCAGCGCCTCCCGGGTCTCGACGAGCTCGTAGGCTCGCCGTGCGGCATCTACGTTGCCGCCCCCGAAGCCCAGATGCGCCAGCCCGTCCAACATCTCCTCGAGGGGGATCTCGAGGATGCGGGCCGCCGCCCCGGCCAGCGCCGTGTTCACGATGGGCACGCTTCGCGTCCCCAACCCGTGTTCCAGCGCCAGGGCGGTGGCGTCCACCACGGCCACCCCGTTGTGGGGGAAGTCCCCGGCCACCCCCGCGAGCGATGCTCCGCTGTTCACCAGGATCCACCCGCCGGGCCTCAGGCCCCGGGTCACCGACGGACCGAGGAGTGTGCGGTCCAGGACGACGACGTGGTCCGGCTCGTAGATCAGGCTGCGATCGGCGATGGGCTCGGGGGCGTACCGGCAGAAGGCCTGGATGGGCGCACCGGAGCGCTCCGCCGCGTAGAGCCCGAAGGCCTGGACGGAGTGGCCCGCAAGGAAGCGGGAGGTGGCGATGAGCTTCGCCAGGGTGACGCCCCCCTGTCCTCCCCGACCATGGATCCGGATCTCGACCATACCGATTCCTCCCCCGGGCGGGGAGGGGACGCCCCGCGGGGTCGGCCGACCCGGGTCGATGAGTGGACGCTACCTCCTCCAAATAACATCCGTCGGCCCGAGGGGGATGCCGGGAGTCCCTTGGTCGGTGCGTAGGGAAATGCTCCCAGGCTCCCCGAGCGCCGGGGGGCGGAAGCCCTCAGACCGACATGGCCTGCCGGATGCGGTTCTCCAGCGTCCGGGGCTGGTCGCTGCCGATGAAGATGGTCCGTCCGTCCGTCAGCTCCAGGCGCACCGCCTGATTGCCCCGGGCCGACCAGATCCGACGGCTCCGGCGTCCCCGGACGCCCCAGCCCCCGAAGTCCCGGATCGGGCGGTACTCCACCGTCTCCAGCGTCACGATCTCGTGCAGGGAGATGGTGGTGCGGATGGGCCAGCCCCACCCCAGGCCGATCCGGATCCGACCGGGCTCCACGATCACGGTGAGCCCCGCCACGAAGAGGTAGATCAGGCTCATCAGCGTCACGGTGCCCACCGCCATCCAGCCCCAGGTCACCGGCTCCATGGTGGTGGTGCTCCCCTCGAGGACGGGCCCCAGAAGAGCCCCTGCGGTCGCTCCCAGGACCAGCAGGTTGAGCCACCACGGCCAGCCGGTCCGTTCTCGATACAGTTCGCGCGCTCGGTTCTCCACGTCGTCTCCGGCGGAGGGCAGAAGGGACGGACGGGCCGCGAGGGACAGGCCCTCGACTTCGGCCTCTTTCCTCTACGAACGGGGTGCGAGAGGGCTTCATGCCAGGGAGGCCCCTCCTCCCCATCCTACTTCGCAGCGGCGCTCCCCGCTCCGAAGCGCTCGACGATCCAGTCCATCCATCGCCGGTACACGTCCCGCTGATGAACCGGGTCCGGCGGGAAGTGCCCCGGCACCGGGTAGGCGACGAAGCGGACCTCCACCCCGTTGTCCTTCAGGGCATGGTAGAGCTTGTACGACTGGCTCACGGTGACCCGCTCGTCCCCGGTGGTGGAGAGGATCAGGGTGGGAGTCCGGATCTGGTGGCGCCATGTTGTACCAGTCGAACCAGTCGGTGACGGCGGCCCCGGCCACGGCGGCAGCCCACCCGTCGTAGTGAGCCGTCAGCCAGGCCGTCATGTATCCGCCGTACGACCACCCCGAGACGGCGATCCGGTCCTCGTCCACGAGTCCTCTGGACTTGAGAACGTCGATCCCGGACATCACGTCACGACCGGGCCCGTCCCCCGCATCGTTGATCACGGCGCTCTGGAAAGCCTGGCCTTGGGTGTTGCTGCCCCGGTAGTTGGGGCTGAAGACCAGCCATCCCTGGGCGGCCATGGCCTGATGTACGAGGCTCCACGCCTCGGTGGAGGCGCCCATGGGGCCGCCGTGGATGTCCAGGACAAGGGGGTATCGGCGCCCCTCCACGTAATCCGGCGGATAGACGAGGACCCCGTCCTGGCGGAAGCCGTCGGGGCCGTCCCAGCTGACCGTCTCGACCCGGCCGAGCGTCCTGCCGGCCAGGCTTGGGTGAGATAGAGCTCCGGGGGTCGGTGAGGCTCGGCCCCCACGATCACCAGGCGCCCGTCAGCGGTGGCCTCCTTGAGCCGAACGTGGACGTCACCCAGCGTCACCCGTTCCGGTGCGCCGTCCAGGGGCACGTGCCACATCACGTTGTGGGTGCGATCCGTCCCCGTGACGAGCATGGAGCGACCGTCGGGAAGCCACTCCACGCCCCCCAGGTCCCGATCGATACCGGCGGTGACGTCCCGGATCTCCCCACCCTCTGTCGCCGCGAGGAAGATCCCGTCAGGATGGAACCCCGGCTCCGGGCCCCGGGGCCGTCCGAAGGCCAGCCAGCGACCGTCCGGCGAGAACTCCCGGAGATCCACGGGCGGCTCCACTCCGAGCGCCCGGGTCGCCCCGGTCTGAAGGTCCAGAAAGCGGATTCGGGTGAGGATGCCCGCGCCGGTGTGGGCCGACGGGTTCACCGCCAGGGCCAGCGTCCGACCGTCGGGGGATACTCGGATACCCTCGAGGCTCTCGGCCCCGTCGGTCAACCGTTCAGGCTCGCCGCCCTCCAGCGCCACCCGCCACAGATGAATCGGCCGGGGCGCCGCCCGGGTCAGGTAGCTGTTGTCCCCCACCTCGAAGGATCGGTTGTGCCGTTCCTCCCCCTCCGGCGGCTTCTCTGCGGCGTCCCTCATCCGGTAGAAGAGAGCGTCGCCGTCGGCGGACCACTGGAACGCCACCACACCCTCCTCCCCCCGGGTCACCTGGCGGGCCTCTCCGCCGGCCATGGGCAGGACGAAAACCTGGAGCTCCTCCCCGTCCTCGGGCCGCGAGAGAAAACCCAGGAGCGTCCCATCCGGCGACCACCGAGGCTGACCCACCCCCTCCCG
>JARRPL010000395.1:0-4005 GCA_037382905.1 Gemmatimonadota bacterium | reverse complement strand
CACGGAGCGCTCCGCCGCCCTCCAGACCGTGGTGGAGCGCCTCCGGGCATCCGACTACGACGCCCTGGTCTCCGGCAGCGACTCCGTCGGGCGATTCGACGTGGAGTGGCGGGTGGCCACGGGCAACCGCTCCAAGCTGGTGACGGTGGTCACCATCGGCCCGGGGATGGCATCAGGCGGCGGCACGGGCATGCCCACCCCCTCGGGCTCCGTCGCCGACACCTTCGCTTATCGGATCATGCAGCCATGAACGACCGCCGCGGCTTCACCCTCGTCGAGCTCATGATGGTCGCCCTCCTCGGGTCTGTCGTCGTGATGGCGGCCTACAACGTCCTCATCACCAACCAGCAGACCTACCGGGTCCAGAACAGCAAGGCCCAGGCGCAGCAGTCCACCCGGGCCGCCATGGACGTGCTCTTCAACGAGCTCCGGGAGGTCAGCAGCGCCGGTGGGGACATCGTCGACTTCGGCGACGACTTCCTCGAGGTGAAGGCGATGCGGACGGTCGGGCTCGTCTGCGAGGCCGACATGAGCCTGTTCGGCGTCAACCCGATCCTGAGGGTCCGGAAGGTCTTGAACGACTTCGAGGCCGGCGACTCCGTGGTCATCTTCGCCGACAACGACGAGTACAGGACCAGTGACGACACCTGGATCAAGGGCCTCGTCACCAGCATCGACACCACCGCCGTCTGCACGGATCTCGACGGAGTGGATTACGAGGCGGCGCGGATGGCGTTCACGGGCCAGACGGCCACCTTCCTGGCCGACTCCGTACGGGTCGGCGCGCCCATCCGCAGCTACGTCCTGTACGAGTACGGTCTGATGTCCTTCGACGGTCAGGAGTATCTCGGTCGCTCCGAGGACGGTGGAGACTGGGTCCCCCTGGTGGGCCCCCTCTCCGGAGCCGGTGGCCAGCCGGGGCTCGGCTTCGAGTACTTCGATGCCGCCGGCAATACCGCGACCACCGTGGGCGACATCGAACGGGTCGCGGTGACCCTCCGCAGCTATCCCGGCGCCAGCGATCCGAAGGGGACTCCGATCGTGGACTCCCTGAGCGCCAGCATCTACATGCGCAACTGACCGATCACGGCACCAGCGGCCGTGCGACGGCCAGGAGACGACATATGAAGACCGGACCGACCCTCGACAGACGCGGGTCAACGACGTCATGGAGAACTGGAACGCCCCCCGCTTCGGGGCCCTCCTTCCCCAGGAGAGCGACGTGGTGGTCGACTCGGTGGACGGAGAGGGCTTCTACCGGGTCGAGATCACCAAGGTCTCGGACTGGATGTACATGCTCGACTCCCGGGGCGTGATCACCGACGGCGGGCCCATGCTGAACGGAGCCACCCGGCGGGTGGCGACGCTGGCGAAGATCCGCACCATCGACATGCGTCCTCCGGCGGCTCTGACCACGGTCGGCGGATTGACCGTGGGTGGGTCGTCGCAGGTCTTCGGGCAGGATTCGATTCCCCCCTCCTGGGGCACGGACTACTGCGATCCGGAGCGTCTCGACGACGCCCCCGGCGTCATGATCGACGACGCCAGCGAGGTCCAGTTCAGCGGGTCGAACTTCGAGCTCGACGGGGATCCAGCGGTTGCGGAGAACCCCGCCCTCACCTCCAACGACCTGCTCACCTACGGCGACCTGACCTGGACCGAGCTCGTGTCGATGGCGACCAACATCGTCCCCGGGGGCCTCACCATCTCCGACACGGACCCCGACTCGGTGCAGGTGGGTGGCACCTGGTACTGCGATACGTCCCTCCTCTTCAACTGGGGCAACCCGTACCAGCCCCGCAGTGCGTGCGGGAACCACTTCCCGGTCATCCACATCCAGGGGGACGCCCGGATCCAGTCCGGGGACTTCGGACAGGGCATCCTCCTGGTCGAGGGCGACCTCCAGCTGAACGGGGGCTACACCTTCTTCGGGCCCGTGGTGGTCCGGGGAACCGTCTCCACCGCGGGGACCGGCGGCCACTTCTTCGGTGGCCTCATTGCGGCCAACGTCGAGCTCTCCACCACCACCGTCCTGGGGGACGCCCTGGTCCAGTTCTCGAGCTGTGCCGTCACCCGGGCTTTGTTGAACAATGCCGCCCTCGCCATCGCCAGTCCGCTCCCGGAACGGAGCTGGGTGGACATGTCGAATCTGGGCAACTAGAAAACCGCAGAAATCCGCCGTACGCGTTGGCTGATAGGCAGCGTGTGCGGCGAATTCTGGCCTAAGATGTAATCAAATGTTTACTGATTTTTGTGTGGCCGGAGAGCTGTCAGAATTTTCTTGACACGCCACTTCCGGCAGGCGTAGCGTGGAAACATGAGTTTAGGGAAAAATTTGTTCCCCCAACCCTCTAGCGAGCGACCTTAGCATGGCCCTCTTCGGACGGAAGAATTCCACGGTCGGGCTCGACATCGGTTCGGGCTTCGTGAAGGTGGTGGAGGTGGACCATTCGGGCGGCCAGCCCGAGGTCCGGCGGGTCGCCATGCGGCAGCTCCTCCCCGATACCATCGTGGACGGCGAAGTGATGGATCACGCCCTGGTCTCGGACACGGTGAGCGGGCTGTTCCAGGAGATCGGACTCAAGGGTCGGGACGTGGTCACCGGTGTCGGCGGCCACGACGTGATCATCAAGAAGATCGAGATGGACCGGATGAGCGAGTCCGACGCTCGGGACGTCATCCGCTGGGAAGCGGAGCAGCACGTCCCCTTCGACATCAAGAGCGTCGAGCTCGACTTCCAGATCCTGAACCCCGACGACGACGGGGTACGGATGGAAGTGCTCCTGGTGGCCGCCAAGCGGGAGCTGGTGGACAACAAGGTCGGACTGCTCCATGAGGCCGGGGTCTCGCCCAACGTCATCGACGTCGACGCCTTCGCCCTCCACAACGCCTTCGAGTTCAACTACCCCGACGCGATGGCCGGCATCGTGGCCCTGGTGAACATCGGCCACGAGGTCACCAACGTGAACATCCTGGAGGACGGTGTCCCCATCCTCACCCGGGACATCCCCTTCGGCTCCCGCCGGGTCCGGGAGGACCTCCAGCGGGAGCGGGGGCTCACCTCCGAGCAGGCCGAGAAGGTGGTGCAGGGACGGGAGTCGGTGCCGGGACTCGACCAGGTGGTGGAGTCCGCCGCCGACGAGGTGGGAGTCGGGATCGAGCGGGCCGCCGCCTTCCTCATGACCCGTCAGTCCGGCGAGGGCCTGGGGAGCATCTACGTGAGCGGCGGCGGTGCCCGGATCCCGGGCATGGCCGAGGCCCTCACCCGCCGCATGTCCGTCCAGACGCACCTGATCAACCCCTTCGAGCGGGTCCCGGTGGATCCCGAGGCCGGCGGAGTGCTGAACCTGGAGGAGGCGGCACCGATGCTCCTCCTCTCGCTGGGCCTCGCGCTCCGCTCGACCTGACCGAGGAACGACCGTGATCCAAGTCAATCTCATCCCGGGTGGGAAGAAGAAGGCCCGGAAGTCGAAGAAGAAGGGCTCCGGAGGAGGATTCCGGATGCCCAGCTTCGCCGGTCTCCCCTCGGACAAGTGGGTCCTCGGAGCCGCCGCGGTGGTCATCGTCTCGGTGGCGGCGAGCGCCTGGCTGTACCTGGGGCTCCGGAACCAGGAGGAGGAGACGATGATCGCCATCGAGGCGGCGGTGCAGGACTCCGCCCGCTACGCGGAGATCATCGCGGAGGTGCAGGGGCTCCTGGCCCGGCGCGACTCGATCATCCAGAGGGTGGAGATCATCCAGGGGATCGACGAGAAGCGCTACCTCTGGCCCCACGTCCTGGACGAGATCGCCCGGTCGCTTCCGGACTACACCTGGTTGACGAGCGTCACCCAGAGCTCTCCCCCGCCGGACCTCCGGGCCAGCATCACGGGGCAGGCGGGCAACAACTTCGCCGTGGCCGAGTTCATGACACGGCTGACCGGCTCGCCCTTCATCCAGTCGGTGGACCTGATCACCTCCTCCCAGGAGGTGGCCCAGGGATCCAATCTACTGGTCTACGACTTC
>JARRPL010000394.1:0-4796 GCA_037382905.1 Gemmatimonadota bacterium | reverse complement strand
CAGCCCGACGCCGAGGTCCTCCGCCGCCATCTGGCAGAGGGAGGTCATGACCCCCTGCCCCATCTCGATCTTGCCGGAGTAGAGGGTGACCTGGCCGTCCTCCGCGATGTGGAGATAGGCGTTGATGTCCTCGGGGTAGCCCCGGCCCTGGGCCGCCGGTTCCGCGGAGGAGTTGAAGAGGGTCAGGGGCCCCAGGTTCACCGTCACCAGGATCCCGCCGCCCAGGAGCCTCACGAACTCCCGGCGGTCCATGTTCTTCACGTCACTCATGGCCGCCTCCGTTCGCCCCTGCGTAGGCCTCGATGGCCTCGATGATCCGCTTGTAGGCGGAACAACGGCACAGGTTGTTCTCCATCCCTCGCACGATCTCTTCCCGGGTGGGCCGGGGATTCCTCTGAAGGAGCCCGTGGGCGTTCATGATCATCCCCGGCGTGCAGTACCCGCACTGGTACGCGCCCCGCTCCAAGAACTCCCGCTGCAGGGAGTGGAGCTCCCCCTCCGCTGCGAGACCTTCGATGGTGGTCACGTCCTTCCCCCGCACGAAGTCGAGATTGGTGATGCACGACCGCACCGCCACCCCGTCCACCAGCACGGTGCACGACCCGCAGAACCCCGACCCGCACCCGAACTTCGTGCCGGTCTTCTCCAGGTCGGTTCGCAGCACCCAGAGAAGCTTCCGGTCGACCTCGGTTTCCAGCGTTATCGCCTCACCGTTCAGGGTGAAGCTGATGGGCTCCTTCACGATGACTCCCTCCGGGTCCGGGGAATGACAGAACCGATCTCTTCTGCCCCACCTGCGATTCCGATGAATATGGGTTTCGGCCCCACATCGCAAAACACCTCCCTCCCCATCTTCCACGAGATCGGTAAGTAAGTATTGACTCGCCTCCTGCCCCTGGGTAAGTTGGAACTTACTCAACCATCGGATACCTTGGAGATTCAGCATGACCATGCAATCCGCCTACCGGGTGGCCGACGAGCTGCTCAGGGACAAGCTCCGGAAGGAGGCTCCGGAGGCTCTCCAGGAGCTGGAGGACCTGAACGCCGCCGACGTCATTGTCACCCACGGGCAGTACGACCACATCGAGCAGGTGTTCGGCCAGGGAGGGATTCCCTGCACCGCCGTGGACCCGCGGCAGATCGACAACGCCAACCTCCGGCCGGACCAGGTGATCTTCGTGAACTGCCCCGGCCACTTCTCCCCCCAGGGGCTTCGCAAGCTGCACCAGTTCGTGGAGGAGGGCGGGTTCCTCTTCACCACGGACTGGGCGCTGAAGCACGTCGTGGAGCCCGCCTTCCCGGGCTTCCTCGAATACAACGGGCGCTCCACGGCAGACGAGGTGGTCCGTGTGGAGATCCTGGACCGGGAGGACCCGTTCCTCTCCTCCATCCTCGGCCCCGACGACGATCCCCAGTGGTGGCTCGAGGGGAGCAGCTATCCGATCCGGGTGCTGGATCCCGAGAAGGTCCACGTGCTGGTGACCTCGAAGGAGCTGGGCAAGAAGTACGGCGAGCCGGCGGTCTTTGTGACCTTCGAGTTCGCAGAGGGTCGGGTGTATCACATGATCTCCCACTTCTACCTCCAGCGCACCGAGACCCGGACCCAGAGACACGCCGGGAGCACCTACACCTTCCTGAAGGAGAAGGGGATCGGCGAGGCCGAGTTCGCCCGGTACGCCGAGTTGGGAGCGGACGACGCCAACCTCGGGGCGGTGGAGAGCGCGCTCACTTCCCGGGGAATGGTGTCCCGTGTCCTCTATGAGAAGAGGATGCAGATGAAGCGGAAGGGGGACCGAAAGAAGAAGGGGACCGGCGATGACTCCTCCAAGGGCAGGTAACCGCGCATCCAACTCCGGGCGATCCTACACCAGCGAGTTGGTGAAGGCCGCCGCCCACCCCACCCGACAGGGGATCCTCAAGGCTCTGGAGAAGGACACCCGCACCACGGTGGAGCTGGAGGAGATCACCGGGGAGAACCGCTACCACCTGTACCACCACCTTTCGGTGCTGGAAGGGGCGGGGCTGGTGGCCTCCCGCATCGTCGGAAAGGCGAAGGAGTTCTCCCTGCGGAAGCCCAAGAAGCCCGAGGCCGTCTATCTGCAGTTCGACGGAGACGACGCGGAAGAAAAGAAGAAGCTCACGACACTGTTGAAGGTGGTGAGAGAAATTACGGACGACGGGCTCCCACACCTTGATCGGGTGACCCGGGCCAGGCTCATGCTGTCCTATCCCTGGTCTCCGGAGGAGGAGGACTGAGCCCTTCTCCCCCGTGACCTCCTGGGGGCGACGACCATTCTGAACTTCAGGTCCCGAACCAGCCGAGCGGCCTGCGAGCGGACTCGTCGTTCCACGGCCGCCATCCCGGGCCGGGTGAAGGTGTTCTGCTGAAACCCGCTGAGCAGCACGATCTCAAAAGCGGTGGAGAGCATCCAGTCCACGTCTCCCTCGTAGCCGCAGACTGCAAGGGCCTCGGTTCGTTCCAGAAACCGATTCAGTCGGTTTCCGTGGATCGCCAGGGTGCCGCAGGATCCGAAGTGGACGACCCGGCGCTTGCACTTCCCCTCCAGCCGGAGTCCAGCAGAGATCCTCTCTACCGGGGATCGTCGCGCGGCGGCAGCCGAAGGGCCGTCCAGAGGCCCCGGGGGTGTGAGGCGGTATAGAGGGCCAGTGACAACCCCCCGGCCACGAGCTCCTCGGCTCCGGAATTACCGAGGGCCACGACGCCCGCCTCCCGGGACTGTCCGGGGCCCATCAGTCGATGGATCACGGGGCCCGAGGACTCCTGCCCCACCCGGTGGAGGGTCACCGCGTAGACCTCTTCCTCCGGGATCCCCGAGACCTCCACGTCGAAGGCCAGGGTCCGTACCACCGGATCGAAGGCGAACCGCCCGTAGAGCGATCCCTCTTCGCCGGGGACCACCGGGACCGTGATCTCGAAGGGCACCGGGGCCGGGAGTCTTCCGTCTTCAAGGGCCGGTGCCGCCGGGGGACGCCGGCGTGGATGCACCGCCTGCTCGTACGCGTAGGCCATGGCCACCAGCCGGGCGTCGTCGAAGGGCCTTCCCAGAACCTCCAGCCCCGTGGGCAAGCCGTCCTCGGTGAACCCTCCCGGGACGGCCATGGCCGGGAAGCCCGATCCGGCGCTGACCTGGCAATTGGACCCTCCTTGAGACTCCCCGATGAGGGCCGGCCTCCGACGCACATTGGGATAGGCCAAGGCATCCACCCCGTTCTCCTCCATTGCCGTCAGAAGGGCGGCAGCGAGGGCGTCCCGTTTGGCCAGCGCCGTCCGGTATTCCTCCGAGTCCCGGACCTCCACCCGCTCCCTCCTCCGGAAGGCGTCCTCCAGAGCCTCGTGGTGGAGGCCCTGGTCCAGGATCTCCTCCAGGGAGGCCACGGGCGCCCCGGGGGTGGCGGCGAAGTAGTCCATGAGGTCGAACTTGGCTTCGTAGTTGATGACTCCGGACGCCCGTGCCAGCTCTTCCAGTTTCGGGATCTCGACGGTCACCGTGTCGGCCCCCGCCTCCACCATCCTGCCGATGGCGGCCCGAAGGAGGCGCACCCCCTGGAGGGCCTCGGGATCCAGAGCATCCCGGAACCGTGGGATCTCCCGCCCCTCCAGGGCAAGGGTGGCCGGGTCCGCCGAATCCGGCCCCACCGTGGCGTCCAGTGCCACCGCCAGATCAGTGACGTTCCGTGCCAGAGGCCCACCCACGTCCTGGGTGTGGGCCAGGGGAATGATCCCATCGATGCTGGACAGCCCCTTGGTGGGCCGGAGGCCGAAGAGGTTGTTGAAGCAGCTGGGGATCCGTATGGAGCCACAGGTGTCGGTGCCCCAACCCACCACCCCGAAGGCCGCCGCCACGGCCGCCCCAGTGCCCCCGCTGGAACCTCCAGGATTTCGGGCGGGATCGTAGGGGTTGCGGGTCTGCCCCCCCAGAGAGCTCACCGTGGTGATGCCCATGGCGAGCTCGTGCATGTTGGACTTTGCCAGGACGATGGCCCCCGCCTCCCGAAGACGTTTCACCTGGAACGCGTCGTCCGGGGGAATCATCCCGGCCAGGGCCACGGAAGCCCCTGTGGTGGGGAGATCATGGGTGTCGTAGTTGTCCTTCACGATTACCGGGATTCCGTGCAGGGGCCCCCGGACCGCGCCTCGAGCCCGCTCCTCGTCCAGGGCGGCGGCCTCCTCCCGGGCCCGGGGATTGATCCGTACGATGGCGTTCAGCCGGGCACCGTCCCGGTCGTAGGCCTCGATGCGGGCCAGGTAGATCTCCACCAGATCAACGGAGGTGAGCTCCCCCCGCGCCATGGCCTCCTGGAGCTCCGGTATGGTGGCGTCCAGGACGGAGAGGGGACCGGCGGCCTGAGAGGCCGGAGGTGCCCAGAGCCGTGATGCCGCGGAGTCCCCGGCCCGAGTCGGGGGAGCCTGGGAGGTCTGGGCCCATGCGGCATCCTGCCCCGCCAGGAGGGGGACCAGGGCTACCGAGATGCTGATGCAGAGCGCTAGCGCCTGGTGTCCCAAGGGGGCCCGGCATCCCCACCCCCGCCAGCCTTCCGGTGCCCTCCCGGTACCGCCAGGCCTCGCCCAGGCAGCCTTGCACCTGTCCATCCGGACCTCCTGCGTCGTGGTATTCCTCAACGGATCTTCCGGAAGCGCAGGTCCCAGACCCGGCTCTGGCTCAAGCTCGCTTCCGTCACCCGCCCTTCCCGGTCACGTCGGAAGATGAAGATGGTCCCGCCGGCGCTGAAGGCGTCCGGGGATATGGGGCGCAGGGTCGGCCCCGCCCCCCACC
>JARRPL010000393.1:0-2855 GCA_037382905.1 Gemmatimonadota bacterium | reverse complement strand
ACCATGATCAGGGCCAGCGCCCAGGCCTGGATGGGGAGGATCGCCCAGATGTAGATAACCGTCCGCGGCCAGATGGCGGCGTACGCGGCAAGGACGCCGAACACAGCACCGGAGGCTCCGACCATGGGCCCTCCGATGGGGAGGCTCAGAAGGGCTCCCATGTAGCCGGCCCCGAGATACATCGCCAGGAAGTGGCCGCCCCCCATCCGCTCCTCGAGGCGCGGCCCGAAGAAGTACAGCGCCAGCATGTTGAAACCCAGGTGCCAGAAGCCGGCGTGAAGGAACTGGTAGGTGATCCCGGTCCAGGGCTCCCGGAAGAAGGCCGAGGGATCGAACCAGAGGGTGAAGTAGAGCGGCGTGCCCGGCTGCGCGAGGAAGAACATCGCTACATTCGCCACCAACAGCCGTCGCACCCACGGTGTGAGAGGCATCATCGTCTATCGGCCCCGGCTCTGCTCTTCCGTCACCCTGATCTCCCCCGTGGGCGGAACCCAGAAGTCCGGATTTTCCGGAGCCTCGTCCGCCACCGCCTTGGAGTACAACGCGGCGTTGAAGAGGATCCGAAAGCTGCCCCAGGGTTGTCCCCGCCACTGGGGCCGCATCCCCAGCAGGACCACCCGACCCTGCCCATGCTCCACCTCGACGGCGGCGGCGTAGCCGTTCAGGAAGCCCTCGCCCAGCAGGTAACCGGAGAGGAGGGGCGAACCCGCCGGCGCGTACCGGGCCAGCACGTGTCCGCGAAAGTCCTCTTCGATGGTGAAGACCGGGCTGTCGGCGATGATCACCGGGGCCCGCTCCCGCATCCCCGACATGACCGGGTGGGAAGGGTCGGTGTGGACCTCCAGGATGGAACCGCTCACGTAGAACTCCTCGGGGTCCAGATCCGCCACCACGTCCCGCACCGGCAGGTGAAGCTGGTCGATGGCGAACCGACTCGCCCGGTTGAGGGTGACCAGGGTGCCGCCCTCCCGGACGAAGGCATCCAGCTCACGCACCCCCTCCGCGCCGATCCCGCCGGCATAACGTCCGGGCACCGTGCCGGGGGCGAATCCGTCGAGAAGGGTGCGGGTCCCCATGTCGGCGATGACGATCACGTCGTAGCGATCCCGAAGGCCGCCAGCCAGGACGTCGGGGTTGTAGAGCGAGGTGAAGGGGATCTCGTACATCTCCATCACCCAGCGCGTCCAGCCTTCGTCCATGGAGGCGTCCCAGGGCCGATAGAGTCCGACCCGGGGCATGGGCACGTCGACTCCGTCGCCGTCCCCGCGGCGGGCCTGGAGGTGAAGATCCTCCACGAGCCGGCCACGGGCATCCCCGGAGAGGCCGTCGATGACCCAGCGACCGGAGCTCCCGGCCTCCCCGTCGGCTCCGGGCTCCCCCGGCTGGAACCGTACCCGGGCTCCGTCCGCCCAGGCCCGCCCCAGCGCCTTGTAGCTGTTGTTCTGGGCCGGATCCAGGATCAGGGCCCCGCCGCCACCCTCCGCCCGGCCGGCAGGCGGAACGATCCCCGCCGCCACCGGATGGCTGTCGAAACCCACGCCGGGCGGCGAGTCGAAGGGCGACGCGTCCCCCTGTGCGTCCCAGGCCGTGGCCTCCCCCCGCACCGGAGCCATGACCCCTGCGATCCCGTCCACCGGAGAGCGGGCGGCAACGACCCGGACGTCCATCTGGAAGGGGAGGGTCCAGCCCGCCAGGTCGTAGGGCTGATCCGGAGGTCCTTCGGGATACTGACGGAGGTCCGGATACTCCTGGGTATCGAAGAGCTGGCGGACGAAGTTCGCGAAGGGCTGGTCCATGGGGATCACCCAGGTCCCCTGGGGATAGGTCAGCCCCTCGAACTGGACGCCCTCCATGAGCTGGTGCACCTCGATGCCGTTGAAGGCCAGCCGACGGAGCAGCTCCGCGGCGGCCACCGGATCCCGCTGATCCTGGGGGATGAAGTAGGCGTAGGGAGGCTCCGCAGTCCCCTGAGCCACCACGTCCCGGCCCGCCTGGTAGCGATTGAAGAGCAGGTCGTAGCGGTACTTGGCGGCGAAATCCAGGACCGAGAAGGAGGCGGTGAGCATGTAGTCCACCGCATCCCGCAGGCGCCACCATCCGCCTTCCCAGGGGGAGGAGTACAGGGACCGGGGCCGGAGCTCCCGCTCGTCCGAGGGGAAGTCGCCCAGCGTGTAGAAGTGGGGCGTGGCGTAGCGGTAGAGGGCCGTCTCCGTGAGGAAGGACGCCACGTTGTGGAAGTTGTTGGCGTGGTCCATGAAGCCCGGGTACCAGTTGTCGAACCCGGTGCCCATGTGGGTCGCCCCCTTCTGGCCCCGCTCCTCCAGCGTCTGGGCCATGGACATGCCGATGAGGTTCACCGTCCGCCACATGAGGGGGTGGACCCGGGGCGAGACCGGCTCGGCGAACGGGGGGATCCAGATCCGGGTCGGAAAGGGGGAGCTCTGGTGGTGGTTGTAGAGGACCTGGGGCTCCCAGTCCCGGGCCACCCGGGTCACGACGCGGGATTCGATCTGGTTGATCATGTAGCCGTCGCGATTGTTGTCGTGCCCGACGTACTTCTGGTAGAGGAAGGGCGTGGGAGCCACCTCGTAGGGTGTGCCCACGTTCCCGGCATACCAGTCCGCCCCCAACGTCTGTCCGTCGGGGTTGATGGAGGGCCACAGGAGGAGGATGACCTCGTCCAGGATGGCCTGGATCTCCGGGTCGTCGTCCCCGGTGACCAGGTCGTAGGCC
Organism: Gemmatimonadota bacterium; assembly: GCA_037382905.1. Lineage (GTDB taxonomy): Bacteria > Gemmatimonadota > Gemmatimonadetes > Longimicrobiales > Gaopeijiaceae > Gaopeijia. The sequence goes on along the minus strand of JARRPL010000393.1, from coordinate 122 downwards.
AGTTGGATGGTGTGCTGGGCGTGGGCGACCTCGGTGGCGTGCAACCCTCCGTCGATCCACACCAGCGCCTTCCCCTCCCGGGCCAGGGCCCGGGCCTCCTCCTCTCCCAGCCCCCGTGGATC
>JARRPL010000392.1:0-7683 GCA_037382905.1 Gemmatimonadota bacterium | reverse complement strand
TTGTCTTAATTATGAATGTGTAATGAATTATTCAAGTAATCTTGAAAAAGTTGATAATAAATCTATCTTTCTATGTACATTATGTAGCCAAAGGCTAGAAGATATTAGAGACAGGAAGACTAGCGAAACGGGTTCCGGCGCCCTCTCGGGGGCGCCGGCCCGGGCCTTCGATATTGAGTTTGCCATTCCGGGATGATTCCCGGGACTTCAACCCAGGACGGGTTCGCACATGATCGATTTTCCCCGTGCGCGTGAACAGCGCTCCGCAGACTTCGACTTCATCCAGCTGAAGCTCGCTTCCCCGGATGAGATCCGAGGTTGGTCCTTCGGCGAGGTGACCAAGCCGGAGACCATCAACTACCGGTCCTTCAAGCCCGAGCGGGACGGCCTCTTCTGTGAGCGGATCTTCGGGCCGGTCAAGGACTGGGAGTGCCACTGCGGAAAGTTCAAGCGCATTCGCTTCCGGGGTCACGTCTGTGACCGCTGTGGCGTGGAGGTGACCCTCTCCAAGGTTCGCCGGGAGCGGATGGGCCACATCGAGCTGGCGGTGCCGGTGGCCCACATCTGGTTCTTCAAGACGCTGCCCAGTCAGCTGGGCTACCTGCTGGGAATGACCCTGCGGGACCTGGAGAAGGTCGTTTATTACGCCAACTACGTGGTCATCGACCCGGGCAAGCAGGATCTGGAGTTCCTGGACCTGCTGGACGAGGACGAATACTACGACCTCCGCGTGAAGGCCCGTGAGGAGGGAGACGACCGGTTCCGCGCCGAGATCGGCGCCGAGGCGGTCCGTCACCTCCTCCAGACGCTGGACGATTCCGATCGGCGCATCGCGGACCGGAATTCCGACGGGAAGGGGTTGGACCGTCTTGCCAAGCAGCTTCGCTACGAGATCGCCCACGAGACGAGCCAGCACCGGAAGAAGAAGAAGCTGAAGCGTCTCAAGGTGGTGGATGCGCTCCGGAACTCCGGCGAGACGCCGGACCAGCGGAACCATCCCGATTGGATGATCCTGGACGTGGTCCCGGTCATCCCTCCGGATCTCCGGCCCCTCGTGCCGCTGGACGGCGGTCGGTTCGCGACGTCCGACCTGAATGATCTCTACCGGCGCGTCATCAACCGGAACAACCGGCTCAAGAAGCTCATCGACATGCGCGCTCCCGAGGTCATCCTCCGGAACGAGAAGCGCATGTTGCAGGAGGCCGTGGATGCCCTCTTCGACAACGGTCGTCGTTCCAAGGCCATCCGTGGTCGGGGGAAGCGGCCGCTCAAGTCCCTGAGCGACATGTTGAAGGGGAAGCAGGGACGCTTCCGGCAGAATCTCCTCGGGAAGCGGGTGGACTACTCGGGCCGGTCGGTCATCGTGGTGGGCCCGGAGCTCAAGCTCCACCAGTGCGGCCTGCCGAAGGCCATGGCGGTGGAGCTCTTCAAGCCCTTCATCATCCACGAGCTCGAGAAGCGGGGCGAGGCCGAAACGGTCAAGCGCGCCAAGAAGATCGTCGAGCGTGACGACCCGAAGGTCTACGAGGTGCTCGAGGACATCATCAAGGACCATCCGGTTCTCCTGAACCGGGCACCCACGCTGCACCGACTCGGAATCCAGGCCTTCGAGCCGGTTCTGGTGGAAGGCAAGGCGATACGCAGCCTGTCGCTGCGCCGACCCAGGACATGGTTATCGGGTCGTATTACCTGACCAATCCGTCGTTGGAGATGAAGGACCTGGAGGTGACCGTCGGGAATCAGAAAGCCTCCAAGAATGCCCGGAAGGCGGCCGAGGAGCGGCTGAGCGCCATCTTCGCCGAAGCGCCCCGCTACGGGAGCTTCGGGGATGTGGAGATGGCCCTGGAGCGGGATCAGGTCAGCTTCCATTCTCCGGTCTGGTTCTGGGTCGGGCCTTCCGGAGAGGAGGAAGGCTCCTGGCATCGGACGACGGCGGGACGCGTTCTGTTCAACTCCATCATCCCGCCGGTCCTGGGCTTCCTGAACCAGACCTTCGGCAAGAAGGAGCTCGGGGATCTGGTCTTCGCGTGCTTCACGGAAGCCGGGCTGTCCGCCACGACGGAGTTCCTGGACAACCTGAAGTCCTTCGGATTCCGGTATGCGACTCTGGGCGGAATCTCGGTGGGTATCGAGGACCTCGAGGTGCCCGGCGAGAAGTACGAGATCCTCCAGGACGCCGACGAGCAGGTGGGGCGCTTCCAGAAGGCCTACGCCAGCGGCTACATCTCGAACGGCGAGCGGTACAACAAGGTCATCGACACCTGGACCCACGCGAACAACGACGTGGCGGACGCCATGGTGCGTCACCTGGAGCGGTCGAAGGACGGCTTCAATCCGGTCTTCATGATGATGACCTCCGGGGCCCGGGGTAATCGGGACCAGATGCGGCAGCTGGCCGGGATGCGCGGCCTCATGGCCAAGCCCCAGAAGAAGCTGACCGGTGGGATCGGCGAGATCATCGAATCCCCCATCAAGTCGAATTTCCGGGAAGGCCTGACGGTGGTGGAGTACTTCATCTCCACCCACGGCGCCCGGAAGGGGTTGGCGGACACGGCCCTCAAGACGGCCGACGCGGGATACCTCACGCGTCGCCTGGTGGATGTGGCCCAGGACGTCACGGTCACCGTGGAGGATTGCGGCACCATCCTGGGACTCGAGATGACCGCCCTCAAGGAGGGGGAGGACATCATCGAGCCGTTGAAGGACCGGATCGTCGGCAATGTGGCCCTGGAGGATGTCTACGATCCCATCGATGGCGAGCTGCTCGTGGAGGCACGGGAGCTCATCGACGAGGATACGGCAGACGCCGTCGAGGACGCCGGAATCCAGATGGTGAAGATCCGCTCGGTTCTGACCTGTGAGGCGAACCGCGGGGTGTGCCGGATGTGCTACGGCCGAAATCTCGCCACCATGAAGACGGTGGACATCGGCGAGGCCGTGGGTATCCTCGCGGCGCAGTCCATCGGGGAGCCGGGGACGCAGCTGACCCTGCGTACCTTCCACATCGGCGGAACGGCTTCCCGGATCGCGGCCCAGACCCAGCGGAAGTCCAAGATCGACGGTGTGGTGAGCCTGGACCGGGTCACCACCGTGGACACGCCGAACGAGGAGAAGGTCATCACCTCGCGGGAAGGTCAGATCATCATGAAGACGAAGGAGGGGATGGTACGGAGCCGCCTGTCGGTCCCCTACGGCGCCACCCTGGCGGTGGAGGAGGGAGAGGTGATCTCCGCCGGGGACCTGCTCTTCAGTTGGGATCCCTACTCCGAGCCCATCGTCGCCGACATCCCGGGTGTTCTGAGATTCCGGGACATCGTGGACGACGTCACCATGCGGGAGGAGCTCGACGAGTCCACCGGGCGTCGACAGATGACCATCATCGAGGACCGGGACAAGAAGCTCCATCCCACGATCCAGGTGGTGTCGGACGACGGGGAGAAGCTTCGTGAGTTCATCATCCCCGTCGGGGCCCAGCTGACCGTTTCCGACGGCGAGAAGGTCGCGCCGGGAGATACGCTGGCGAAGATCAGCCGGGAGGTCTACAAGACCCGGGACATCACCGGGGGTCTCCCCCGTGTCGCCGAGCTCTTCGAGGCTCGACGTCCCAAGGACCCGGCCGTCATCACCGAAATCGACGGGCGTATCAGCTTCGGTGACATCAAGCGCGGAAAGCGGCCCAGGGCGGTTCAGGAGTATCTCCTGAACGAGATCCAGGAGGTCTACCGCCTACAGGGCGTGAAGATCAACGACAAGCACATCGGCGTGATCGTGCGCCAGATGCTCCAGAAGGTGAAGATCACCGACCCCGGTGAGACGGAGCTGCTGGAGGGCGAGAACGTGGACCGCTCCGAGTTCCGGGCTGCCAACCAGGCCGCCGTCGGCGAGGGGCAGAAGCCGGCCCGGAGCGAGCCGCTCCTGCTCGGGATCACGAAGGCGAGTCTCACGACGGAGTCCTTCATCTCGGCGGCGTCGTTCCAGGAGACCACTCGAGTTCTCACCGACGCGGCGGTACGGGGGGCGAGAGACGATCTCAAGGGTCTCAAGGAGAACATCATCATCGGTCACCTGATCCCCGCCGGTACCGGGATTCATCGGTATCAGGACGTGGAGTTCATGGTGGATCAGTCGTTCTACGAAGACGAGATTCTGCCCCTGTCCGAGCCCGGCGATCTGCTGCTGGGGCTGGGCGCCGAGTCCGAGAGCGGGGAGTAGTCGCCCGGCCGCTTCGTGGCTCGTGAACGGGCCGCTCCGCCGACCTTGGCGGGGCGGTCCGTTTCTTCTCTTCGACGGGACGCCTTGGGTGCGGCGGTGTACCTCTGCGGGCCGGGAGGTGCGGACGAACAGACCGTTGACACCCCCGGACACCGTTGGTAAGTTAGCAAGCTCTCTAAGAAAGCCTCCTCGCCCCGGTGGGGAGCTTCCCTGCGATCCTGATTTATGCCTACCATCAACCAGCTCGTCCGGAAGGGACGCAAGGCGATCCAGAAGAAGAACAAGTCGCCTGCCCTTCAGGGGAATCCTCAGCGCCGTGGCGTGTGCACCCGCGTGTACACGACCACGCCGAAGAAGCCGAACTCGGCCCTCCGCAAGGTGGCCCGTGTGCGTCTCACGAACGGATTCGAAGTGACGGCCTACATCGGTGGAGAGGGGCATAACCTCCAGGAGCACTCCATCGTGCTTATCCGCGGTGGCCGTGTGAAGGACCTGCCTGGCGTCCGGTATCACATCGTCCGGGGCACCCTGGATACGTCCGGCGTTTCGGATCGCCGCCAGGGCCGTTCCAAGTACGGCGCCAAGCGGCCCAAGTAGCGGAGAGGATTTCCGGTCGTCACCAAGTTCATCAGCGGTCTCATGAACGATGGGAAGCGGTCCGTCGCGGAGAAGATCTTCTATCAGGCGCTCGAGGTGATCGAGGAGAAGTCCGGTCAGCCCGGCCTGACGATCTTCGAGCAGGCGGTGAGCAACGCCAAGCCCGCCCTCGAGGTGAAGAGCCGGCGCGTCGGAGGTGCCACCTATCAGGTGCCCATCGAGGTTCGGCCCGAGCGGCGGCAGGCCCTCGCCATCAAGTGGCTGATCGGGTTCGCCCGAGGCCGGTCCGAGCGGACGATGGCGGACCGTCTGGCTGCCGAGTTCATGGCGGCGGCTCGCGGCGAGGGATCCACCGTCAAGAAGAAGGATGACACGCACCGGATGGCCGAGGCCAACAAGGCGTTCGCCCACTATCGGTGGTGATCCGGCAGGACCCGCCGGGCCTCTGACGCCCGGCGGCACAATACGAGTGGGACACGCGATGGCCTGCGGGCCCTCTCCGGTCGCCAGGAAGCGCGGTTCGTGCGGCCTGCCGGGAGGGAGGCTGACATCCGGACCGCGCTTTTCTTGCGGCCGGCTTCACGAACGGACTCCGGCGCCCGCGCCGGTTCGAAACACGAGACAGGTATAGATCGATGGCACGGAAGACGCCCCTCAAGCATCTGCGAAACATCGGCATCATGGCGCACATCGATGCCGGTAAGACGACGACCACCGAGCGCATCCTCTTCTACACCGGGAGGCTGCATCGGATGGGCGAAGTCCACGAGGGTGCGGCGACCATGGACTGGATGGAGCAGGAGCAGGAGCGGGGGATCACCATCACCTCGGCGGCCACCACGGCATTCTGGAACCGCCTGGGTACCGACTTCCGCATCAACATCATCGACACTCCCGGGCACGTGGACTTCACCGCCGAGGTGGAGCGCTCCCTGCGGGTGCTGGACGGGGCGGTGGCGGTGTTTTGCGCCGTCGGCGGCGTAGAGCCCCAGTCCGAGACGGTGTGGCGTCAGGCGGATCGGTATGGCGTGCCTCGCATCGCCTTCGTCAACAAGATGGACCGCACCGGGGCGGACTTCGAGAACGTGGTGGGGATGATGCGGGATCGACTGGGCGCGAACGCTCACCCGATCCAGTATCCCATGGGCGAGGGTGAGATGTTCACCGGCCTCGTGGACCTTGTGGAGCTGAAGGCGCTCCACTACGAGGACGAGCTTGGATCCAAGTATACGGAGCAGGAGATCCCCGCGGACCTCCGGTCCCGGTGTGAGGAACTCCGGCAGGAGCTGATCGAGGCCGCCGTCGAGCACGACGAGGCCATGATGGAGAAGTACCTGGAGGGCGAGGAGCTGTCGGTGGAGGAGGTGCGGGCCGCGATCCGTAAGGCCACGATCGACGGCCATCTCTTCCCTGTCTTCTGTGGTTCCGCCTTCAAGAACAAGGGCGTTCAGCTCCTCCTGGATGGCGTGATCGACTACCTGCCGTCCCCGCTGGACATCCCGGCCATCCGGGGTCACCTGCCGCACCACGACGAGACGCACGAGGACCGAGAGGCCAGCGACGACGCCCCCTTCTCGGCCCTCGCGTTCAAGATCGCCACGGACCCGTATGTGGGTAAGCTCACCTTCTTCCGGGTGTACTCCGGGACGTTGCCGTCCGGGTCGTACGTGCTCAACGCCTCCCGGGAGAAGCGGGAGCGTGTCGGCCGCATCCTTCAGATGCACGCCAACAAGCGGGATGAGCTGGACATGGTGTATGCCGGGGACATTGCGGCCGGCATCGGGCTCAAGGACGTCAAGACTGGGGACACGCTCTGCGCCGAGGACTTCCCCATCATCCTCGAGGCCATGGACTTCCCCGAGCCCGTCATCGATGTGGCGGTGGAGCCCAAGTCCAAGGCGGACCAGGACAAGCTGTCGAACGGTCTGGTCAAGCTGGCGGAGGAGGATCCGACCTTCCGGGTCCACACCGATCCCGAGACCAGCCAGACCATCATTTCCGGGATGGGCGAGCTCCACCTGGAGATCATCGTGGACCGGCTCCGGCGGGAGTTCAATGTCGAGGCCAACATCGGCCGTCCTCAGGTGGCGTATCGGGAGACGATTCGTCGTCCCGCGGACAAGGTCGAGGCGAAGTTCGTCCGCCAGACCGGTGGTCGCGGTCAGTACGGGCATGTGGTGATCAACATCGCCCCGGCGGATGCCGGCGCGGGTTTCGTGTTCGAGGACAAGATCGTTGGTGGCGTGATCCCCCGGGAGTACATCAGCTCGGTGGAGGCAGGCATGCGGGAGGCGCTGGAGAACGGTGTTCTCGCCGGCTATCCCGTCATCGACGTGAAGGTGGAGCTGGTGGACGGCTCCTATCACGAGGTGGACTCCAACGAGATGGCGTTCAAGATCGCCGGCTCGATGGCCATCAAGGAGGGCGTACGCCGAGCGTCGCCCGTGATCCTCGAGCCCGTCATGGATGTGGAGGTGGTGACGCCCGAGGACTACATGGGTGACATCATCGGCGACCTTTCGTCGCGCCGGGGCAAGGTGGGCGGGATGACGGAACGGGCGGGTGCCCGGGTCATCGGCGCCAGCGTCCCCCTGAGCGAGATGTTCGGGTACTCCACCAACCTGCGCTCCATGAGTCAGGGCCGCGCGGTCTACAGCATGCAGTTTGCACACTACGAAGAAGTGCCCAAGTCCAAGGCCGACGAGATCATGGCGGCCATGGGCAGCAAGGACGACTAACCCCAACCCCTTCAGGCAAGAGGAACGAGCGATGGGAAAGGCGAAGTTCGAGCGGACGAAGCCGCACGTGAACGTGGGGACGATCGGCCACGTGGATCACGGGAAGACGACGCTGACGGCGGCGATTACGACGATC
>JARRPL010000391.1:0-2884 GCA_037382905.1 Gemmatimonadota bacterium | reverse complement strand
GGGTCCCCGCTGCCCTCTCCGGAGCCGGAGAAGGAGGTCGTGCCCCTCGATCTCTTCCCAGCAGGGTTCATGGAGAGCCTCACCACCCAGAAGACCTACACCCCGGACCGGCCCATGGATTTCTCGGGTGGGGCTGTGGAGATCAAGACCAAAGACTTCCCCAGTCGGTTCACCGTGAAGCTCGGAATGGGAACCAGCTTCAATTCGAACAGCCAGTTCCAGGACGGTTTCCTACGGTACAGCAGGGGCGGCATGGACTGGCTGGGGCTGGACGACGGCAGCCGGGACCTGCCCGCCGAAGCCCAGAGTCTCATGGGACCCATCAAGGAGGGAGGTCGCCTCCCCTCGGACCCCACCGAACGCGTCGCTGTGGGAGAGGCTCTCAGAGCCGCGGACCAGCGGTTCTCCCCGTTCGTCAAGGACACCCCCCTGAACCGGTCGTTCAACGCCTCCGTCGGCGGGCGGACCGGTCTCTTCAGCGAGGGCGAGCTCGGCTACTTCATCGCCGGGACCTACTCCGACTCCTACAAGCGGATCGACGACGAGCTGGAGCGGAAGTGGCGAACTGAAGCGTTCAGGCCCGAGACGGCGGAGTATTCCTCCCCGAACGTGGACTACGCCTTTACTCGGTCCACGCGCTCGGTCACCTGGGGCACGGTGACGAACCTCACCTTCAAGCCGAACCCGAACCAGCAGATCGGTTTCCGCGCCACCGTCAACCTGAACACCGACGATGAGGGCCGGACCTACGAGGGGCTGAACGGGGAGGACGTGGGAGGGATGCTCCGGGACGAGCGGTCCCGCTTCGTGCAGCGCCTCATGACCTGGGGACAGCTCTCCGGTGAGCACCGCCTCTTCTTTGGATCCCGCCTGGACTGGCGGGCCACCATGGCACGGGCCGACCGGCACGAGCCCTTCCTCCGGGAGTCCATCTACCTCCTGGACAACGACAACTACTACCTACTGGACTACACCGAGAGCGCCCGGTACTTCTGGAGCGAGCTCACCGACGACGATACGAGCGCGGAGCTGGATTGGCGCTTCCCCTTCCGCCTCGTGGGGCGGGAGTGGGCCTTCAAGTTCGGGGGGGCCTACCGTGACCGCACCCGGGACTTCGGTGCCCGTCGCCTGAACTGGCTCTTTCGGGGTGGCACCATCGAGGATCTGGACACGGATCTCCAGGACGGGACGATCGTGGGGAGCCGGCCTTCCACGGGGGAATTCGCCATCGATGAGGTGGTGGAGCCCGGGGACATCTACGCTGCCGACGACGAGCGCGTGGCCGGGTACGCCATGATGGAGATCCCGGTGACCGGGAAGCTCCAGGCCATCGTCGGCGCCCGGGTGGAGAGCTACGACCTGACCATGGACTCCCGAAGCCGCTTCGGGGCCGATTCCACCGTGGCATCGGTGAGCCAGACCGACGTGGCCCCGGCCGTGAACCTGGTCTACTCCCTTCGGAACGACCTCAAGCTTCGGGCGGCCGTGAGCCAGACGCTGGATCGTCCCGAGTTCCGGGAGCTGGCGCCCTTCCAGTTCACCGAGGCCACGAGTCTCCGGCAGCTCCGGGGAAATCCGGATTTGGTCCCGGCTACCATCCGTGGGGCGGACCTCCGCTTCGACTGGTTCTTCGGGCCCGGCGAGCTCTTCTCCGGTGGGGTCTTCTACAAGGAGATGGACAACCCCATCGAGCAGGTCTTCGTAGCCGCCGCCTCGTCCGCCTACTCCTTCCAGAACGCCGACAAGGGCAACCTCTACGGGGCGGAGATGGACCTGCAGCTCTCACTGGGTCGTCTCTCCAGGGCCCTGTCGAGGTTTTCGATGCAGGGGAACTTCGCCTGGATCGAGTCCGAAGTGACAGTGAGCCGGAGCGGGATCTTCCAACCCACCAACCTGAAACGTCCCCTGGAGGGCCAGGCACCGTATGTCCTGAACCTGGGCCTCGACTACGCGGCTTTCGGTGGCTTCGAAGCAGGGGTCTTCTACAACCGCTTCGGCAAGCGTCTAGCTGCCGCAGGGGGTTCGGGACTTCCCGACATCTACGAACAGCCAAGGAACGCCCTGGACCTCACTCTCTCATTCCCCCTCCGACAGGGCGCTCAGGTCAAGCTGAGGGGGACCAACCTACTCGATGCCCAATACCGTTTCGAGCAATCCGCCAACGGGATCACCCGGGTGCAACGGATCTATTCCGTGGGCCGGACGCTCTCCATCGGGTTTTCCTGGGAGCTATAACCCACGGGTACCAGCACCCAATTGCCACCGTGCAACACAGAAAAGGGAAAGAGAACATGACGTGGATACGTCAATTGGCCCTGATGGGGCTGCTCGTTGCCGTACCGTTCGTCCTCACTGCCTGTAGTGACGACAACGGTACGACCGGACCTGAGATTCCCGATGCCCCTGCCGCGCCTACGAATGTGGCTCTCAATGTCAGCGGGCAGACCATCACCGTGACCTGGGCGGCTCCTTCGGGCGAGGTGGACTCCTACAGGGTGGTTCTCTCCACGGCTGGTGAGGCCGACCGGACGCAGGACAACCTGGCCGCAGCGAGCGCCACCTTCTCCAATCTCTCCGAGGCAACGACCTACTTTGCCCAGGTGACGGCCACCAACGCAGGGGGTACATCTCCCACCGCGACGGGCTCCGCCACCACGGAAGAGATCCCCGAGACCTTCGTGAACGTGACCTCCGACATCCTCACGAACACGACCTGGACCAGCGACAAGACCTGGATCCTGAACCAGCCCATCTTCGTGGGTGTGGACTGCGGGACAGACGGGACCAAGGATGGCTGCGTCGAAGCCACCCTGACCATCGAGCCCGGGACCACCATCCTCGGGAAGACGGACGTGCCCCAGGGCGTCCGGGGTGCCTACCTGGT
>JARRPL010000390.1:0-5101 GCA_037382905.1 Gemmatimonadota bacterium | reverse complement strand
GACACCGAACGTGTTCCACGTAACACCACACCTCACCCAGGCAGGAGGACTCCATGTCCCGCGGACGGAAGCTCGCCCTCGTCAGCCTACTGACGCTTCTCGCCTCCCCCACGGCCGATTCCCTGTATGCCCAGGAGAGGGGCCCCTCCGTCCTCTCCCTCATCGATGCCCAGCAGGAGCGCCTGGGAGCGGTGGCCATGGAGATCTGGGACCTGGCGGAGGTGGGATACCAGGAATACCAGAGCTCCGCTCTCCTCCAGGAGGAGCTCGGGGCCGCCGGGTTCTCCGTGGAGGCCGGCATCGCGGGAATCCCCACCGCCTTCGTGGCGGAGTGGGGCTCGGGAGAGCCCATCATCGGGATCCTGGCCGAGTTCGACGCCCTTCCGGGCATCACCCAGGACGCAGTGCCGGAGCGGGCTCCCCTCCCCGACAAAGCCGCCGGTCACGCCTGTGGGCACCATCTCTTCGGAACCGGGAGCACCGGCGCCGCCATCGCCACCAGGGAGTGGCTGGAGGCCACGGGCACCCCCGGGACGATCCGTCTGTACGGGACCCCCGCCGAGGAGGGTGGAGCCGGGAAGGTCTACCTGGTCCGGGAAGGGTACTTCGACGACGTGGACGTGGTGTTGCACTGGCACCCTGCGGATGGCAACAGTGCCAGTCCCTCCACCTCACTGGCCAACAAGTCGGCCAAGTTCCGGTTTCACGGCGTCTCCGCCCATGCCGCCGCCGCCCCGGATCGCGGCCGTTCGGCCCTGGACGGGGTCGAAGCCATGGACTACATGGTCAACCTCTTGAGGGAGCACGTCCCCCAGGAGACCCGGATCCACTACGTCATCACCAACGGCGGGTCCGCCCCCAACGTCATCCCGGATTTCGCCGAGGTGTTCTACTACGTTCGCAATCCGGACCCCGGGACGGTTCAGGAACTGTTCGCGCGGGTGGCGGCGGCGGCGGAAGGTGCGGCCCGGGGAACGGGGACGGAGGTGGAGTACGAGGTGATCCACGGTCTCTACAACCTCCTTCCCAACGAGACCCTACAGCGGGTGATGTGGGAGAACCTGAACCGGGTCGGAGGCATCACCTACGACGAGACGGAGCGGAAGTTCGCCGAGATCGTTCGGGCCTCCCTCCCGGGAGACTCCCCGCCTCTCGAGTCCACCGCCGAGATTCGCCCTTACGATTTCGTCCGGAGCGGCACGGGCTCCACCGACGTGGCCGACGTGAGCTGGGTGGTGCCTACTGCGGGGCTCCGGACCGCCACCTGGGTTCCGGGTACCGCAGCCCACTCCTGGCAAGCGGTGGCCGCCGGGGGAACGAGCATCGGCGTCAAGGGGATGCTGGTAGCCGCCAAGACGCTGGCTTTGACGGCGGTGGAGATCTTCACGGACCCCGGGATCGTGGAGGAAGCGGCGGCGGAGCAGGCCCGGCGAGTCGGGCCGGACTTCGTCTATACGCCCCTCCTGGGAGACCGGGACCCGCCCCTGGACTATCGCGTCATCCGCTGACGGCCTGAGAGGCGGCACCGCCGTCCTCTCCCTGGACCCCCATCACGCTCACGTGGACCGTGCGTCTTCGGGGGCGGGTGTCGAAGTCCATGAAGACGATCTGCTGCACACCGGTGTCCGCCACCAGAGCCTGGACATCACCCGTGATGTCCACGATGTGGTCGTTCCCGTGGGTGCGTAGCTCGACGGTTCGGTGCTCTGCAATCATCACGCCGATTCCTTGCCGGTGTGGAGGTTCCAGTGAAGCATGGATCCACCCACCGGGTCGGGTCAACGGCCTTCCAGCCACACGCGTCGGCACCTTCTTCCCTATCCAGGGTAGAATATTAATTGCTACAGGTATATTCCCTCCCTGCCCCGGCCTTTGAGGAGACTGCCGGCGCTCCACTCCACGCACCTCACCACCAGAGGGGCTCCTTCATCACGTGTGAACTGAAAGGCCGTCATGCAGAAGAGGATCTATGAAGTCGTGGTCTCCGGTCAGGAGTGGGTTCTTCGCCGCCGGGGCAAGGAAGCAAACGACCGGTTCTCGACCCGGGAAGAGGCAATCGAGAAGGGGCGGGAGATGTGCCGGGCGAACCGCCCCAGCGTTCTGAAGGTCGGGAGGATGCCCGACTCGCAGGCATAACCATCCGACTCGGCGCGGGACGACACTTCGAGGCCGAGGACGATGCCCAGGCCCACCATACTCATCCCCTTCCTCACGACCATCAGGATGACACCACCCTGACTCGCCCCCAGGGCGAGGCGCACGCTGAGCTCCTGGCTTCGCTGCTGGACATAGTAGTTGAGGAGCCCGTACAGACCGATGAGGGAGAGAAGAAGTGCCACCGCCGCGAAGGCCCCTACCACCGCGGAACGGAACCTGGGCTCGAAGAGGGTGCTCGAGAGGCGCGCCTCCATGGTCTGGATTCCCGAAACGATGGCGTCCTCATCCACTTCCTGCACCGCCTGGGCAACCGGACCCGCCAGATCCATGGGATCGCTCCCGGACTTGAGAACCACATCCAGCATGTCGTAGTCCCACCGAGGGGGAAGATAGAAGATGGGAGGCGGACTCAGCCCCAGCCCCCGCTCCCTGACATCGGCAGCCACTCCGATCACTTCCAGGCTCAGGGGAGCGCTCCACTCCAGGACCAGGATCTTTCCCAGGGGATCCACCCCGGGAAACTGCTGCCGTGCCAGCGTCTCGTTGATCACCACCACCGGTCTCTCCCCGAAGCGATCGGTGGTTTCGAACAGGCGACCGGAAACCAGAGGGATCTCCAGAGCCCTGAAATAACCCGGGGACACGAACCGGCGCGTGGCACTGAGGGCGTCGGCGGCCGATGCCGGTGGGCGATCCACCGGATAGACCGTATTCGTGGGCCCGCCGCCGCTGAGGGGTGCCCGATCGGAGAAGCCCACGGCGCTGACCCCGGGGAGGGCGGCCAAGCGCGTCTCCAGCTCCAGCCATGTCTGCTCGGCACCCTCAGTCGTGGAGTACTTGAAAGACGGGAGAAGGGTCTGGAAGGTCAGAACATTCTCCACTTCGATGCCGGGAGAGGTGGATTGAAGATTGACCAGGCTCCTGAAGAGAAGGCCCGAGCCGAGAAGGAGCATGAGAGACAGCGCCACCTGGGTCACGACGAGCCCGCTTCGAAAACCCCATTCCTGCCGGCTGGCCCTTCGCCCACTTCCTCCCCGGATCACCTCTCCTACGTTCAGGTCGGTCCCCCTTCGGGCCGGAAGCAGGCCGAAGATCGGCACCAGCAGGAGCGCCGCCAGGAGCGTGGCCACCAGGACCGAGGTGTCAATTCGGATTCCGTCCAGACGAGGCAGGACCCCTGGTGCGAAGGCCCGGAGGAGAGAGGCCCCGGCAAAGGCCAGAGCCAGGCCCAGGAGGGCTCCACCACCCGCTACCACCAGGCTCTCCGTGACGATCTGCCGAACCAGCCTTCCCCTGGACGCACCCAGGGCCAGCCGTGCTGCCAGCTCCGCCCTCCGAGCCACTGCCCGGGCCATGAAGAGGGAGGCCAGGTTCGCGCTGGCCACCAGGGGCACCAGGGAAACGATGGCCATCAGAATGAGAATGGACTCTCGGGCAGAACCGAAGAACCGCTCGTGCAGCGACACCAGGCTGACTCGCCAGCCGGCCATCACGTCAGGGTATGTGGACGCGATGTTCCCGGCTATGACGTCCATCTGGGCCTGGGCCTGTTGGATCGTGGCTCCCGGTCGAAGGCGACCCACGATGTAGAAGTCGTTCTCTCCCCTCCCCTGGGCGTAGCTCGCGTCTCGCTCCAGGGGCAACCACGCCTCGGCCCCGGTGGGAAACTCGAAGCCGGGGGGCATGACACCCACCACTTCCACGGGCTCTCCGTCCATGAGGAGCACGGAGCCGATGACCCCGGGATCCCCTCCGAAGCGTCGCTGCCAGAATCCGTGACTGAGGATCGTTACGTTGGCCTGCCCACTCACCTCCTCCTCCGGAACGAACGACCGTCCCATGGCCGGGAGCACCCCGAGGGTCGAGAAGAAGTTGGAGGAGATCCGGAAGGTGACCAGCTGCTCCGCCTCTTCACCCCCGTTCAGGATCCGTGTCTCCCTGAAACGCATGAACGTTGCCAGGGACCCGAACGCCTCGGTCCCGTCCCGATAGTCCATGTAGTCCAAATAGGCGAGACTGTTCTGGACGCCGGCCGCGTTTTCCGCCCAGACCCAGATCAGACCATCGGGCTCCGGGTACGGGAGGGGTTGCAGAACCACCGTGTTGAGGATGGAGAACATGAGGCTGATGGAGCCCACACCCAGACCCAGGACCAGCACCGAGGCCGCGGTGAAGGCCGGACGATGTCGCAGCCCCCGAACGGCCTGCCTCGTGTCTCTGACGAGATCCTCCAGCCATCGCCCGCCTCGGGCGTCCCGCCCCTGTTCCTTGAAGCGCTCCACTCCGCCAAAAGCGATGAGGGCCTGCCGCCGAGCCTCCCGGGGACTCATCCCCTCCCGGATGTTGCTTTCCGTTTCCATCTGGAGATGGAAACGTATCTCCTCGTCCATCTCTCCATCGAAGCTCATCCCGTGGAGAAGGACCCTGCAACGTCGGGTGAATCGTCTCAAGAGATCCAACGGGTGAACGCTCCTCGCTGTCGACCTCCGGGACACCTAGATTATCGACAATACACCAGCATATTCCCTGTTACTGTCGATTGTCAAGAGAAGTGTGTCCCGGGCTCCGGGGGCGGGTGGGTCCGGAGTGGACCGAGTTCGGCGAATGCCTGGCCCTCGGCAGCGTCGTATCTTACCCCTCGGGAGGCGCATCCATCGGAGGAGAGAACGTCGGGCCTGGAGGAATCATGATCAGGCGAAGAAGAATCGGCAGCATCGTGTTCCTTGCGACCCTCGGTGCCAGCTGCGCACCGGGTTTGCCACTTCGTTCACCGAGCCCGGAGGCGGCGTCCATGCCCCCTGCCGAAACCCCTGATTACCTGAATCCCGACCTCCCCCTGGACGCCAGAGTCGAAGACCTCCTGGGACGGATGACCCTGGAGGAGTAGGTCTCCCAGACCCTCTACACCGCTCCGGCCGTGCCCCGTCTGGGAATCCCGGAGTAC
>JARRPL010000389.1:0-2938 GCA_037382905.1 Gemmatimonadota bacterium | reverse complement strand
ACGACCATCACCCAGGCCTCCACTCCAACGCTCATCCAGCACGGCCAGTTCGATCGGCGGGTGCCCATACCCAACGCCTACGAACTCCTCCAGGGGCTCCAGGATATGGGCGTCGAGGCGGAGCTCATCGTGTACGAGGGCTTCGGACACGGCATCACCAAACCCAAGGAGCTGCTCGCCGCCGTATGGCACAACTGGCAGTGGTTCGGGCGCCACATCTGGGGTGAGGACATCAGGATGCCCATGGAGGGCGAAATGGGCGACGGGGCGCCGGGCTCCCGGGAGAGGTAGGCGCGCCGGGACCCGAGGGAGGACGGAGGTTTCCTGGGTGCATCCGGGTTCCGGCTGGCGGTTCCCTGCCTCGGGAGGCGTCCCTTGCGGCTCCTCCATGCCCCGGCCCATCCTGCCTCGACGCCTGGGAGACCGCCTGGATCGCCGTCCCCCCGGGCCTGCATCTTCCGGCGTGGACGAGCCGGACCCGCATGCCCTGCGCGGAAGCATCTGAGACACGACTCACCCCCTGGAGGTCTGATGGCGCTGAACGAGGAGAGATGGAAGGCCCTGTGTGCTTGTATCGTCGCCGAGCTGGACGACGTCTCGGAGGACTCGATCAAGCCGGATACGCTGCTCCGGGAGGATCTCGAGATCGACTCCCTCCTCGCCGCCAATCTCGCCTTCGAGCTGGAAGACACCTTCGAGATCCTCATCGAGGAGGAGGAGATGACGGATGTCCGGACCGTGGGTGACCTGGCCCGGCTGATCGAGGCCAAGGTCGAGTCGTGACCCGAAGAGTGGTGATCACGGGCAGGGGCGCCGTCTCCTGCCTCGGCAACGACGTCACCGAGATCGGTGACGCCCTTCATGCGGGGCGGAGCGGAATCCGGCACATGGAGGAGTGGGAGGCCCTCTCCTTCGGGTGTCAGGTCTCGGGCCAGCCCGAACCCTGGGAGCACAGCCTCGCCGATTTCGGGGTGAAGAAGCGGGAGATCACACCGCTGTCCGGAGCCGGGCGGATGGGTCTGGTCGCCGCCCTGCAGGCCATGGCGGAGGCAGGCCTGGAACGAGATCGACTGAGGGCGCTCCGATCATCCTGTGTCGTGGGGTGCGGGGTGTCCGATCCCCCCACCGTCCACGACGCCTACGAGAAGGTCCAGGCGGGCCGGGTCCGACGGGTGAGTCCCCTGAGCATCGTCCGGTGCATGTCCAACGCCGTCTCCGCCGCCGTCACGTCGGTGATCCCCGTGACGGGGCTGAACCTGACCGTCGGCTCGGCGTGCGCCACGGGAGCCCACGCCATCGGGATGGCCTTCGACCTCATACGCCGAGGGGCGGCGGACATCGCGATCTGTGGCGGGGCCGAGTGGGCCGACATCGGGCTCTCGGGCACCTTCGACGCCATGCGGGGCGTGCTGGCCGCCGGGTTCAACGACCGCCCGGAGGAGGCCTCCCGACCCTTCGACGTCCACCGCAGCGGCTTCGTCCTCAGCTCCGGCTCCGGCATGCTGATCCTCGAGGCCAGGGACGAGGCTCTCGAACGAGGCGTCGAGCCCCGGGCGGAGATCCTCGGATGGGGGTTCAGCTCCGACGGGCACCATCTCACGCAGCCGGACCCGGAGGGCCGGGGCGCCGCGGCGTGCATGGCCGCCGCCATGGCCGACGCAGGGGTCACGACGGTCGACTACATCAACGCCCACGGGACCTCCACCCAACCGGGAGACGCCGCAGAACTTCGGGCCATCCGAACGGTCTTCGGCGACGACGTACCGCCCATCTCCTCGACGAAATCGCTGGGAGGGCACGCCGTCGCGGCTGCCGGCGCGCTCGAAGCCATCCACTGCACGGAGATGTTGAGTCGTGGATTCCTGGCCCCGAACATCAATCTCGAGCGGCTCGACGACGAGTTCTCCACCATGCCCGTCATTCGGGACACCCAGGAGGTCGCGCCCAGGATCGTGATGAGCAACAGCTTCGGCTTCGGGGGCACCAACGCGAGCCTGATCCTGGCCCGCTGACGCCCCCGCCCACCACGGGATCGCGGGTGCCGGATGGACCTACCGACGCAGAATCGCGCTCGTCAGTAGTGCCAGGGAAAGCGGGAGAAGTCCTTGTCCCGCTTCTCTACGAAGGCGTCGCGGCCCTCCCGGGCCTCGTCCGTGCCGTAGGCCAGGCGCGTGGCCTCGCCGGCGAACAGCTGCTGCCCGACCAGGCCGTCGTCGATCAGGTTGAACCCGTACTTGAGCATGCGCATGGCGGTGGGGCTCTTCTCGTTGATCGTGCGGGCCCAGCTCAGCGCGGTCTCCTCGAGCTCCGCGTGGGGGATCGAGGCGTTCACCATACCCATGGCCAGCGCCTCGTCGGCGGTGTAGTCGAAGCCCAGGAAGAAGATCTCCCGAGCCCGCTTCTGCCCCACCATGCGGGCGAGGTACGCCGATCCGAACCCGCTGTCGAAGCTCGCCACGTCGGGGTCCGTCTGCTTGAACCTCGCGTTCTCCTTGCTGGCGAGGGTCAGGTCGCAGACCACGTGGAGGCTGTGCCCCCCGCCGGCGGCCCAGCCCGGCACCACCGCGATCACGATCTTCGGCATGAAGCGGATCAGGCGCTGGACCTCCAGGATGTGGAGTCGCCCCAGGCGGGCGGGATCCACCTCTCCC
Source organism: Gemmatimonadota bacterium (assembly GCA_037382905.1). Taxonomy (GTDB): domain Bacteria; phylum Gemmatimonadota; class Gemmatimonadetes; order Longimicrobiales; family Gaopeijiaceae; genus Gaopeijia. The sequence continues at coordinate 287 of JARRPL010000389.1, read as the reverse complement.
TCCTCACCCTCGTACTGGTAGCCGTCCGCCCCACGGATCCGCTGATCGCCACCGGACGAGAAGGCCCAGCCACCGTCCTTGGGCGACGGCCCGTTCCCGGTAAGGAGCACGCAGCCGACCGTCGACGACGTCCGGGCGTGCTCCAACGTCCGGAAGAGCTCGTCCACCGTCCGCGGACGGAAGGCGTTGCGACACTCGGGGCGGTCGAAGGCGATCCGCACCGTCCGCTGATCCAGGGAACGGTGGTAGGTGATGTCGCTCAGGTCCTCGAAGCCGGGGACCTGGCG
>JARRPL010000388.1:0-4195 GCA_037382905.1 Gemmatimonadota bacterium | reverse complement strand
TTCCTCGACGGTGATGACCCCGTCCTTGCCGACCTTCTCCATGGCGTCGGCGATGAGGTCACCGCTCTCCTGATCGTTGTTGGCGGAGATGGCTCCGACCTGGGCGATCTCCTTCTTTCCCTTGGTGTCCTGGGAGAGCTTGCGGAGCTCCTCCACGACCTGGGTCACGGCGTGGTCGATGCCCCGCTTGATGCCCATGGGGTTCGCGCCGGCGGTGACGTTCTTGAGGCCTTCGCCGAAGATCGCCTGCGCCAGAACCGTCGCGGTGGTGGTTCCGTCTCCCGCCAGGTCGGAGGTCTTGGTCGCGACCTCCTTGACCATCTGGGCGCCCATGTTCTCCACGGCATCCTCGAGCTCGATCTCCTTGGCTACGGAGACGCCGTCCTTCGTGACGGTGGGGGAGCCGAACTTCCGGTCGAGCACCACGTTCCGACCCTTGGGGCCGAGGGTGACCTTCACCGCCCGAGCCAGCTTGTCCACGCCGGCCTTGAGGCGGGTGCGGGCCTCGATGTCGAAATCGAGTTCCTTAGCAGCCATTGTCTATATCTCCTACGAGTGGATGGACGAATTCAGGAGGCTTCGGGGGCACTCAACCGAGGACGGCGAGGATGTCCGCCTCCCGGAGGATGAGGTACTCGTTCCCGTCGACGGTGACGTCGGTGCCGCTGTACTTCCCGTACAGGACCTTGTCTCCCGCCTTCACGTCGGGCTCGATGCGCTCACCCTGCTCGCTGTACTTGCCGGGGCCCACCGCAACGACTTCACCCTGCTGGGGCTTTTCCTTGGCGGTGTCGGGGATGTAGAGCCCACCCCGCATCTGCTCGTCCTCCTCGAGGGGCTTGACGACAACCCGATCGTGGAGCGGTGTGATCTTCGCAGCAGACATGGTCTCCTGCCTCCTTTGATGTGTGATATGAGGTTTGGATCGCTCGCTGTTAGCACTCATGATGCGCGAGTGCTAACGCCGGCCAGCCTTAAGGATAACGGGCTCTCCGCCACGGTCAACCACCCGGACCGGTGCCTTCCCGCTCCCTCGCCGCCTGCGGCTCCCACCGGTCCCGAACCCGCGGAGACGCGACCGCCCACGTCCCCTCCCGGCGGCGCCGATAACTCGTCAGGGGGGAAGGGTGACCCGCCCCTTCCAAGCCGATAGCTTCCAATCGCCATGCCGACCAACAACGAGCTCCTTCACGCCGCATCCCGGACCTTCGCCCTGGGAATCGACCTCCTTCCGGAGCCTCTCCGGAGCGAGATCGAGGTGGCGTATCTGCTCTTGCGGGTTTCCGACTATCTGGAGGACAACGAGCGGATGCCCACGGAGCGGAAGGTCGCGCTGCTGGAGCGGTGGGCCCGGGTCCTGGACGGCGAAGAGCCGCCGGGGCCGCTGGCGGAAGAGCTCTCCCGCGTCCCGGACCAGACGCCGGATGCCCTGGTGGCCCGGAACACGATCCAGGTCCACCGGGCCCTGGCGGAGACCCGTCCGGAGGTACGGGAGATCCTGGTGCGACATGTCCGGGATTCCACTCTGGGCATGGCGCGCTGGGCACGCAGAGGCCCCGACATCGGCGACGAGAGCGATCTGGACGACTACATGCATGAAGTCGCGGGCCGGGTCGGCTGGCTTCTCACGGAGGTGTTCTCCCTCCACCTGCCGTCTGTGGAACGGGATCGGGATGCCATGATGGGTCTGGGCCGGGAGTTCGGTCTCGCGCTCCAGACCGTCAACGTGATCCGGGGCCTCCATGGCGACTGGGAGCGGGGGTGGGTCTTCATCCCCCGCACCTTCGTGCCCCAGGGCGCCGACCCCAGGACGCTCTTCGAGCCCGGAGGGCGGGACCGGCAGCAGGAGATCGCCATCCTGGAGCGCCTCGTACCCAAGGCCGAGGCCCATCTGGACGCCGCCAGGGGCTACATCGCCCGCATCCCCGGGCGCGAGCGCGGCATCCGCCTCTTCTGCCTCCTCCCCTACCTCTTCGCCGTTCGGACGTTGGCCATCTCCCGGCGGAATCCCAGGGTCTTCGACGAGGAGACCAAGATTTCACGACCCGAGGTGAAGCGCATCGTCTTCTGGAGCCGACTCCTGGGGTGGAGCGACCGTTGGGTCGCGTGGTATGCCCGTCGACTGGCCCGATGAAGAAGGCGGCGGGTCCGGCTAGTCTTCGTCTGCCGGCGCCTGGCGTCCGTCGGTCCCTTCACCGGATTCGGCGGCGGCCATGCGGACTTCCCTTCCCTCGACGCCGGCGAAGAGTCTCGTGGATCCCGGGTCGTCGGTCCGGGTGGTAGCCGCCACGGATCTCGCATCCTCGCCTCCGGGTGTCCCGCCCGGGGCGGGCCAGAGGACCGCGCCCAGCACCACGAGGAGTCCCAGAAGCACGGTCCGGGTCTCCGGCGGTGCGTGACGGAGTTCCTTGCGGAGACTGTTCACGGTGCCCCGTCCCGTCCCACCGGCCTCACCGGAGGGGAGCGGATCAGGCATGGTGCTCGTCCAGGCGCGGGGAGAGACCGGAACGGAGTGGCCAGATGCCGGCACGGAGTTCTCGATCCCAACCGCTCCCCCGGGCGACCAGGCGGAGGGTCAGTTGCCGGTGATCCACGTCGGGAGCCGGGCTCCGGTACGTGGGGCGGTGGAAGCCGGGAGGCCCGGAGTGCCCACCTGTCGTGGTGATTCGCCAGGAGGCGCGCGCCGGCCCCCTTACCCCGTCGTTGAATCCTTCCGGTCGGTCGCCGGCGCCCTCAATCCGTCGCCAGCCGATCCCCGGCGAGCGCCAGTCCGTAGAGCGTGAGCCAGGGCTCGATCTTCTCCACGGTGACGCAGTGACGCCCCACCAGGGAGGCATAGCCACCCGTGGCCACCACCAGGGGATCCGGGCGTTGCCATTCCTCCCGGATCCGACGGACCATGCCGTCCACCGAATCCACGACGCCGAAGAAGATCCCGCTCTGGATGCAGGATTCTGTGCGCGTGCCCACCACACGGCTGGGAGGCCCGAACTCCACCGATGGGAGCTTGGCGGTGCGGGCCGCCAACCACTCCAACCCGGCGGAGACCCCCGGGGCGATGACGCCTCCGACGAAGACACCCTCGGCGGTGATGCAGTCGAAGGTCGTAGCGGTTCCCAGATCCACGGCGATGACGTCCCGCCGGTAGAGCTCCCGGGCCGCCAGTGTGTTGACGATCCGATCCGCTCCCACCGTTCGCGGCTCATCCACCTCCAGCCGGACCGGAAGGGGGACGTCCGGGTCGATCACGAAGACGGGCCCGTGGACCATGGCCTCCAGGGTGGGGAGCAGCACCTCGGTGGCCGAAGGGACGACCGAGCCGATCACGCCGCGCTGCAGGTCCTCCCGCTGAAATCCCGCCTCCCCGAGGAGACCCCGCAGGAGATGGCCGTACTCATCGGGTGTCCGGGGAACCTTGGTGGAGATCCGCCAGTGGCCGCGGAGGTCCGTCCGGCCCTGCACGATCCCCACGACCGTCTCGGTGTTTCCAACGTCCACCACGAGTTGCATGACCTTATCCCCGTTGTCTGGTCTCGAGCTGCGTTCGCCGGACGGACCCGGCGATCACGGTGCGGGTTCCCCCCTCGGACACGACGATCCGCAACCGGCCCCGCTCATCGATCCCCCGGGCACGCCCTCGCACGCCGGCCTCCGTCACCACCGGCTCCCCGGCCAGGAGATCGCGGCGCCGCCAGGCGGCCAGTTCGTCCTCTTGCAGCGTCGGGGCCGAACGATGAGACGCCTCCACGATGGCCTCCACCGCGGCCCCAACGACCGGACCGGGCTCCAGGGGCCCGAGACCTGCCACGGGATAGTCGACCTCCAGGGGCGGGGCCACGAGGTTCACTCCGAGCCCCACCACGATACGGCCATCGACCGCCTCGCAGAGGATCCCTCCGATCTTGCCCTCGGCGGTGAACAGATCGTTCGGCCACTTCAGGAGGATGGGCCACGAGACGAGGGCCTCGAGGCGAGGGGCCACGGCGAGGCCGGTCCGCAGGGGAAGGAGTGACGTGACCTCCGGCGGTCCGCCGGCCACGACCAGGCTCATCCACACTCCCTCGCCACGGCGGGAGACCCAGCTCCGCCCTCCCCTGCCCCGCCCGCCGGTCTGCTCGTGGGCCAGCACCAGGGCCGGCGGCTCCACTCCCTCCCGGACCCAGGCTCGAGCCCGTTCGTTGGTGGAAGGGAGGCT
>JARRPL010000387.1:0-2962 GCA_037382905.1 Gemmatimonadota bacterium | reverse complement strand
GCCTCGTCCTCCGAGACCAGGCGGATCTCGTCGATGAGGCTCCGATGTTCCTTCACGATCCCCGGCATGAAGCCCGGGGCCGTTCCCATCATCCGGTGAGGTGCGAAGCGTCCCTCCGACACGAAGGGAGCCTCGGCCGGTTCCACCCCCACCACACGCAAGCTCGGTTTCTTCGGCTTGAGGCTCTGGGCCACTCCCGTGAGGGTACCGCCGGTCCCCAGTGGGGCCACGAACACGTCGACCGCCCCTTCGGTATCCTCCCAGATCTCCGGGCCCGTGGTCTCGAAGTGGGCCCTGGGGTTGTCCATGTTGTCGTGCTGTCCCACGTAATAGGAGCCGGGGATCTCGGCGTGGATCTCCAGGGCTCGGGCTTTGGCGGCCCGGGTGCCTTCCTCCTTCGGGGTGAGGACCAGCTCGGCTCCCAACGCCTTCAGGATCCGCCGCCGCTCCAGGCTCTGGATCTCCGACATGCAGAGAATCACCCGGTAGCCCCGCATCTTCCCGATGTAGGCCAGGGCCATTCCGGTGTTTCCCGATGTCGCCTCCACCAGCGTGTCGCCCGGCGCGATGTCTCCCCGCTTCTCCGCTTCCCGAATCATGTAGAGAGCCGGCCGGTCCTTGATGGCGACGGGGTTGAGGAACTCGCATTTCCCCAGAACCCGGGCCGAGCCGTCGGCGTTGATGCGATCCAGGGCCAGAAGCGGGGTCTTGCCGATCAGGTCGATGACCGAAGGGGCATACCTCATTTCCATGTCCTCAACGTGCCCCACCCCGCCAACCAGAGTCCCCCGATCATGACGGCGGCTCCGAGCCCGAGGGCGGGTTGAGTAGTGACGATGGTGGCGAAGACGAGAAAGTAGAGAACGACGGTGACCCCCGGAAGCCAGGGAAAGAACGGGACGAGAAGAGGTCGGGGAAGGTCCGGCCGCCGGCGCCTCAAGACAAAGACCCCCGCCAGGACCACCAGGTCCACGGCGAAGGCCACGGCCATCATGAACCTCATGAGGAACTCGAAGGCCCCGGTGACCGCCAGCCCCAGGAGGATCGCGGTGATGAACACCAACGCGGGTTGGGGGGTGCCTCGCGCGCTCACCCGGAGAAACCCCGACGGAGCCATTCCCTCTCTCGACAACCCCAGGACCACCCGGGGCATTCCCAGGAATTGGACGTTCAGGGAGCTGAGGAGGATCACCAGACTGGCGACGGTCACGAATGTCCCCGCAGCCCCTCCGAAAGTGGCGTGCAGCGCGTCGGCTGCCACCAGCGGGGACCCGGCCATCTCCTCCGGCGTAAGGGCACTCAGAAAGGCCAGGTTGATGAGGAGATACAGGATGGCCACCGCCACGGCTCCCCCCACGAGAATCCTGGGCAGACTCCGCCCCGGATCCATGGTCTCCTCCGCCAGTTTGGCCGGCTCTTCCCATCCGTAGTAGCTGAAGGCGATGGCCTGGTAGGCCAGGGCGAGGCCCAGCAAGCCGCTGAACTCCGGAGAGACCTCCATAGAGGTGAAGAAACCGCTCCCGTCGCCACCCATCACCCCCGCCGCCCCTATGGCAAGGATGAAGAGGACCTTCGCCAAGGTGGAGATGTTCTGGAAATCCCGTCCCACCTTCAGCCCCCCGGTGTGCAGGAGGAAGAAGGCCAGGACAACGGTAGCGGCCAGGATCGGGACGGACCCCCTGCCCATGAGGAGTACCAGGTATTCGGCGATGACGACGGCCTTGGCGGCCCCCGAGAAGCCGCGGGTGACCAGGAGCTCGGACCATCCCACCACAAACCCGATTTGGGGCCCGTAGGCCTCCCTGGCATAGACGTACTTCCCCCCCGCCTGCGGGAGAGCGGCGGCCATTTCCGCCAACACCATCGTGCTCAGGACCACCACCACGCCCCCAAAGGCCCACACACCCAGCATGGCCAGCGGATTGCCCAGGTAGCCGGCTATGAGCCCCGGGGTCCGGAGAATGCCCACCCCGATGATGATCCCCACGGTGACGGCGAGGCCGTCCCGCACCCGCAGGATCTTCAGGAGCTTGCCGGCTTCAGATCTCACGCGGACTCGTCCTTCTCGGAGAAAAAGGTCATGGCTCGCTTGACCAGATGGGCGCCCCCAAGAGTATGGACCCTGGAGGGAATCCCGACCAGGGCATCGGTGGCTGGACGGATTGACACTATAGGGCTCATCCCTATAGTATCAATCACCTCAATTTGCCCAACCCTTACCAGGGGGTCGCCTTGAACGCCCCGGATCCAGCTTCTCTACTGCCCCTTACGCCCCTGACCTACCACGTCCTCCTGGCCCTGGCCGATGCCGACCGACATGGATACGGGATCATCAAGGAGGTCGAGGAGCGGACCGATGGGAAGATGGAGTTGGAGACCGGGACGCTGTACGCAGCCATCAAGCGGATGCGGGACGAGCAACTGATCGAAGTCGTGCCGAGGTCGGAGCGTCCGCCCGACGAGGACAGGCGAAGGCGCACCTACCGCCTCACACTCCTCGGAACACGGGTGCTCGAGGCCGAGTCCCAGCGACTTGCCCGGCTCCTCGGCATCGCGGTCGAAAAAAAGGTCCTGCCCTTCGCTCCGGCCTAGGAGACGCGGAATGGGTCCGTTCCCGAATGTGCCGTTCCGGATTTTCAGAATGCTCATGCTCACCTTTCCTCGAGAGGTCCGTGAGGATTCCGGAGCAGAGATGCTGGAGACGTTTCGGCGGAGGGAAGAGGACATGCGGGCGCGGACGGGAGTCCGAGGCAGGGCTCGGTTTTGGGTCAGGGAGCTGTCGGCGGTCCTCAAGGGGGGGCTCCGACTCAGGCTGGCCGGGGCTCGGAAGGGATTCCGGGCCCTGGCCCCTCTGCCTTCCCAGGGCTGGTACGAGCTTCGGTTCGCGGTGCGGTCCCTTGGCCGCAACCCCGCCTTCACGGCCACCGGGGCTGTCACCGTCGCCCTCGGGATCGGGGCCACC
>JARRPL010000386.1:0-3035 GCA_037382905.1 Gemmatimonadota bacterium | reverse complement strand
GGACTCGGCCTCCTTGGGGTGGCCCTGGTTGCGTCCTGGGTCCCGGCCCGGCGAGCCGCGTCCACGGATCCGGCCCGGGCCCTCCGGGCGGAGTGAGGATTTCGGGGACCGTCCCCGTCACTCGGTCCGCAGCGCCGCCATGGGGTCCGTCCGCGATGCCCTCCGGGCCGGCAGGAATCCTGCCAGCGCCGCCACCGCCAGCAGGATGGCCACCATGGAGCCGAAGGTCAGGGAGTCCGTGGGCTCGACCCCGTACAGAAGCGAGGCGATGAGACGGGAGGCGGCGTAGGACCCGACTCCGCCGATGACGATCCCGATCCCGGCCAGGGTCATGGTGCGGGCCACGACCCGGGTCAGGACCTGGCCTCCGGACTCTCCCAACGCCATCCGGATCCCGATCTCCGGGACGCGCCGACTCACGGTGTAGGAGAGGACGCTGTAGATCCCCAGGGCTGCCAGGAGCAATGCGGTCCCTGCGAAGGACCCCAGGAGAATCAGGGTGAACCTCCGGGGGGAGACGGCCTGGTCCACGACGGACTCCAGCGTGTGGAAGTCCCCGGTAGGCAGGGTAGGATCGGTGGATTCCAGTGCCCGCCTGACCCCAGGAATCAGGGTCTCCGGCGGCAGGGAAGAGCGCACCACCATCTCCAGTGTCGGCCAGCCCGACTGGGTCATGGGGATGTACATCTCCCCCCCGGAAGCCTGTTCCAGCGCCTGGTGCCGGACGTCTCCCACGATCCCCACCACTTCCCAGTCCTGCCCGGCCATGAGGATGATGCCCCCCAGCGCCTCCCGTTCCGGAAAGACCTCACGGGCGGCGGTCTCGTTGACCACCAGCACCGGCCGGGTCTCGTCGGTGTCGTCCGCGGTGAAGTACCGCCCGGCGAGGAGGGGGATCTCCATGGCCTGGAGGTAGCGGTGGTCGATGATGCGAGGGAACACGGAGGGGTTTTGCCCCTCGTCGTAGACCACGCCCTGAGCCCGGATTCCCCACGTCCGGTTCCGGCCCAGAGGAAGACAGTCGCTGAGCCCCACGGCCTCCACGCCAGGCACCGCCATGACATTGGCCACGAGCTGATCGTAGTAGACGTTGGCCGAGGCCAGATCCTCGAAGGGCGCAGGGGTGTCCACCCGCCAGGACATGGCGCCCGCCGGCTCGTAGCCCAGGTTCACGTCCATGACCCGGGAGAAGCTCCGGAGAAGGAGGCCGCCTCCCACCAGGAGCACGCAAGAGAGGGCCACCTCGGCCACCACCAGGCCCTCCCGCAGGGCCGCGCTCCGTCGCCCTTCGCTGGAGCCACGGCTCGAATCGCTCATGGCTGCCGCCTCCCGTCCGCTGGCCATCTGCAGCGCCGGAACGACCCCGATGATCAGGCCCGCGGCCAGGGCCACGGCGAAGCTGAACACGAGGGTGCTCCCATCCACCGATACCGAATGCAGCATGGGAATCCTGACGGCCGATGTGCCGGCCACCAGACCCGTGGCGCCGAAGGCGACGGCCACCCCGATGGCCCCGCCGGCCAGAGCCAGGATCAGGCTCTCGAAGAGGAGTTGCCGGGTCAGGCGGTGACGGCTGGCCCCCAGGGCGCTTCGCACCGCCATCTCTTTCTGGCGGCTGGGGCCCCGGGCCAGGAGGAGGTTGGAGAGGTTGGCGCAGGCGATGAGCATGACCGCCCCCGCCGCGGCGGCGAGAAGCAGCATGGCGGACCGGACACTCCCGGAGATCTGCTCTTGGAGGGGGCTGACGGCCGCGTCCAACCCCCACCGGTCCGGGTCGGCTTCCTGGAGCTGGTCCACGATGAGATCCAGCTCGGCCTGGGCGCTCTGCACGGTGGCTCCCGGCCGCAGCCGCCCGATCATGGCCAGGGTGTTCCCCCACTGGTCCGTCTCGTCGCTGATGGGGAAGGGATAGAGGAAGTCCACCTCGGAGCCGGGGGTGAAGATGGACGAGAAGTCGAAGTCGGGAGGCAGGACTCCCACCACCTCGTTGGCCTCGTCGTTGAGAACGATGGACCGACCCACCATGCCCGGATCGGCGGCGTATCGCCGGGTCCAGAAGCCGTGGGTGAGAATCACCGCCGGCCGGCCGTCCCACACGCTCTCCTCGTCCACGAAGTTGCGGCCCACCAGGGGATCGATCCCCAGCGTCGGCAGGAAGTCCTGCGCCACCCCCACCCCTACCAACCGCTCCGGAAGGCCGTCTCCGTACAGGTTGTAGCTCTCGTACTCGAAGAAGGCGAAGTACCCGGTCAGAGCCTCGAAGGACTCGTTCATGGACCGGAAGTCCCGCAGGTTCGAAGTCCTGGACGTCCTCATGGACATCCCCCCCGTGCGCTGGTTCGCCACCCATACCAGGTCTTCCGGATGATGGAAGGGCAGGGGCTTCAGCATCAGGGGGTTCATGACGCGGAAGACGGCCGTGGTGGCCCCGATGCCCAACCCCACGATGAGCGCCGCGAAGAGGAAGAACCCGAGATCCCTGCGCAGGGCTCGGAGGGCGTAGCGAACATCCTGGACAAGACCGGCCATTGAGGTAACTCCCGACGGGGAACGATGACTTTCCCGCATGTCTTGTTGGACGGCGTCCAACGATCGTTCGTTTCAAATGGAGGATCATGAGGGCCCAGGCCCGAGTCCTTCCTTCACGTCCTCCGTAACGCCTCCACCGGGTCCACCCGAAGGCCCCGCCAGGCAGGGAGGACGCACGCACCCAGCGCCACCAGGAGGAAGACTCCCGTCACGCCGGCAAAGGTGGCGGGGTCCGTAGCGCTGACCTGGAAGAGCATCCCCTGCACCAGGCGGGTGACGGCTGCGGCGCCCCCGATCCCCAGGACCGAGCCCAAAGCCACCAGGAGCATTCCCCGATTCACGATCATCCCAATCACTCGCCCGCCGGTGGCGCCCAAGGCCACCCGGATCCCGATCTCGTGCATTCTCTGGTTGACGAAGAAGGCCAGCACGCCGTACAGGCCCAGGGCTGCCAGGACCAGGGCAACGGCGGAAAACAGGGTGAGGACGGTGGTGATGGACCGGGA
>JARRPL010000385.1:0-3046 GCA_037382905.1 Gemmatimonadota bacterium | reverse complement strand
TGGGTTTTCCCCCGGTTACCAGCGGCCAATCCATGGAGGTGAAGATGGCCAACGCGAAGCCCGCGGCAGTTCCCGTAAGAGCCCCCACCAGGGCAAAGACCCTGACCGGGCTCTGATGGTACCCCATGGCGTGCTCCAGATCATGCTCCGGCACAGGTGTATACGCGGTGATGGACCGTTTCCTGAAACCGGCCTTTCTCAAGGCTTCGATGGCACCCGCAGCGGAATCCAGGTAGTCGTAGGAGGCCAGGATCCCCTGGTTCGTGTCGCTCATGAGACCGCCTCCCCCCTCCCGCTACCCCGGAAGGGTGCCGGCAAGACCTCCTTGAGCTCGGCAATGGCCACCGGCGGGAGGATCCTGGTAAAGATGAGGAACCAGAAGAAGAACCACCCGAAGCTCCCGGCCAGAATCCCCATTTCCGTGAGGGAAGGCCGGTACATTCCCCAGGCAAAGGGCTCATACTCATGCGAGAGCGACGTCACGATGATGACGTACCGCTCGAACCACATCCCGATGTTGATGAATAGCGTGATGACGAAGAGGGCCGGGATGGAATGTCTCACGCGTCGGAACCAGAGCATGACGGGTATGAGACCGTTACAGGTGAGCATTGTCCAGCTGGCCCACCAGTAGTCCCCGAAGAGACGGTTCCAGAAGACCGACCGCTCTATCTCCTCTCCGCTATACCAGGACATGAAGAACTCGGTGAGGTAGGCGTAGAGGACGATGAGGGAAGTGAGGAGGATCAGCTTCGCCATGGCATCGAAGTGCCGGACGGTGAGATAAGCCTCCAGCTTGAAGATCTTCCGCAGGGGAACGATGAGAGTGACCACCATGGCCACCCCGGAGAAGATGGCCCCCGCCACGAAGTAGGGCGCGAAGATGGTGGCATGCCAGCCCGGGACGATGGACATGGCAAAGTCCCAGGACACCACCGAGTGAACCGAGAGGACCAGGGGAGTGGCGAAGGCCGCCAGGAAGATGTACGCCTTCCCGAAGTGATGCCACTCCCGGTCCGTGCCCCGCCACCCCATGCTCACCACCTGGTACAACCTCCTGCGCCACCCCGAGGCCTGGTCCCTGGCCGCCGCCACATCCGGAATCGTTCCCAGGTAGAAGAAGACCGCCGAAACCGTGAAGTACGTCGTGACGGCGAAGACGTCCCAGAGAAGGGGAGAACGGAAGTTGGGCCACAGGAAACGGGAGTTGGGATAGGGTATGAGCCAATACCCGTGCCACACGCGTCCCAGGTGGATGAGGGGGAAGAGTCCTGCCGTCATGACGGCGAAGACCGTCATGGCCTCGGCAGCCCGGTAGATGGACTGCCTCCAGGGCGCCCGGAAAAGGAAGAGAATGGCCGATATGAGCGTGCCCGAGTGGGCGATTCCCACCCAGAAGACGAATGTGGTGATGTAGACACCCCACCCCACCGGGCTCATGAGGCCACTCACCCCTACCCCATTCATGATCTGGTAGAACCATGACCCGAAAAAGAGGCCCACGCCGGCCAGGGCCACCGCGAACAACGCCCACCACCCCCGCCCGGGTCGGGAGAGTATCTTGAGGATGTCCCGGTTGACCTGACCGAAGGACCTCACGTCCGGATGGGTCAGGGCCCCCCTCTCTTTTTCTTCTGTCGCTGTCGCCATTCGCGTCCCTCTCGGACCGAAGCTGGCCGAGGATCAATGCTCCTGGGATTGGACCTCATGGAAGGTGACCTTCTTCAGGTAGGTCACCGCCGGCTGCGTGTTGATCAAAGCATCCAAGACCCGATAGCTCCGCTGGTTCTGGGAGACCTGGGCCACACGGGACCGGGGATCCCGGATGTTCCCGAATACGATGGCCTCGGCAGGGCAGCTTTGCTGGCAAGCCGGAACCACTTCGCCGTCGCGAACGGGCCGCCGTCCCTCCAACCGAGCCCGGTTTTGCGCTTCCCGGATCCGGTGCACGCAGAAAGAGCATTTCTCCATGACACCGTTGCTCCGGACCGTGACGTCGGGGTTGTAGCCCCAGTTCATGGGCTCCGGTACGTCGCTGAATCCGAACCAGTTGAACACCCGGACCTTGTAGGGGCAGTTGTTGGCACAGTATCGGGTTCCGACGCACCGGTTGTAGACCTGGGCGTTGAGCCCCTCCGGCGTGTGATAGGCCGCGTAGACTGGACAGACAGGCTCACAGGGCGCATTGCCGCAGTGCTGGCATAGCATGGGGAGGAAGCGGACATCCAACGGGCCCGCCCGGGTCGCGTCCACCGTCTCGTAATAACGCTCCATGCGGATCCAGTGCATGTCCCGCCCCATCACCACCTGATCCTCGCCGACCCAGGGCACGTTGTTCTCCGACTGGCAAGCGGTCACGCAGGCGCTGCACCCGGTGCACTTGTCCAAATCGATGGCCATGGCCCAACGGGGATTGGCCTCCGGATCGTATTGACCGTACCGGCTCCCTTCCAGGGGGAAATCCTCGGGCCTCCCTTCCGTGGGGACCGGTGCGAAGCCCCCCATGGCCTGGATCTCCTGAAGCTCCCCATGACCTCCTTCTCCGTGCGTACTCTCCCCTTCTTGCTGAGAACCACCACTGCCCCCGTGCGCCAGGGCAGCAATGGCCACCGCCGGTGCGATGGGTCGATCATGCTGCTCCGAGGAGCCATCGATGGTGGCAAGGGGCCTTCGGCTCCCCGTGGGCTCCAGCGTGACGGTGGTACCCACGTGAACGAGTGCACCCGAGGGTTGTTCCGCCTCGGCGGCCAGAAGGGTCATGGCGTTCACCCCGTTCCCGCTCGCGAAGCGTCCGTAGTCGGAGTGCCCGCCTCCCATGGCCAGGGCCACCGTATCCTCACGGATTCCAGGATACCCCCAGACCGGCACCTCTACCTCACCGTGGGGCGACCGGACCCGGACCACGTCCCCTGTCCGGAGGCCCAACCTCGTCGCGGTCCGGGGGTTCACCTCGAGCCAGGAGTGCCAGGCCATCTTGCTCACCGGATCCGGAAGCTCCTGGAGCCAGGGTCGGTCCGCCTGCTTCCCGTCCCCGAACCGCGGAGAG
>JARRPL010000384.1:0-3052 GCA_037382905.1 Gemmatimonadota bacterium | reverse complement strand
CGCCGAGCCCATCCGACCCGACGGCGACCCCCTGGTGTGGCGGGAGATGGCGTGGTACGGGGCGCACATGGCGTACAAGATGGACGAGGCGGACCTCCCCGGCGCCATCGGCGCCGCCATCTACTCCGGGTGGGGCCACTTCGGCTTCCACTGGATCACGCCGTTCCACAACATCGCCGGGATGCTCACCGAATCCGCATCGGCGAATCTGGCCACACCCCTGTATGTCCACCCCGACCAGCTCCGGGGCTCCCGCCAGTTCCCGGAGTACGAGGCCCAGACCACCTATCCCAATCCCTGGGAGGGTGGATGGTGGAGGGTCCGGGACATGGTGGAGCGTCAGAAGGTCGCCACCTTCGCCCCCCTGGAGATCGCCGCCCGGAACCGGGAGACGGTGCTTCGGAACGCCTACCTGAAGGCGTCCCGGCAGACGGAGCGGGGGGCGGAGGGCGAGACCCGGGCCTTCGTGATCCCGGCCGACCAGCACGACCCCCCCACCATGGAGAAGATGGTGGAGAAGCTGCTGCTCCAGGGGATCGACGTGCGGCGGGCCGACGCCGATTTCACCCACGAGGGGAGGATTTATCGGGCCGGCACCTACGTGGTCGACATGGCCCAGCCCAAGCGGGGCGTGATCCGGTGGCTGCTGGGGCGCACCTTCTACCCCGACAACAGCTTCACCCGGGACCGGGACGGCAACCCGATCCGCCCCTACGACATGTCCACGGACAACCTCTCCGAGTTCATGGGCGTGCGGGTGGATCCGGTGGGGACCATGGTCGAGGCGCCCCTGGCCGAGGTGACCGACACGCCGGAACGGATCGGTGAGGCCATGGCCGCCGGCGCCCACGGATGGCGCATCGACGGTCGCCTGAACGACGCCTTCGCCGCGGTGAACCTCCTCCAGGCCGAGGGGACTCCCGTTGGCCGGGTCGCCCACGAGGCCGGGCCGCTCCAGCCCGGGGACTTCGTGATCCCGGCGCGGGTGCCGGCGGAGCTGGTCCGGAGGGCGGCCGCCGAGACCGGCGTCCCGGTGGTCGCGTTGGAGGAGAATCCGGCGGACGTCGTCTACCCGCTCCAGCCCCAGCGGATCGGCATGTTCCAGCGCTACTACGGCGGCAACATGGACGAGGGATGGACCCGGTGGCTCCTGGAGGACTTCCGCTTCCCCTACGAGACCGTCATGAGCGACGAGATCCGGGCCGGCGGGCTGGCGGCGAGCTACGACGTCATCATCCTCCCCCAGGACGACGTGGAGATGATGACCGGGGAGTTCGAGGAGAGCGGCGAGTACCAGAGCTTCTCCCCCGAGGACTACCCGCCGGAGTACCGGAGCGGCTTCGGACGGGAGGGCATCGAGGCGCTGGAGGCCTTCGTCCGGGAGGGCGGTACGCTGGTCACCTTCGCCACCGCCGGAGACCTCCCCATGCAGCACTTCGGGATCCCGGTCCGGAACGCGGTGGAGGGGCTCCCGAGCACCGAGTTCTGGTCCCCGGGGTCCACCCTGCGAATGGACGTGGATTCGGACCATCCCGTCGCGTACGGAATGCCGAAGGAGGCCCTGGCGGTCTTCTGGCAGGGGAACCAGGTCTACGAGACCCTGGCGGGAGCCGAGAGCGCCGGCGTGGAGCGGATCGCCTCCTACGTCGACCGGGACGTCCTGGAGAGCGGATGGCTTCTGGGGGAGGAGAACATCGCGGGCAAGGCGGCGGCGGTGTCGGTTCGACACGGCCAGGGCCGTGTGGTGATGCTGGGTTTCCGGGCCCAGCACCGTGCCCAGACCCACGGCACCTTCAAGCTGGTCTTCAACACCCTGGTCAGCGGCCCCCCCGCCCACGACGCGGTGGCGACGCAGGACGGTCAGGGAGCCGGAGGCGGCACGTGACCCGCCGTGGGCCGGGATGGTCCCTCCCCTGGTCCGGAGCCCCGTCCGCGATCCGGCACCGGCCCCGGTGGGTCGTGGGCATCGGCGTGTGGCTGACCCTGTCGTCCTCCCTGGTCCTCGTTCCCCGGGCCGCCGTGGCCCAGAACCCGACCGACCCGGTGTCCGCCGTCCTGGACGATCTCCACAGGCTGGCCCACGAGGGGGACTTCGACGCCTACTTCGACCTCTACACCCCCGACGCGATCTTCATGGGGACCGACGCCACCGAACGGTGGACGGTGGAGGACTTCAAGGGGTACGCCCGCCCGGCCTTCCAGGACGGCCACGGCTGGAGCTACGAGCCCACTGAGCGGCACGTGTACCTGGCCCCGGACGGTCGGACCGCCTGGTTCGACGAGCGCCTCCAGAACGAGAGCTACGGCGAGACCCGGGGCACCGGCGTACTCCTGCTGGGCGCCGACGACCGGTGGCGGATCGCCCAGTACAACCTGACGATCCCCATTCCCAACGACCTGGCCTCGGAGTTCGTGGCCCGGATCCGGGAGACCACGGGAGGCGGGTGAGCGCCCCGGCCTTCACAGCCCCCGGGGCGACGGCGGCGCCTCCCCTCGTCACTCGGCCCGGAGCGCCTTCACCGGGTCGCCGCGGGAGGCCCGTCGGGCCGGGAGGTAGACCGCCAGCGCCGCCACACCCACCAGGAGGGCCGGCACCACGGTGAAGGCCACCGGGTCCAGAGCGTTCACCCCGTACAGAAGGCTCTCGACGAAGCGTCCGCCCACCGCCGCGCCCACGAGCCCCAGGACGGTTCCCAGGACGGCGAGACGGAGGCCCTGCTTGAGGACCATCGCCTCCACGTCGCGCCTCCGGGCCCCCAGGGCCACCCGGATCCCCAGCTCCCACCTCCGCTGGGACACCGAGTAGGCCATCACCCCGTAGATCCCCACGGCGGCCAGGAGCATGCCCAGCACGCCGAAGAGCCCCAGGACCGAGCCACCGAGACGCGCCGGGAGAAGGGCGATCCCCATGTGGTCCTCCATGGTCCGGACGTCGTAGAGGGGCAGGTCGGGATCCAGCTCCCGCACGATCCCTCGGATCCGGCCCAGGACCTCGCCGGGCGAGGTGCGGCTCCGGGCCACCAGCGTCGCCATGGTCAGGGGCCGCTGACGG
>JARRPL010000383.1:0-3055 GCA_037382905.1 Gemmatimonadota bacterium | reverse complement strand
CTGGTAGACGATGAAGTCTTTTTCGACGGTGGCTTGTCCGATCCTCCGCTGGTGGAAATAGACGGTTTTGTCGGTTCCTATTTCGACCTCGGAGGCAAGCCAGCGTCTCCTGAGAGACGAGTTGCGTCTCCCGGTTCACCCCGACCCCATCGACGCCCTGTTCTTGGAGCGGGAGGACTCGGTGCGCATCAAGGTCTCCTGCCTGCAGGTACCGGTGGTGGACCTGGTGGTGACCCGGCACGAGTGGCACACCTCCACCCACCTTCTCCACTCCTTCATGGTGGACGGCGATCAGCGATACAAGGCGGACATCCGGATCTCGGGCAACTACACCATGCACGAGCAGGAGCGGGGCTCCCTCCAGCTCTGCCCCAGCGAAATCACCCGGGACCTGACCCTCTCGGAGGTGAGCACCCACCCCTTCCGGGAGCACTGGCTCAAGGAAGGATGCTACCAGTTCCATCCCCTCGAGGTGCTGTAGCGGCCGGTTGGAGGGGCCTCAGGGAGTGCCCGGGGCAGGGAGCCCTCCCCGGAGTCAGATCTCGCGGCGACGCAACCGGAGGCTGTTCCCCACCACGCTGACGCTGCTGAAGGCCATGGCCAGCGCCGCCAGGATGGGATGCAGCGAGCGTAGAAGCCCCGGCAGCCCCTCGAAGGGATACAGGGCGCCGGCAGCCACCGGAATCAGCACGACGTTGTAGCCGAAGGCCCACCAGAGATTCTGACGGATGGTCCGGAGCGTCTCGCGGCTGAGTCGGAGCGCCCGGGGTACCGCCCGCAGGTCGCCGCTCATGAGGGTGACGTCCGCCGCCTCCATGGCCACGTCGGTGCCGGTTCCCAGCGCCACCCCCACATCGGCCTGAGCCAGGGCAGGAGCGTCGTTGATCCCGTCCCCCACCATGGCCACCGGGGCCTCCGAGCCCTCCTGAAGCGCCCGTACCACGTCGGCCTTCTCACCGGGAAGAACCTCGGACCGGACCTCGTCGATGCCCACGATGTCGGCCACCGCCTCGGCCGTGCGACGCTGGTCTCCCGTGAGCAGGACGACCCGAAGCCCGGCGGCCCGGAGCTCCGCCACCGCCTCTTTCGCGTGCTCCCGGACCGGATCCGCCACCGGGACCAGGGCAGCGAGTCGGCCCTCCGCCGCCACCCAGACGCTGCTTCGCCCCAGCTCCGCCTGCGCTTCCGCAGCCGCCGACAGCGCCGACGTCTCCACCCCCGCCTCCTCCAGGAACCGGCGGCTCCCCACCTGGATCTCGGTGTCCGCCACCCGGGCCGTTACCCCCTTGCCCGCCGTGGCCTCGAAGTCGGTGGCCGGAACCAGCGGAATCCCCCGGGCCTCGGCGGCTCGAACCACGGCCTCACCCAGGGGGTGCTCGCTGCCCCGCTCCACGGCACCGGCCCACCCCAGGACCTCCTCACCGTCGAACCCCGACGCCGGGATCACCCCGTGCACCGCCGGGATCCCCTCCGTCACGGTGCCCGTCTTGTCCAGCACCACCGTCTCCACGTCCCGGGCCCGCTCCAGTGCCGCACCGTCCCGGAAGAGGATTCCCATCTCGGCACCCCGTCCCGTGCCCACCATGATGGCGGTGGGGGTAGCGAGCCCCAGAGCGCAGGGGCAGGCGATGACCAGGACCGCCACGAGCCGCATCAGCGACGGGGTGAATCCGGCACCCACGCCCCAGAACCAGACCGCGAAGGTCAGGGCGGCGATGACCAGCACAACCGGGACGAAGACCGCCGCCACCTGGTCCGCCAACCGCTGGATGGGCGGCTTGGAGCCCTGTGCCTGCCGCACCCGCTCGATGATGCGCGCCAGCGCCGTTTCGGCGCCCACCCGGGTCGCTCGCACCACCAGCGTACCGCTCCGGTTCATGGTGGCGCCGGTGATGGAATCTCCCGGAGCCTTCTCCACCGGCAGGCTCTCCCCCGTCAGCATGCTCTCGTCCACCGCTGACCGGCCCTCCACCACCTCACCATCGGTGGGCACGGACTCTCCGGGGCGGACCCGGAGCAGGTCTCCCACCTGGACGCGTTCCAGGGGCACGTCCTCCTCCCGGCCGTCCACCACCCGTCGCGCGGTACGGGGACGCAGCGCCATGAGGGAGCGGATGGCCGCACCGGTGGCCCCCTTCGCCCGGGCCTCCAGGAGCTTGCCGAGACGGATGAGGGTGATGATCACCGCCGCCGTCTCGAAGTACACGTGCTCGCCCAGGGCGGTGGAGCCGGCGGCGAGAGCCAGCGTCACGGGAATCGAATAGCCGTAGGCCACACTGGAGCCCAGCGCCACCAACACGTCCATGTTGGCGGTGCGGTTGCGGAGCGCCGTCCATGCCCCCCGGTAGAATGCGGCCCCGACGTAGAACTGGACCGGGGTGGCGAGGGCCCACATGAGGACGTTGACCCAGGGTCGGTGGGCCCACGGCCCCAGCAGACCGAAGTCCCGGGCCATGCTCAATAGGAAGAGGGGCGTAGTGAAGACCACCCCGGTCCAGAACGCCCTGGATTGGCGCTGGATCTCCGCCTCCCGCGCCGCCTGCTCCGGATCCTCCCCCGGCGTCTCCCCATCCAGACGGACCGCGCCGTATCCCGCCGTCTCCAGGGCCTGGGAGATCTCCTCGAAGGAGGCGGCCCCGGCCTCCCGCTCCACCGTGGCCCGCTCGGTGGCGAGGTTGACCGAGGCCGAGACCACCCCGGGCACCCGCCGGGTGAGGGTCCGCTCCACGGATTTGACGCAGTTGGCGCACGTCATCCCGGTGACGCCCACCTCCAGCCGCTCGGAGGCGCCACCCGGTGCCGCCGGACGGACCGGCTCGTCGCCGTTCCCGCCCGTCACCGTGCCCGGACCGCCTGGCGAGGCGGAGGGCTCAGTCCGCCGGGGGATAGTCGATCTCCCGAAGGAGGGCGTCCACCTCGTCCCATCCCGTACGAGCGTCATCCCAGCGGACCGTCACGGTACGCTTCACCGCATCGGCCACGACGGACTCCACGCCGTCCATCTCCCCCACTTCCCGCTCGATGGTCTTCACGCAGTGTCCGCAGCTGATGTTCG
>JARRPL010000382.1:0-3063 GCA_037382905.1 Gemmatimonadota bacterium | reverse complement strand
CGGATCGACTCGATCTCCGCCTGGGCGCCGGGGGCCACTACTTCTTCGAGTTCGATGAGGACGACTTCCTACCCCTGGACGTGACGGTTCCCACGGACAGAGGGGAGTTCACCTGGGCCTTCTATGCGGGGGTGGACTGGAAGCTCTTCTGAGCCCACGTCGTCTCTGGAGCCAGGGAATGCCGGTATCCCCCCGGGGGGCGCGCCCCCCGGGGGGTCGTGGATCATTCCCGGGGCACCGCCTCCAGGACCGGTGCCAGGAGTTCCTCCCAGGTGGTGCCGCCGGTGAGTTCGACGTCGTAGCGCACACGGGTGTACGGGATGGGGATGTCCACCAGACGGGACAGGTCGATGGGGGTCCCCACCGCCACCGCCTCCACCCCCGATCCGGCGGCCCGGCGCAGCGTCTCCTGCAGGTCGTCGATCTGCTGCTGTCCGTAGCCCATGGCCGGGAGCAGCGGCCCCACCTCCGGGTACGACTCGAAGGTCTCGGCGATCTCGCCGGCTGCGAAGGGGCGGGGGTCCACGAGCGTGGCCCCGACCGCCTCGGCGGCGATGCAGGCGGCTCCGTATCGCATACCGCCATGCGTGGTGGTGGGACCGTCCTCCACCGCCAGCACCCGGCGCCCCTCCAGCACCGAGGGATCGTCGGCGATGGGGGGGCACTCGGCGCGGACGATGCGGGCGCCGGGGTTCACGCGCCGCACGTTCGCCTCCACCTCGTCCACTGCCGCGGCTTCGGCCGTGTCCACCTTGTTCACCACGATCACGTCGGCCAGACGGACGTTGTGCTCCCCGGGATAGTAGGACAGTTCGTGACCCGCCCGGTGGGGATCCACCACCACCAGCTGCAGGTCGGGGCGGAAGAAGGAGGTGTCGTTGTTGCCCCCGTCCCAGAGGATCACGTCCGCCTCCTTCTCCGCCTCCCGGAGGATCGCCTCGTAGTCCACGCCGGCCCACACGACCATGCCCCGGGCGATGTGAGGCTCGTACTCCTCCCGCTCCTCGATGGTCACCCGGTGCTTCTCCAGGTCGTGGGCATCGGCGAATCTCTGCACGCGCTCCCGCACCAGGTCGCCGTAGGGCATCGGGTGGCGAACCACTCCCACCCGCACGCCGGCGGCCTCCAGCGCCGCAGCCACCGCCCGGCTGGTGGGGCTCTTGCCGGCTCCGGTACGTGAGGCGCAGATGGCCACCACCGGGCGCGAGGAGTCCAGCATGGACGCCACCGGGGCCGGCACCTCGAAGGCGGCGCCGGCAACGTTGGCCCGTGCCGCAAGCCCCATGACGTACTCGTACGAGAGATCCGAGTAGGCCAGGATGCACCGCTGGATCCCCTCCCGACGGATCAGCTCCTCCAGACGGGTCTCTGGCTCGATGGGGATCCCTTCGGGATAGAGGGGACCCGCCAGCTCCGGCGGGTAGCGGCGATCGTCGATGTGGGGGATCTGCTGGGCGGTGAACGCCACGACCCGCACCGAGGAATCGTCCCGGTACCGGGTGTTGAAGGTGTGGAAGTCCCGACCGGCTGCGCCGAGGATGAGGATCGGAGTGCGGTCCATGGCCCGGGGGGTTCGGGGAATGGCCGGCACGGACCGTCCCGGCCGCTACCCTGAAGATAGGGTCGTGGGCTCCTCTGCGCCGGGGGTCGGCGACACCGTCCTCAGTCGCCTCCGAAGCCGCTCAGGGAGTGGCACGCCGCGCAGGCCTCGATCATGGCGGCGTACGCCCTCGGGCGTGCCCACTCGGGAACGTCCCGTGCCTGCGCCGCCTGATCATGGAGGGTCCGGGCCAGCGCCGCGGTGGTGCTGCCCCCCGGGAACTCGTCCTCCGGAGACTGCCGGGCCAGGGCGTCCGCCCCGTCCTGCCACGGACCGTCGCCACCGCCGATCAGGCCCTCCCACATGCGGTCCATGGCCCACAGGTGCCGGACCATGTGGGTTCCGGTGGTGGCCCCTTCCGGCGGGACCTCCGACATGGACCGGAATCGGGGTCCGTCGCCCACCTCCTGGTGGCACCCGGCGCAGGACGCGGCCATCCGCCCGGTGGCCTCGGCGGCTTCCGCCAGGGAACGAGCTCCAGCCACCTCCGTCGCCGCGATCCGGAGCGCCGCGGTCCAGGCTTCCGCCTCGGGCGCCACCTCCGAGAGGGCTTCGTGCTCCCCGAGCCAGCGGGCCGGGCGTCGGGCTCCCTCCAGATCGCCCATGATCAGGGCGCTCTGGACCTGACCCGCCCGGGCATAGTGGTCGAACATGCGCTCCTGCACCGTGGCGGGGCTTCCGCAGGCCCACACCACCAGCACACCCGACAGCAGGCAGACGACGGCCGCACGACTCATGGGCTTCACTCGATCGAGAAAGGGTCAGGAGGGAGGATACGGATCCAGTATAGGCGCACCCCCGGCGATGGGATATGGGCCCCGGGCCGGCACGACGGGAGACGGGGGCTCCGCGTCTGGTATCCGGGGACGGCTTCGGTAGCTTGAAGTCGGGGGCGCAGCCTATCCGTTCACCGCGCCGCCCCGAAACCCACCGTCCACGACACCACATTCCAGGAGATTCCTTTGAACACCAGACTCTTCGCCGTCCTCCTGCTCGCCCTCTTCCTGAACGCACCCACCTCGTTGACGGCCCAGGCCGGACAGGATTTCGAGATCCCGGCGGAGTTCATGGACGCCTTGCGCAAGGACGTTCGGCAACTCCGCACCCAGGCCATGCAGTCCGCCGTGATTCTGCAGCCGGGTCAGGCCACCACCTTCTGGCCCATCTACGATGAATATCAGGCGGAGCTCGAGGACATCACCCAGGCCCGGGCGGAGCTGGTCCGGGACTACGCGGTCCAGTTCGCCACCATGAGCGACGACGAGGCCGTCGAGCTGGGACACCGGGCCATGGAGCTTCGGGAGGAACGCGCCTCGCTGGTCCGTCGCTACTTCGACCGGATCGCCAGCGAGGTCTCGGGGACCACCGCCGGTCAGTTCTACCAGGTGGAGCAGCAGGTCCAGCTGCTTCTGGACCTGAAGCTGGCTTCCGAGCTGCCCCTGATCGGGGAATAACGCCCCCGA
>JARRPL010000381.1:0-3072 GCA_037382905.1 Gemmatimonadota bacterium | reverse complement strand
ATCGGCGGGATCCAGAGATGCCTCGGCCTCCGAGGGATCGGTCGCCCGAAGGGCCCCGGGCTTCAACCACATTTGCCAGCTGACCCACCCTGCCGCGCCGGTGAAGCAAAGAACGAGCAGCACCAGAGTGGCCCGAAAGGCCTGGCTCTGGAGGAACTGAACGTGTAGCGGAGGGGCCGTCCGGTCCGTCTCCGTCCTTTGGAATCCCTCAGAGGTGAAGTCGAAGGCCCAAGCGACAACCAGAACCAGCGGGAACCCCAGAACCATGACCCCCACCACCGCCCGGACCACCCAGTCGGGGAGGAGGAAGATGGGCAGCACGGTGGAGGTCACCTCGATGACCGCCCAGGCCACCACGGCGTAGACCGCTGCGGCCCGGAACACCTGCCGTCGCTTCAGCTCGGCCAGGAGGAGGTTCAACCGCTGGAGATGGGGAAGCATGGAGGAAGATATGTTCCTTCGAAATCCCTCAAGTCAAGGGTGCCAGGTGCCGAACCAGGTTGAGGATCCGGTTCCCCCTACACTCCACCCCCCACCGGTTCCCTTGACCCGGAAGCCGGGGGCATCTAAGTAGGGCAATCGGCGGCGGCGACTTCCGGGAGCCGGTACATCCTGCCGCGTCGGTCCTCAGACCACACCCAGGCCGGGCTGGCCGTCCCAGCCCCTCTGCGTGTGGGCATACCAGTACAAGGAGTCCTCATGCTTTCACTGAGACATCCTCTCGCCCTCTCCGTCCGCCGCCACCCGCATTCCATACTGCGGATCGTCACCCTCCTGGGCCTGTGCCTCCTTCTGGGCCTCCCTCCCCTCCTGGGCCAGGACGTGGTCCTGACGACGGGGACCCCAGAGGAGGTCGGGATGTCGCCGACTATCCTGGAAGCCGGCGTGAAGCTCTACCGGGAGGCCATCGAGGACGGAGAGCTGGTGGGAGCCGTCCTCCTGGTCGCGAAAGACGGGAAGGTCGTCCTCCACGAAGCACTGGGGTGGCGGCACAAAGGCAAGGGTCTCCCCATGGAGAAGAACACGATGTTCCGGATGGCCTCCAACACCAAGCCGCCGGTGGCTACCGGAATCAGCATCCTGGTGGAGGAGGGAAAGCTCAGCTACGACGATCCGGTGAGGGAGTATATCCCTTCCTTCGACAACTACCGGGCGGGCTTCATCCAGATCAAACACCTCCTGAGCCACACGAGCGGCCTTCGGATCAACTCCCTCTTCCTCGAGCCGTACCTCGAGCCGTCCCCGGAGCGCCCTGACGCTCCGACGCTACAACTGGAAGCCGCCCGGTTCGGTGAGGTAGGGGCCGAGGTCCTGCCGGGCACCTCCTACTCGTATTCGAATCCGGGCTTCAACACCCTGGGGGCCCTCGTGGAGATCGCCTCCGGGCATCCCCTGGAAGAATTCCTCGATGAGCGGATCTACACGCCGCTGGGGATGGACGACTCCTACCACCATGAGGTGGCGGAGAAGCTGGACGGGAAGCTGGACCGGATGGGCGCCGTGTACTACACCCGGGAAAACGAGGAGTGGGTGCCCGGCTGGGAGCCCGGGGACCCGCCTCAGGTGCCCTTCGTGCGGGCGTCGGGAGGAATGATCTCCACCGCCATGGACTACGCCGTCTTCTGCCAGATGTACCTGAATGGCGGTGTATACGGCGGTGTTCGGATCATCCAGGAAGAGACGGTGGAGCTCATGACGACGCCGTTCTTCCTTGCCGGGGGGGACGCGGATCCCGAGCGGGGCGTGTCCATCGGGTACGGATACGGGTGGAACGTCGCCGACGACGGCACCTTCTCCCACACCGGCTCCGACGGAACAGGCGCCTGGGTGGACCCCAACCGTGAGCTCATCGTCCTGGTCTTCACCCAGACGCCCCGGGGCAGGAATCCCCGGACCAAGTTCGTGGAGCTGGTGCGGTCGGCCATCATGGAATAGGAAGGGAACGAGTCGACGGAGGAGGTGAAGAGGGCCCTCCAATCGGCACGGGCGGCGCCTTTTGGGTGGATGGCCGGGGCGTTGGTTCCGCCTGGGTGGGCTGGAGGGAAATCGAGATGCTGGAGGAGAGGCGATGGGAGGCATTATCTTGGGAGCCCAACGCGTGTGTCTGGGCCATTCGAGGCGTCGAAACGCCCTGTCCACCTGGTTCATTCACGAAGGAGTTGCGGGATGCCAACCTACGACTACATCTGCAAGAAGTGCGGACACACGTTCCGGCGTATCGAGAAGATCTCCGAGCACGGCGAGAGGAGGGTGAAGTGCCCCGAGTGCAAGAGCACCCGGGTCGAGCAGGTCTTCGGCTCCGTTTTTGTGAAGACGGCAAAAAAGAGTTGACGCGAGGGATCCCGCAGGGGCCGGCGCCAGCGCCGGCCCACTGATCCCATTCCCGACTCGGGCCCACTCCCCTTGCTGGGCAGGCGTGGGCTTCAGGCCTCGCTTCGGATTCCCCCGACCATCCTCACGACCCTCCTGAGAACCGCCTTTCGAGCCTTGAGCTCTTCCCGGTAGTCCAGGGAGTCGGTATTGGCGATTTCCATCCGCAACTCCGAGAGGTAACTCTCCAGAGCCAGTCGCAGGACCTCGGCATCGTGGGGTTCCAGCTCGAGATGGACCATGGGGCTCTCCTTCCTTCGTCACGACCGTGGAGGGACGAGGTTGATTCCCTCATCTGTTCATACACCCCAAAGTCCAATTGGGTGGCCCGGCGTTGAAAGCACCCCACCTCCCGCGCACCGCACCGCGACCGGGATTACGGAGGCCCGGGGATCCTCCCGTGGCCCCTTACTCTTCCCAGCCCTTCACGGCGTAGTAGTCCTTCACCAGCCGATCGATGTCGATGACGGTGCCCTTGGCCGGGCCGTCGGGGATGGGCTTGCCCCTGAATCGCTCCGGGAGCGTGTCGTCGGCGGGCCTCAGCCCTTCCCTCATGTTGAAGTCCCTTTCCACCTGGCTCACGTGGGAGCACACCTTCCACAGGTCGTGGGCCATGATGTCCTCCCCCAGGAGCCCCGAGTAGGCGTCCGCCGCCAGGTCGAAGTCCACCACGTCCATGCAGCAGGAGATGTTCTTGCAGAT
>JARRPL010000380.1:0-3078 GCA_037382905.1 Gemmatimonadota bacterium | reverse complement strand
CGAGGAGGGGGAGCCCCTCTCCATCGACTTCCTCTTCAACCCCAACCAGGAGAGGCAGGAGGTCGCTGAGATCATGCAGGCCCAGCTGGGAGAGGTGGGCGTCGACCTCCAGCCCCGGGGGATGGAGCTCAACGCCTTCCTCAGCACCATCTTCTCTCCCGAACGGAAGTTCGAGGGGTTCATGATAGCCTGGGAGTCCGAGTTTCGCCTTGACGAGAGGGACCTCTTCCATTCTCAAGCGGTGAACGGTCCCTACGCCTTCTCGGGGATCCAGGACTCCATCCTGGACCGGTACCTGGACACCCTCCAGCTCGTCACTGATCGGGAAGAGGCCAAGCCTCTCTGGCGAGAGTATCAGCTCCGCCTGATGGAGCTTCACCCCTACACCTTTCTGTACTCCTACTACCGACAAAACGGCGTCAATCGCCGCCTTCGGGGAGTCAGGATGGACGTGCGGGGTGACTGGCAGAATATCCGGGAGTGGTGGATCGCCCCAGAGGACCGGAGGCAACCCTGATCCTGAGCGAGATCCGTTGATATCCTACGTCTTCCGGCGGGTACTCACGGCCGTCCCCCTCCTCCTGGGAGTGGCCACCATCGTCTTCCTGGTCCTCAGCCTGGCCCCGGGAGATCCTTCGGCCATCTACTTCGGGCCCGGGATGTCGCCGGAAACCCTGGAGCGGATCCGCCGGGATCTGGGATTGGATGATCCTCTTCTCGTTCGGTACTTCCGGTGGTTGTTATCCTTCGTCCGGGGGGATTTCGGCTACTCAGTCGCCAGCAATATGCCGGTGTCCCGGAGGATCCTGGCTGCCCTCCCCAATACCTTCGTTCTTGCCTCGATCTCTCTCCTCCTCGCCTTCGCAGCGGGGATTCTCATGGGTGTGGTGCAGGCGGTTCGGCAATATTCGCTTCTGGACTCTGCCCTGAGCACCGCGTCCCTCTTCTTCTATTCCATGCCTTCCTTCTGGCTGGCCATCATGCTGATCCTGGTCTTCAGCGTGAACGCCAGTCAGTGGGGGTGGCCGGTAGCCCTTCCGGTGTCCGGTGTCGTCGGCACCGATCACGACCTCCTGGGACCGTTGGAACAACTCCAGGATCGCGCAAGGCATCTGGTTCTCCCCGTTCTCTCACTCACCCTCGTGTTGGCTGCCGGTGTGGCCCGTTATGTCCGGACCAGCATGCTGGAAGTCATACGCCAGGACTACATCAGAACCGCCCGTGCCAAGGGTCTCTCGGAATTCAGGGTCATCTTCAAGCACGGCCTCAGGAACGGCCTCATTCCCGTCGTCACGCTCCTCGGGCTCTCTCTTCCGTCTCTCCTGAGCGGTACCGTCTTCATCGAATACGTGTTCTCCTGGCCCGGTGTGGGGAAGTTGCTGGTGGACTCCATCCTCCAACGGGACTACCCGGTGGTCCTGGCGGGAACCTTCCTTCTGGGTGGGATGGTTGTGGTGGGCAACCTCGTGGCGGACCTCCTGTACGGTGTGGTGGATCCCAGGATCCGCCACGGGGTCCGAAATGGCTAGGAAGCTCGGCCTCCTCGTTCCCGGGCTTCTCCAGCTCCTGGACAGGCGCTGGCTCGAGGGCGGAACCGCGTTGACGTTATGGGTGGCCCTCTTGACCCTGGCGACCACCCGGTTCCCTCGAATCCTCCAGTCCCTCTCCGAGGGGTTGGATGGGTGGATAGCCCTTCTGACCCTCCTTCTGGTGCTGGGTGGTCTCTGGGGATGGTCGGTCCGGGACAGGATGAAGAGTGGCGGGGGTGATAGAGTCCCCCCGGGTGGGGGTGGACACCTCTGGACTACCTTTCGGCGAAACCGACTTGCGGTCCTGGGACTCTGGATCGTGGGCGCACTGTATCTGATCGCCCTCCTCACCCCGCTCCTTGCCCCGTTCGATCCGGCGTATCAGCCCGCATTCCAGGCAGGTGAGACGGGCCTCATCATGGCTCCCCCCTCCTGGGGTCATATCCTGGGCACCGATCAGCTCTCCCGTGACATCCTCTCCAGGATTCTCTACGGATCCCGGATCTCTCTTTCCGTCGGGCTCCTGGCGGTGGGTATCAGCGTGACCATGGGGGCCCTGCTGGGGGCCGTGGCAGGACATCTGGGTGGGTGGATCGACGCGGTGTTGATGAGGGTCGTGGATGTGGTCATGGCATTCCCCCGCCTGGTCCTCCTTATCGCGCTGGTGGCATTCTTCGATTCCTCCATCTTCCTGATCATCGGTGCTCTGGCCCTCACCCAGTGGCCCTTCACCACCCGGGTCGTACGAGGGGAGGTCCTATCCCTCAAAGAGCGGGAATTCACCGAGGCTGCCCGGGCCCTGGGATTCTCCAACTCCCGCATCATCCTCAGGCACCTTCTGCCCAATGCGATGGCCCCTGTGATCGTCACGGCCACCCTTGGGATCGGGAACACCATCATCCTGGAGGCGGGGCTTTCCTTCCTGGGCCTGGGAGTCAAGGCGCCCACGCCTTCCTGGGGCATCATGGTGGCCACAGGACGAAGTTATCTCTCCCACGCGTGGTGGATCGCCACGTTTCCAGGGCTGGCCATCGTCCTTGCGGTGCTGGCCTTCAATCTGGTGGGAGACGGCCTCAGAGACGCGCTGGACCCCAGACAGTCTCGAGAGGTGAGCGGATGAGCGTGTTGGAGGTTCGCCGTCTTCGGACCCATCTCCGCACCCCCTTCGGGGTGGCTCGGGCTGTCGACGGGGTGGATCTCACCGTCGAGGAAGGTGAAGCCGTGGGGATCGTCGGGGAGTCCGGCTCGGGAAAGTCCCTCCTCGCCCTCTCGATCCTTGGACTGGTTCCGAGGGGGATCGGGGAGAGTCTCCCCGGAAGCTCCATCAGATTCCGGGGTCGAGACCTGGTGGGAGCGGGGAAGAAGACGTTGAGAAGGGTACGCGGAGGGGAAGTCGCCATGGTCTTCCAGGAGCCCATGACCTCGCTGAATCCCGTCCTCACCCTCGGGACCCAGGTCCTGGAGGCCGTGGCCCTGCACCGCGGGCTGGCTGGCCGGCCAGCGGAAGAGGAGGCGACCCGGCTGTTGGGGGAGGTGGGGATTCCCGAGC
>JARRPL010000379.1:0-3080 GCA_037382905.1 Gemmatimonadota bacterium | reverse complement strand
ACCTCAAATCTTCACCGCGGTGATCGAGTACTTGTAGGCGTAGCGCAGCGCCAGCGACTCGGGCAGCAGGTTGTAGAGCGGCTTGAACCCTCGATGGTAGAGGAAGGCCTTCACGCCGTGTCTCTTGGCGGGCAGGGCACGGTGGTGCTCACGAGCGGCCTCCTCGATGCGGAAGCGACCCGCGAAGAACGACTCGATCTCCGGCTCCGTGTAGAATTCGTTCACGGGCGGATCTTCCTCCTTGTACTCGATGTTCTCCCGTCCCCAACGGTTCAGGAGATACATCCAGGAGGGCTTGCGGTAGAAGTGGGAGATGATGGCCCGCCCCCCCGGCTTGAGCACCCGGTGCACCTCCCGGATGGCCCGGGCGGTGTCCCCGGTGGCGTGCAGTACGCCGTTGCTCCACACGGCGTCGAACGTTTCGTCGGGAAAGGAGAGGGCGAGACCGTTCTCCACTCGGACCTCCACCGGCTCGACGCCCTCCAGCTCGAAATGCCGCTTCGCAAGGCCCACGGCCGTGGGGGTGAGGTCGGTGGCGGTGACCTGCACGCCCCGCTTCAGGAACTCGAGGCTGTCGAAGCCCATCCCGCACCCGATCTCGAGCAGGTGCCCGCTGCCGAAGATCTTCGATTCCCGTTCGATCCGCTCCATGATCCACGGAAACTTGAACGGGTTCATCCACGGGCGGATGTCGTCGAAGAACTCCCGGCTGCCCTCCAGCAGATCGCTTCGACTCAGATACTGGCGCCCCAACGGGTGCGAATCCCAGTAGGCACGCACGGAGGACACGGTGGCTTCGAGGTCCTGCCCCATCTGAGGATCACGCCTGTCTGGAGGGTGGTGGATCATCGACCCACGGTCGGGAGCGCTTCATCTTGGCACGCGGCAAAAAGGCCTGCAAGAAACATGACGGCCCTCCCTGGACCAGGGGACCATGATCGCCGTCCATCGGCTCGCGCATTACTGTGTGGCGTCTACCCCGCTCACCTCGCCGCCTCCACCGTGCACGACTCCACCGCTGATACTCCGGGCTCCCGATTGGCGACGCCTGACGCCGGCAACGTTCCTTGGCAGCTCCGCCTGTACGAGAAGTCGTTGAAGAAGCGCCAGAAGGCGGGCCTGCTCGTCGATCAGATCCGTACCCTGCCCGGGAGGCGTCGACTTCTGATCACCCACGGGGACAACAATGGAGCGCTCAATCACGTACTGCGGGCCACGGGAGGGCGCTGGCGGTGGATGGAGATGGAGCCGGGGCAGGCCGAGGGCATCGCGGCGCTGCTGGGGGAGCCGGTGGTTGTTGCAGAGCCGCAACAACTGTTGGCTGAGGACGCCGAATTCGACGTCGTGATCAGCCTCGACGTCCAGGAGCACCTCGATCCGCGGGACCTCGAGCGGTTCAATGCCGAGCTCTTCCGGGTCACGGCCCCCGGCGGTCACGTGGTGACCACGACGCCGAACGGCGACCCGTGGAAGCCGGTGTCGGTCCTGCGGCGCGCCATCGGCATGACGAAGGAGAAGTACGGCCACCAGGTGTACGGATACAACGTCGCCCAGCATGAGCGGATGCTCCGTACGGCCGGCTTCGTCCCGGTCGCCTCCGGGAGCTACTCGGGCTTCTTCACCGAGTTGATCGAGCTCGGCATCAATTTCGCGTATACGACCCTTCTCCCCCGCGGCAGGACGGGACGGGGTGCGGGGGAGATCGCCCCGACCACTGCCGAGCGGCTCGCCAAGGTGGAGAAGCAATACCGGATGTACGCCATGGTCTATCCGATCCTGAGAGCGATCTCCCGTCTCGATGCGCTGGCGCCGTTGGGGGCCGGGTATGCCGTCTCCGTCGTCGCACGCCGTCCCGAATGAGGTCGGATTGAGCGGTCGGGACGAGGCACCCCGGAAGGTCCTGGTGACGGGGGCGGGTGGATTTCTCGGTCGTCACCTGGTCGCGGACCAGCTGTCACGGGACCGTGAGGTCGTGGCCCTCGACCGGGACCTCTCGGCCCTCGACGCCTTGTCTCGTACCCGACTGCACCGGATGAAAGGAGACGTCCGGAACGAGGCCCTCCTGGAAGGCGCGGTGGAGAAGGTCGACGTGATCTTCCACCTGGCGGCGGCCCACCTGTCGGTCCGCGCGCCCCGCTCCGAATACCGGACGGTGAACGTGGACGCCGTGCGTCGTCTCGCCGCCAAAGGCGCAGCGGCGGGGGTCGGGCGGTTCGTCCATTGCAGCACCGTGGGCGTCTACGGTCGCCTCGCCTCCGTGCCCGCCGACGAAGAGACGGACTGCGCGCCGGAGTTCGACTACGAGCGGACCAAGCTCGAGGGTGAGCAGGCGCTGCACGAGGTCGGTCGATCGGCCGATGGGGTCCCCTTCGTCATCCTGCGCCCCGCCTGGGTCTACGGCCCGGGCTGTCCCCGAACCGACAAGCTGTTCCGAGCCATCTCGCGGGGCCGGTTCGTCGTCGCAGGCCGGGGAGAGAACCTGCGACACAGCCTGTACATCCGGGATGCGGTCGAGGCCTTCGAGCGGGCGGCCCGGATGCCCGGTGTGGTGGGAGAGACGCTGGTGATCGCCGACGAAGGGGCTCACACGGTGCGGGCCCTGGTGGACGAGATCGCCGATATCGAGGGGGCGGCCCGACCCCGTTCGGTTCCTGCCGGCCTCCTCTTCCTGGCGGGGCTCACCGCCGAGCTCGCCTTCAGGGCGTTCGACAGGGAGCCTCCCCTGTCCCGCCGGACGCTCCGCTTCTTCTCGGGAAACACCTCGTTTCGCACGGACCGGGCCCGTGACCTGTTGGGATTCCGCCCGCGCTATTCCCTGCAGGCGGGTCTCGAGGAGACCGCGGAGATCCGTCGGCGGGGAGCGTTCTGGTCCGTACCGATGCCCGAGCCGGTCCGGGAGGCCTGACGGATGTGCGGGATCTGCGGAGAATGGCACCCTCGAGGCGCCAGCCGGGAGCGGGTCGCTCGCATGAATGCGAAGCTCGCGCACCGGGGACCGGACGACGCCGGGGTCGAGGTCATGGGACCGGTGGGGCTGGCTGCCCGCCGGCTCAGCATCATCGACCTGGACAGCGGCCACC
>JARRPL010000378.1:0-7480 GCA_037382905.1 Gemmatimonadota bacterium | reverse complement strand
GTGGTCACCCACACCGGCCCGTCGTCGGCCCCGACCCAGAGGGTTCCGGCGTCGAAGCGGGACTCCGCCACGGAGAAGATGGTCCCGTAGGAGTGGTAGCCGTCCCGGCTTCCCAGGAAGGTCCGGTCCTGCTGCCAGCTCAGGTCGTCGGACAGGCGCTGCACGTCCCCGGTCTCGCCGTGGATGCGGAAGAGATGGTTGGACCCCAGGTACAGATAGTCCGGATCGTGGCGGGACAGGATCATGGCCGGGGTCCAGTTGTAGCGGACGGGTCCGGTGATGCCGAGAGCCGCCAGCTCCTCGTCCGTGGGCTGCAACTCGGTCCGGGCCCAGTTCCGCAGGTCCAGGCGCGTGGTGTTCCCGAACTGCTGGACAAGGTAGATGACGTTGGGGTCCCGGGGATCGGTGGCCGAGGCCATGCCGTCGCCGGTGTAGCGGAGCTTGTCCCAGTCCTCGTCGGTGATCCCCTCCTCGTCGTACACCCGGCTGGGCCCGAGCCAGTGGCCGGTGTCCTGCATGCCTCCGATGACGTGCCACGGGTCCTGGTTGTCGACGCTGACCTCGTAGAACTGTCCGATGGGCAGCGCCGAGGCCATCCAGGTGGCGCCCCGGTCGAAGGTGATGTTCACCCCGCCGTCCCCGACGATCACCAGGTGGTCCGGATCCGAGGGGTCGATCCACATCCCGTGGAGGTCGTTGTGCACCCCCCGGATGTTCACCTCGCTCCACGTGCGGCCGCCGTCCTCCGAGACGTTCAGCTCGAAGACCGGCATGTACACCCGCTCGTCGTCGGACCAGGTGGCGCCGGCGTCGTCGGACCGGTAGACGCCCGTCTGGGAGCCTTCCCGCTCCCGGGGCTCCCGGGTCAGGATGCCGGCGTAGACGATGCGGGAGTCGCCCCGGGCCACGGTGAGGTGGATCTTGCCCATGTCCTCGGTGGGCAGCCCATTGCCCAGGCGCGTCCAGGTCGCACCACCGTCGGTGCTCTTGAAGATGCCGCTGGAGGGTCCGGCCTCGTCCATGTCGCCGCCGCCGTAGCGGAAGCGCTGCCACATCCCGGCGTAGAACACGTCCGGATCGTGGGGGTCCATCTCCAGGTCCATGGCCCCGGTGGTGTCGTCCTCGTAGAGCACCTTGTCCCAGCTCTGCCCCCCGTCGGTGGTGCGGAAGACGCCCCGCTCCGCGTTCGCTCCCCACAGGTGGCCCATGGCCGCCACCCAGACCCGGTCCGGATCCGTGGGGTGGATCACGATCTTCGACACGAGATACGAGTCGTCGAGCCCCATGTGGGTCCACGTCTCGCCCCCGTCCGTCGAGCGGTAGACCCCGTCGCCCCAGGAGTTCGCCCGGGTGTTCGCCGGCTCCCCCGTGCCCACCCAGACGATGTCCGGGTTCGAGGGCGCGACGGCCACGGCGCAGGTGGAGGCAGAGCCCTCGTGGGCGAAGACGTTGCGGAAGGTCGTGCCGTGGTTCGTGGTCTTCCACAGCCCGCCCCCGGCGGTGGTCAGGTAGAGCGTCTTCGGGTCGGACTCGACGCCCGTCACCGTCCAGGCGCGCCCGGCCGGCATGGAGGGCCCCAGGAGACGCCACTCCAGCGAGGCGGTGTGCTGCGGCTCCAGCGTCTGGCCCTGGAGGCCGGCCGCAAGGAGGAGGAGGGCGGCGGCGACCGGGACGCGGAGCGAAGGCATGACAGCTCCTGGCAGAAGGGAGTCAGTCGATCTCGGGGGCGACGCGGCGGTGGGTCGCCTGCTCGAAGGCGTAGGCCAGCTCCAGGAGGCGGGGCTCGGAGCAGGCGGATCCCGTGAAGCTCACGCCGAAGGGACGAGGCTTCGGCTCGAAGCCGTCGGGAAAGTCCGGCCCGCCGTCGTTTGGCACGACGGCCCAGGGCACGATGACCGTCGGGTACCCGGGGCGGGCCGCGATCCCCGCGCCGCCGGAGCCGGGGAAGAGGAGGGCATCCAGGTCGAGCTCATCCATGACGGCGTCGATCCCCCGGGTCCCGTTCAGCTCGATGTCCCGGGCCCGATCCTCCTCGTACTGCCCTCGGTCGGCCTCCAGGTCGATCTCGTCCGCGCCGTCCAGCCGGGCCTGCTGGTACTTGATGGCCCCGGCGTTCTCGTGGGCGAGGTTCCACTCCCGGAGCTCGGTGAGGGTCTTCACGGGGGCCGCGTCGCCCAGCGTCTCCAGCCAGGCATTGAAGTCCCGCTTCATCCCGTAGTCCAGGACGCTGCTCCGGCCGTTGGTCAGGAGGCTCGTCTCGGGGTCCGGATCGATCACGCTGGGGATGTCTGCCGGGTCCACGATGGTGGCGCCCTGGGCCCGGAGGACCTCGATCGCCTCCGCCATGGCGGCGCGCTCCTCATCGTCCAGGCCGCCCCGCCAGCGATCGGTGCCCGGGATCTGCACCGAGTCGTAGTAGAGGGCGCGGGGGATCCCGATCCGGGCGCCCTGGAGTCCGTCGGCGTTCAGGAAGGCCGTGTAGTCCCCGTCCGGCGGCGGGGCGCAGCGGTCCGTCGCCGGGTCGTTCGGATCCGGGGCGTCGCCCTCCAGGGCACCGAACAGGATGGCCGCGTCCGTGACGGTCCGGGCCATGGGGCCCGCCGTGTCCTGGTCGCCGGTGATGGGGATGATGCCCCAGCGGCTGACGCGCCCGACCGTCGGCTTGATCGCCGCCAGCATGTTCGCGTTCGAGGGCGACAGGATCGATCCGGAGGTCTCGGTCCCCACGTTTGCGGCCCAGAAGCTCATGGCTGTGCCGATGCCGGAGCTGGAGCCCCCTACCCCCATGACGGGACGGCCGTCGTCCCGCCCCTCCCGGGGATCCCGTCGGGGGTCGTAGGGGTTGAGCCCGTAGCCCCCGACAGCGCTGTAGTTGCCCGGCATCCCGGCGGCCGTGTAGTTGGCCAGCTCGGTCATCACCGTCTTCGCCAGGATGATCGCCCCGGCGTCCTTCAGGTGGGCGGTCACCGTGGCCTCGTAGGGCGGGACGAAGCCCTCGAAGGCCAGGGCGCCGCCGGTGGTGGGCATGTCGGTGGTGTGGACATTGTCCTTGAGCGCCACCGGGATCCCGTGGAGCGGCCCTCGGACCCGACCCTCGGCCCGCTCTCGGTCCAGGCGGTCCGCATCCTCCAGCGCGTGGGGATTCACGGCGATCACCGCGTTGACGCGCTCCTCGTACATGGCGATGCGAACCAGGTGCGCCTCCACGAGCTCCCGGGCGGTCAGCCGTCCCTCCGTCATGGCCTGCTGCATCTCGGGGATGGTGGCCTCGACCACGACGAAGGGCTCGGATTGCTCCGGCCCGCCCTCCGTCATGGCCTGCTGCATCTCGGGGATCGTGGCCTCGACCACGTCAAAGGGCTCGGAGGCGTCGCCGGAGCCCCCGGGGCCGCAGGCGGCGGTAGCGGCGAGGACGAGGAGGGAGAGGAGCGGCCGGATGGACCGGACGGCGGGGGGCTTGTTCACGATGCGTGTCCCTGAGGGAGCCGGTGGAGAAGGGAGCCTTCGGTGGCGATCCCGCAACATGCGCAGGTCGGGGCGGAGCGGCCACTCCAGGTCGGACCGCGAGGAGGAGGGTCCAGGGTCGAAGGGGCTCGGGACTGCCGCCGGCGGATCGGGCACACCCGAGAGGACTCGGAGTGCATCCTCGGCAGAGCTACCCCCGCCATCTCCCTGTACCGTGTGGCGGTCCTCCGGGGGGGCGGGGCTGCGTCGCGTCCGGTCGCGACGCCCCGCCACACCTCGCCAGGAATCTCCGGGTGCCGATGCGCGGCGGCCTGTCCGGACACGCGGGACGGGTCTTGAATGTCCATGTGGAACTCTTCCGGGCCGCATGCGACCGCGCACTCGAACACGAAGCGGATCGTGCGGCGGTTCGGGACGCGCTGGAGATGCCGCGGCATGGAAGAGGCCCCCGGCGAGGGCCGCAGGTGGCGCGACGCAGCCTTCCCGCACCATGTTCAGACCACGCGATTCCTCACCGGATACGAGGAGGCTCCCATGTCGTCGATCACCCGCCCGCTCGCCGGACCCAACCTGACCCTCGACATCGCCGAGCAGATCGGGGAGCTCAGGGCCGACGACGCCTACGCCCGCAGCGGACGCTCCGGGCGGACGCTGGTGAAGTCGGGCACCCTGCGTCTGACGCTCACCTGCCTGGCCTCGGGCGTCGAGGTCGGGACCCACCAGGCCGACCTTCCCATGACCCTGCAGCCCATCGAAGGTCGCCTCCGCTACCGGGTCGGGGACGACCGCTTCGAGATCGGGGCCGGCGAGGTGCTCTTCTTCGGGCCGGGCCACGCCCAGGACATCGTGGCGCTGGAAGACACAGCGCTGCTCCTGACCCTCAGCCGCGACCCCTCCGAGAGCTGAGACGGCCGGGGGACGCAAACGGGCTGAGACGGCCGGGGGACGCGAACGGGGTGGGCCCCGTGCGCGCCGTCGGGGCCTGGAGGACGGGCCCTGCAGGAAAGGACCGGTCTCGCCGACGGGCGCCCCGTCGCCGCCTCCCCGCGGTCCGGCTCCTCAGCCCCCTCCGTTCACCTCGAGCTCCAGCAACTCGAGTTCGATGTAGGCGTACGGGCCCTCCGGAGCGTGCCAGAGGGCCTCTCCCCGGCTCATGAGACGAAAGGCTCCGAAGCGGCGGTAGTCCCGCACCGGGGTGGACCAGCGCCACTGCACGAAGTCGCCGTCGCCCGGGGTGATGGCGAATCGGTCGTCCGACACGAAGTCCACGAGCTCGCCCTCCTCGTTGAACGTCATCACGGCGCCCACCTCGTTGGGCCCGACCGTGTAGGAGACCCGTGCGGTGCGGGCGTCGACTGCCGCCCAGCGGAGGTTGTCCCGGAGTTCCGGATCCGCCAGCGCGGAGGGGACGAAGAGGGCCATGTCGTTCAGGAGCGTGACCGTCTCCGCCCGTGTCATGAGCGGCCCTCGCGCGTCCGCCACGGGGATCATCGACAGGAGCCGGACCCGCATGCTGGCGGTACCGTCCCGGAAGGCATGGAGGACGTCCACCGGAAGCCCCGCCCGGCGGGCATCCATCCGGAAGAAGCGCGCGGGCTCGTGCACGAAGTTGTACTGCTCGGCGGTGAACGGCATCCACGGTTCGTCGGGCCCCGCCCGGATCCGCCCTCGCCAGGCGGCCCGGACGTGATGGGCCCTGGGCCGGCCGACCACGCCCGTGAGCCGAAGGTAACGCTGGACCGGCGGCGGGAGGTGCGTCAGGTCGTCGTCGGTCAGCACGGCGGCCCGGGAGGGGGCGTCGGCCAGCCGTCGGTCGACCTCCCGCCGGTACTCGCCGGCGAAGCTCAACGGCCCCTGGGACATGAAGCCGTAGACCACGACGCCGAGCAGCAGCACGTTGACGAGGGTCCCGAACTTCGCGTCCCCCCACGCCGTGAAGACGGCCGCCTGGGAGAGGGCCACCGCGAGGAGGCCGACCATCCACCAGGACCGGAAGGACAGCGCGACGAGGACCGCGGTCGTCAGGAGTGCGACCGCGGCCACGAGCCAGACCATCCCCATGGTCCGGGAGATCGGTTCCGAGAGCTGGGGGAGCTCGGCCAGCCTGAAGGCCTTGGCCGTCCCCATGAGGTGGATCAGAGCGTGCAGCGTGATCAACACGACGACGGCAATCTTCACGAGACACTCCTGGCCGGACGGGAAAGCCCCTCGTCCCAACGATCGACCGGGGAACGAGCCCGGTGCATCGGGCGGTGGACCCGTGGTGGGGTGGGGACTTCTCCCACACCGTCGCTTCCCGGCGCCGGGTCCGGGATGGGGAGGGGAGTGGAGTTGGACCCCCTCGCCGGGGAGGGGTGGGCGACCACGACCCGATCCGGCGGAGAAGGTGTCCCGACAGGGTCCCACCGAGGTTGCCCGACGCAGCCCGGACGGGGGGCAGGCTAGCGTAGGGTGTCCGGAGGTGCGCCCCGATGAAGACCCGGGTCGCGTCCCGCGGCTCCCCGCTCGTTCCCTCCCGCCGCTCCCGGCCCATCCCCTCCAGCGCCCTTCTGTCGTTCCTGGCGATCCCCTTCGCGGTGACCTGGGGGACGATCGGAGTCTACATCCTCTGGCCCGACGTCGCCGCCGAGCGGCTCGGGGAGATCAGCGGGAGCCATCCGGCCTTCTTCCTCGCGACGTGGGGTCCCGCCATCGCCGGCCTGGGGGTCGTGTGGGGACACGCCGGAACGGGCGGGTTGAGGGCGTACCTCTCACGCCTGCTCTTGTGGCGCTGCCCTCCGGGATGGGCGGCCTTCCTGGTCCTCGGGATCCCCCTGGTCTTCGTGGCCGGTTCGCGGATCGAGGGCGGGCCGGTGGTGGCGCCGATCTCCTTCCAGGGGATCGGCGTCGTGGCGAGGGCGGCGATCCTCATGCTGTTCCTCGGACCGATCGAGGAGCTCGGCTGGCGGGGGGTCGCCCAGCCGCTCCTCCAACGTCACATGGCTCCCGTCTGGGCTGGATTGATCATCGGCGCCATCTGGGGCGTCTTGCACCACCCGGCCTTCTACCTGTCCGGCACCGTCCAGAGCGGCTTGAGCTTCACCCCGTTCTTCATCGGAAACGTTGCGCTGGCCGTGATCGTGACGCCCCTCTTCAACGCAACCCGTGGGAGCATCCTTCTGCCGATGTTCTTCCACTGGCAGCTCATCAACCCCCTCTGGCCCGACGCCCGACCGTGGGACACCTGGCTGTTCGTGCTCGCGGCGGTGGTGGTGGTGGGGCTGAACCGGGATGCCATGTTCCGCCGGGATGCAGGCTGGACCCGGGTGGTGCCCGGGCGTCCCGAAAGCCACGGTGTGCCGTGAGGGCCGCCGGGCTCTTCTCGCTGTTGCTGAGCACGGGTCTGGCCGGGTGCGCAGCCGGGTCGCACGGGGCGGCCGACCCCGGGAGCCTGGACCACCGGCTGTACGCCCTTCTGGACTCGGCATTCGGCGCGACCGCCGGGGTGCCGGGTGTCATGCTCCGGGTCGAGGCCCCGAGGAGGGGGTTCGTGTGGGAGCACGCCCTGGGCCTTTCGGATCGTGACGAGGGGACCGCGCTCAGACCGACCCACGCCCTCAGGATCGCCAGCATCACGAAGACCTGCGTGGCTGCCTCGGTTCTGCGTCTGGTGGAGGAGGGCGCCCTCGAACTGGACGACCCGGTGGAGGCCCATCTCTCGCCGTCCACGTGTCGCACGCTGCGAGCCGGCGGGTACGACCCCGGCGCGATCTCGGTGCGGATGTTGATGCAGCACACCAGCGGCCTTGCGGACCATGCCACGGCGGATGCCTTCCTCGCGCGGATCCTCGGGACCCGTCCCACCGCTGGACCCGGCAGGAAAAGCTCCAGCTGGCCATGGAGGTGGGCGACCCTCTCGGTGCCCCGGGCACCGGGTTCCATTACAGCGACACCGGCTATCTCCTTACCCATGCCTCTCGCCGGCCCGGTCCGTGCTCACCAGTACGTGGGAGCCATCGACACGGACGCCTTCGAA
>JARRPL010000377.1:0-3554 GCA_037382905.1 Gemmatimonadota bacterium | reverse complement strand
CGTCCATTTCTCAATGACATATTGTCTCGCATGTCCAGACCAAACGGTTCCGTCCGAGGAGGTCGAGAGTCTCCTCCACGCTGTCGACTCGGAGTCTCGCCGGAATACCCCGCCCCCATAGCCGAAGGAAGCCGTTATTCTGCCGCCTGCGTCTATGGTGTGCAGGGGATAACCCACCCGCTCCGGAGAGTAGATCAATATGTTGGCAACCTTTGTGGAGTCCGACAGAAACGCGAGACTCAATGGGTCACCAACCAACGGCGCCGTTCTGATCACATTCAAGTGCAGATCAAGAACCGTCTCCCTTGCGTTCATCAGATCAGAGACTATCAAGAATCCTCCCACTGCAGAAATGTCTCTAACCAACAGCCACTCTCCTGGCCCCTCTCCTTGCCGGCCAAGAGTCTGCAAATACGTCCCCGTGGAATCGTAAACCCCTATTTCATCGGGAACGTCCTCATTAGAAAGTCTCTTGGGGGGAGCTTGTTTGGGGGCGGAAGATGGGGAGCAGGATGATGAGCACACCGAAGAGCCGCCTGCCGCTCCACTTCCCGTACAGCTGATTCTCGTTGGACACAGACCGCGGAGGAGCCACGTCATTCACTCGCAGGCAGGATGTTCTGGATTGGGCCATGGATTCCTCTCTTCCTCGCTGAAATCCCGGGCTCAGCCTACCCATGAATCCTGGCGGGTTCATCGGAGACTGTCCTCCTTAGAGTCAGCGGGCAGATTCGAGGGCTTCCGCCCGTTCCGGCGTCCCCTCTTCTGATTCGCTATCTCGTAGACGGAATCGAACCGAAAACCGTGGCATGCCACGACCGTGTCCCCCTCCACTCCGGTTCCCCAACTCCACGCTTTGGCGCCCGACTCCGTCTCAATGAGAATGGATGGCAGAGCGGAGGCGTAGCCGATGCCCAGGGTGAAGGTGACGGGAAGCAGGAAGGCAAGAGGTGGCACGCAGATCGTGGGCCTCTATGGCCCGTCCATGGGGTATCAGACATCAGAGGAAGTGATCAGCCAGATCCGGACCGGTTCCACTCGGTTTTATGTCCGGGAGGGATCTTGGGAGGCGGATGTCCGGGTAGTGGAGGACGACGGGCTGTTCAAGCTGGTGAGCACCAAGGACGTGCTTTCACCGAACCACCTGGCGAACCTGCCAGACTGCTAGTCGGGTCTGGGCCGGGACGGTTCTCCGGTGGCTGGTGCTCGATCCCGTCTATTGAGCCGCGTGAAGAGAACAGAGGCGGCGCCAAAGGCAGTGGCTAGCATCAGGACCGTTCCCGGGTCGAGGGCACCGATGGATCCGGTCACCCCGGCGGACACGAGGGCTGTGAGGAACCCGAGCCCCCAGGTCAACAAGAGCTGGCCCCCACCGCCCCAAGTCCTTCTCACTCTCGGCTCCGGCTTGGGAAGTCCTGCGACGATCCGGGATACCAACCCCTCCGAAATCTCTCTGTCCGGTCCTCCCACGCCGGCCAAGGCTTCGATCGTGAGCAGGTCAGCTCGGCAGTCCTCACAGCGTTGGACGTGTGCCTCCAATTCGGGATCGGCTGATTGGCCCAGCGCGACCTCTACCAGGCGTTCGACGTCAGGGCAGGTCACTTGTCTGCTCCTCCAATGAGTCCCCTCAGGCGCTTGATTCCCCGGCTGATGTTCGATCGCACCGAGGCCTTTTCGATCTTCATTTCTTCAGCAACCTCCCCTGGAGTCCTTCGTTGGATCAGCCTCAAGATAATGGCATCCCTCTCCTTCTCTGGGAGAGCGTCCAAGGCGTTCCAGAGCGTCCTCTCACTCTCTTTCCTTTCCAGTTCTTCAGCTGGACTCGGTGTTCTCCGATGGAGGTCCTGGATAGCCCCCATCGCCGCGAACTTCTCGAGCCCTTGCCTCCGAGATGTCCTGCTCCGGTAGGCGTCGGTGCAGTGGTTCCGTGTGAGCCGGTGAAGCCAGGCAGCAAAGGATCCTTCTGCTCGGAAGCTGTGGCGCTTCTCGTAAGCGAGTGTCCAGCATTCCTGGATCAGATCACTCACGTCGTCTTCTGACTCCGCGTAGGAAAGACAAACCGCCTTGACCACTCTCCCGTAGTCTCGGATGACCTCGGCGAAGTACTGGTGATTGCCTTCCCGGAAACGCTCACGGTCAACCATTAGACGGAAATCCCTTGAAAAGCGTGGGATCCGTCCGGGATCGTTTGAGGAGGAGGAGGTAGAGAGCCCCAAACTCCAGGGCCGGCAGGAGCAGAGGTCCCCAGGCCGCGAAGAGGCCTGAGTTCAGGGGATCGGCTCGGACCCATTCCCCTCCAATCGCCTCCACCACAAAGAAGAGGACGCCGGAGGCGAGACCGATGGCCCAGCGAGCGTTTCGGCGGGCAGGAGGGGACAGTCCAGATGTGAGACCAGCAGTGACTGCGCCAAGGAAGACGGCCAGGATCGCGAACAGGGAAAGGACAAAGGACGTATGGATTCGAAAGTCGATCCAATTGGGAGGTGAATCCAATGGATCTTCAGCCGAGTACCCGAACTCCTCCGCGGGGTACTCCAGGACCTCGACCCGCAGCTCCCGGAGACCCCCGATTGTGGTGGGTCCGGTCGGAAACCGCATCGCGGTGTCCCGCCCGGCTTCCTGGACTGACTTGTACTCGGAGTAAGGGGACGCGAACCCGAGAAGCAGAAACGAAACGAAGGAGACGGCAAGTCCAGAGGCGGCTAAACGGAGCGGACTCAGCCGGGCAGACCCGACGATCCCCCCGGCGAACGCCGCAAAGGGGAGAAAGAGTCCGACCCATGAAGTGAAGAGGTAGACTCCCTCCCACAGGGACCACTTCTCGCCCGGCGGGGGTCCTCCAAGGATCTGAGCGCACGCCGGTACAATCAGGAGGATGATGGTCCAGCGTGAGACCTCCCAGAAGAAGCCTCGGCGCCTGGGTGCCCTCACCGGAGTTGCTCCCGCGTACACCGGCCGCTCGTCATCTCACCACTCCCTGGCAGTCATCATCACTGCGGCAGCTATGAATGAACCAGCAGCAGTTGTCACAACAATAACCCGCTTCGCCGACGTCCTTGCAGCAATCGAAAAGGCCTCGGGGGATCACCTGAGTGTCGGCCACCCGGGCGAGGAGCGCAATTGCCAGAAGGCAATTCAAGGGAATCAGGGCAAACAGGAGCTTGCGACGCATGGTGGG
This sequence comes from Gemmatimonadota bacterium, assembly GCA_037382905.1. Lineage (GTDB taxonomy): Bacteria > Gemmatimonadota > Gemmatimonadetes > Longimicrobiales > Gaopeijiaceae > Gaopeijia. The sequence continues at coordinate 376 of JARRPL010000377.1, read as the reverse complement.
TCTCCTCTTAACCGGGGTCCGAGAATCGAGTAGCGGGAGGAGTGAGTCGGGCGATGGCCTGATCGCCTTCAACGAGCTCAAGGGGTCCGAAGTGTCCTTCGGAGGTAAAGACAAGGGGCGAGAATCCACTCGGAGTCCTGACATGACGTTTTGAGCCATTTCTCCCCAAGCGGATCCACTCTGAAGCCCTCCCAAGTGGGTCATCACGCGTGCTGAAGAGCCGGAGCCAGACCGCGTCCGCATCCTGGCATCTGAGGTCCGTCACCAGCGGCCGGTGGGCAGAAAACCGGCCCTGGACTTGTGGCGCCATGGTGGAGAAGTCAAGTCCGTGATTGCGATACTGGGGACCGAGCTCCAGGCGGGCCATCTGTTCCAG
>JARRPL010000376.1:0-4601 GCA_037382905.1 Gemmatimonadota bacterium | reverse complement strand
CAGTAGGTGATCCTCGCCTGATCCGGGGGCGCCTCACACCTGCCGGGGATGGTGGCCTCGAAGACGCTTCTCCCCGTGCTGGGTGTGCCGGTGAAGTCCCGGGCCCTCAACGGCCTCGACTCCCTCCTCTCCATCGTCCAGATGCCCGGGGGGGTGCCGGTGGGCACGCTGTCCATCGGTGCGTCCGGGGCGGTGAACGCGGCCCTCCTGGCGGGGCAGATGCTGGGAAACCGCCACCCCGAGGTGCGTGAGGCCGTGCGGAGCTACCGGTCTCGCCGGACGGAGGCGGTCCTGGCGGATCCGGATCCCCGGGTGGAGGCGTCATGAACTGGGAGTGGCCGGGCCCGGTGATCGGGGTGTTGGGAGGAGGCCAGCTGGGACGGATGCTGGCCCATGCGGGCATCCCTCTGGGGCTGCGCTTCCGATTCATGGAGGCAAAGCGTCCCTGCCCGGCCGACGCCGTGGGTACGGTGGTACGCTCCGGCTACGACGACCCGGGGGTCCTGAACACCTTCGCCGAGGGTCTGGCGCTGGCCACCTACGAGTTCGAGAACGTCCCGGTGGAGGCGGTGGAGGCACTGGCGGGATCGGTGATCGTCCGACCCGGGGTGGAGGCCCTCGAGATGGCCCAGGATCGGCTCCGGGAGAAGGAAGGGTTCGAGCGGATGGGCATCCCCACGAATGCCTACGTGCCGGTGGAGGGCCGTGAGGAGCTGGAGAGCGCGCTGAAGGAGATCGGGCTTCCTGCGGTGGTCAAGACCCGGCGGATGGGGTACGACGGGAAGGGCCAGGCCATCATCCGCGCCGAGGAGGATCTGGACGAGGCCTGGGAGGCCGTTGGCGGAGTGCCCCTTCTGGTGGAGTCGTTCGTCGAGTTCGACCGGGAGCTGTCCCTGGTGGCGGTCCGCAGTCGCGGCGGTGCCTTCGCCTCCTATCCTCTCGTGGAGAACGTCCATGTGAACGGGATTCTCTACACCACCGAGGCCCCGGCGGCGAACGTCTCGAAGTCCCTGCAGCAGAAGGCCGAGGGCATGGTGCTGCGCCTCATGGAGGACCTCCAGTACGTGGGGGTCATGGCGGTGGAGTTCTTCCAGCGGGGAGACGAGCTCCTGGCGAACGAGATGGCGCCACGGGTCCACAACTCGGGTCACTGGACCCAGAACGGTGCCGTCACGTCACAGTTCGAGAACCACCTCCGAGCCATCCTGGCCCTCCCCCTGGGGGCCACCGATGCCCGGGGCGTCACGGTGATGCTGAACCTGTTGGGCGGCTTGCCGAAGATCGAGGAGGTGGTGGGTGAGCCCCGTGCCCACTTGCACCTCTACGACAAGAAGCCCCGGCCCGGCCGGAAGATCGGCCATGTGAACGTGGTGTCCCACGACGCCGAGTCCGCCTGGGAGGTGGTGAAAAAGATCGAGGCGGGGATGCCCGAATCCGCGGGGCCGCCAGAGGATCGCTGAGGAGGATCTTGAAGAACCGCGGGGATCTTCCATATTCCCCCAATGGTCGCGCCGCTTCCATATTCCCCCAATGGTCGCGCCGCCTCGGATGCCGTATCCGGGGCGGCGTGGCGCATTTCTTCGGGTCCACCTCCCCGGGCCCCGAGTCGGCGACTTCCCTGGAGTGTGGGACCATGCTGGACGAGATCCGAGAGCGTCTCGAGGACGAGATCGAGCGGCTGAGCTACGAGTTGAACGTGGAGCTGCCGGAGCGTATCAACAAAGCCGTGGAGCTCGGCGATCTCAGGGAGAATGCCGAGTACAAGTCGGCTCTCGAGCGGCAAGGGTTCGTGCAAGCCCGCATCGGACATCTTCAGAGCCGGATGTCGGAGCTCGCGAAGATCGACATCGACGCCATGCCGGAGGATCGGGTGGGGTTCGGCTCGAAGGTGAAGGTGAAGGACCACTTCATGGACGAGGTGGTGGACTTCACCATCGTCGCCGGGGACTTCATGGACCTGGATTCCGGACAGGTCTCGCTTGCGTCGCCCATCGGGCGGGGCCTCATGGGAGCCAAGGAAGGCGAGGAGGTGGTCATCACCCTTCCGGTCGGGGAGCGGACCTTCACCATCCTCGAGCTTCGTACCCTTCGGCAGCAGGTGGGGATCAAGAAGGACGGCTGAGCTGCCGGAGGGCCGGCGGAGCCCGCTGGATTCGGCCGGGCCTCCGGCAGGCCCCGGCGCTCGGGAAGAGGGCGGGGAAACCTCAGGGAAGGGCGGGGTAGACGGCCCCTCCTGACGTTTCTTCCCCAGGCCCGCCGCAGCAGGACCCGCGGACGGGTCCCCGCCAGCATTCGCCGTGTCCCTCACCCCCCCGGCCTCCACCGTCCTTCGTGTACAGGGCCTCACCAAGGGCTACATGGAGGGGGGGAGCCAGCATCGCGTCCTGTCGGATCTGCATCTCGAGATCCAGCGAGGTGAGTTCGTGGTCCTCCTTGGACCCAGCGGCAGCGGCAAGTCCACACTCCTGAATCTGGTGAGTGGGATCGACGTCCCGGACGCGGGCAGGGTGGAGGTCGCCGGGGTGGATCTGCCGTCCCTGTCCGAGCGGGACCGGACCCTCTTCCGGCGTCGCCACCTGGGCTTCGTCTTCCAGTTCTTCAACCTCCTGCCGACGCTCACGGTACTGGAGAATCTGCTTCTTCCGCTGGAGCTCAAGGGTCCGGTTGGGCCGGCGGAGGTCGCCCGGGCCCAGGGGCTCCTGGACCGGGTGGGGCTGGCGACCCGGGGCGAGGCCTTTCCGGACCGCCTCTCGGGCGGCGAACAGCAGCGGGTGGCGCTGGCCCGGGCTCTGGTGCACGAGCCGGATCTGATCCTCGCCGACGAGCCCACGGGGAACCTGGATCCCGAGACCGGAGGGCGGGTCCTGGACCTCCTCGACGGGCTGGTGCGGGAGGACGGCCGCACCCTCCTGGCGGTGACCCACTCCCGGGAGCTCGCCGACCGGGCGGACCGGGTGTTCCAGCTCGACCACGGCCGGGTCCTGGAGAACCTGCCCGCATGAAGCTCCTGCGGCGCTCGTCCCTGAGGTTTCTCGCCCGCCACCCCGGCCAGCTCGTCCTGACGATCGCGGGCGTGGCGCTGGGCGTCGCCGTGGTCGTGGCCATCGACCTGGCCATCCAGAGTGCCCGGGAGGCCTTCCGGGTCTCCACGGAGACGGTGGCGGGGCGGGCCACCCACCAGATCGAGGCGGGTCCGGGCGGGCTGCCCGACGCCCTCTTCACCCGACTCCGGGTCGACCTGGGTCTCCGGAGGACGGCGCCCGTGGTGGACGGCTACGCCTCGAGCGCCGCCCTCCCGGGTCGCGCCCTCCGGATCCTGGGGGTGGACCCCTTCTCGGAGGAGCCCTTCCGGCCCTACCTGGCCCCCGGTGGCGGGCCCGAACTCGACGTGGGCGTCCTCCTCTCCCGGGGCGGGACCGTCCTCCTGTCGGAGGGCACCGCGGCGGAGGCGGGCATCGAGCGGGGCGACTCCCTGACCCTGGTGGTCGGCGGGGACCGCCGAGTCGTCGAGGTCGCCGGTACGCTGGTCCCCGAGGGGGGCCTGGGCCAGCAGGGGCTCCGGGATCTGATCCTCACCGACGTCGCCACCGCCCAGGAGCTCCTGGACCAGTCGGGGCGCCTGTCCCGCATCGACCTGGTCCTGCCGGGAGGTGGGCCGGCGGGGGGCGCCGACGGGTCGCCGGGGCCGGAGGAGGCCGAGACTCTCTCGCGGATCGAAGCTCTCCTCCCCGCCGGGGCGGTCCTCCGGACCACGGGTACGCGAGGCGAGCAGATGTCCGGGATGCTTTCGGCCTTCGACCTCAATCTGACGGCCCTCAGCCTCCTGGCCCTCGTCTTCGGGATGTTCCTGATCTACAACGCCATGACCTTCTCGGTGGTGCAGCGTCGGGAGCTTCTCGGAGCCCTCCGGGCCGTGGGCGTCACGCGTCGGGAGGTCCTGAGGCTCGTCCTGGGGGAGGCCCTGGTGACGGGTCTGGCGGGGAGCGCCCTGGGGCTCGCCCTCGGGGTGGTCCTGGGCCGGGGTCTGGTCCTCCTGGTCACCCGCACGATCAACGACCTCTACTTCGTCGTCTCGGTGGAGTCCCTGTCGACGCCGCCGTCGGTCCTGCTCAAGGGGCTCGCCCTGGGGCTGGGCGCCACCCTCCTCGCCGGCCTCCCGGCTCTCCTCGAGGCCGTGAACGCCCCGCCCCGGGCGTCTCTCACCCGGTCCATCGTCGAGGACCGCGCCCGGGATCTCGTGCCCCGGGCCGCCGTCCTGGGGACGGTCCTGGGCCTCGTAGGGACCGCCGTCCTCCTCATCCCCTCCCGGAGCCTCCTCCTGAGCTTTGGCGGCCTCTTCGGGATCCTCCTGGGGATCGCCCTCCTGACTCCTCTGGCGACGACGGGCCTCGTGCGGCTCTTCAGGCCGCTCCTCGCCCGGACGGTGGGGATTCTCGGCACGATGGCGGTGCGGGGGGTGAGCGCATCCCTGAGCCGGACGGCGCCGGCGGTGGCGGCGCTGGTGGTGGCGGTGGCGGTCACCGTGGGGCTCGGGACGATGATCGCGTCCTTCCGGGGGACGGTGGTCCGCTGGCTGGACCATACCCTCCAGGCGGACATCT
>JARRPL010000375.1:0-3093 GCA_037382905.1 Gemmatimonadota bacterium | reverse complement strand
TTCTCCATCTCTTCCAGGCTACCCAGGTGGGCCGGTGATTCCGGAGGCACCGTGGCCAATCCCAGGTGGTCTTTCCGGATCACGTTCCCGGTGGCCAGCACGACGGCTCGCATGAGGCAGTTCTCCAGCTCCCTCACGTTCCCGGGCCACGGGTGCCGGGCCATGGCGTCCAGGGCCTCCTCGGAGAGAATTGGAGCCTCCCGGTGGAGCTGTTCGCTGGTCTTTCGCACCAGGTGTTCGGCCAGGACGGGAAGGTCTTCGAGTCGATCCCGTAGAGGGGGTACTGTGATCTCCACCACTCGTAACCGGTAGTACAGGTCCTCCCGGAACTTGCCGCTACCGATCCTGTCCTCCAGGTCCCGATGGGTGGCGGCGATGACCCTCGCCTCGGTGCGCTCGGGGTGCTCACCCCCCACCGGATAGTACTCGTGATCTTCCAGGACCCGGAGGAGCTTGCTCTGGAACTCGGGGGTGGTGTCGCCGACCTCGTCCAGGAAGATTGTGCCGCAGCCCGCCAGGGCGAAACGGCCCCGATGGTCGCTCACCGCCCCCGTGAACGCCCCTTTGACGTGGCCGAAGAGCTCCGATTCCAGCAGCGTGGGCGCAAACGCGGTGCAATTCACGGGGATGAAGGGCTCGGCGGCGTCGGAGGAGTTGAAGTGGATGGCCCGGGCGACGACCTCTTTGCCGGTGCCCGTCTCGCCTCGAATGAGCACATTGGCCCGGTTGGCAGCCAACTGCCCTACGAGCTTGTAGATCTCGATCATCCGGGGGTCGTGGCCCACCAGCTCGTCCAGCCTGTACCCGCTGGCCTCCTCCTCGGCGGCGCGAGCCGCCCGTTCCCGGATACGTCTGTCGGCGAAGGTCTTGTTGATGACGCCACGGAGGTCGTGGAGGTCCAGGGGCTTGACCAGGAAATCCCGGGCACCCTCACGCATGGCGGTGACGACCGTGGGCATGTCGTCGAAGGCCGTCATGAGGATGACATCCACGGAAGGGGTCCGTTCCCGGAGAAGCTTCAGGAGAGCGAGGCCGTCGAGACCCGGCATGCGCACGTCGCTGATCACGACATCCGGTGTCCGCTCGTCCAGCAGGGCAATGGCGGCCTCCGCATGCTCTGCGGTGCGTACTTCCGTATTCGTGTTGGCCAGGGCCTCGGAGAGGGATTCTCGGAGAACCGAGTCGTCATCGACGATGAGGATGCGCCTCATGAAAAGGCCTCCAGGCACGGACGGGAGGAGGAATGTTGTTCGGTGGACCGCCGAAGGCGAAGGGCCGCTCTGCCTTCGAGGTGAGAGCAGCCCTCCACGATCCTATGCTCAGAGATGCCGGCCGAGGGTCACACCGAACCTAATGGCCGGGCAGGAAGTTCTCCATGACCCAGAGCTCCGCCTCCCCTGATTCAGCATCGAAGGCGACGCGACGTCCGTCGGGGGAAAGCCGGATGAGCATCAGCCCCGCCATCAGGTCTTCCCCGATGGGCCATTCCAACCGTCGGGGTTCACCACCGGCCCGTGGAACGCTCCAGATCTCTCCACCATACCTGTAAATGATATGCTCGCCATCCGGCGTCCAAGCCATTTCGTTTGGGGCTCCGCGTCCAGGTGGAAACTTCACAAGCACCTCCGGCTCTCCCCCGGACGCTGGCATCAAGAGGAGCCCGCTGGCCTCTCCGGTGTCTTCACTGAACGCGATGTAGCGACGATCTGGAGAAAGTTGGGCGAGCCCATATCCCTTCCACCGGTAAAGGAGCTTTGCCATTCCCCCATTGATCCCCCGCACGGCGATTCCGGCGCCGTCGTCGAGCCATACCGAGTAGTAGAGAGACTCCTCGTCCGTCGATAATCCGAGCGGAACTCGAACGTCCACGCCAAAGAAATTGGGCAGGGGTCGCGCTTCGCCCGTGAACACATCGACCTTGAAGACCGCCTCCTCCCTATCGTCCGAGCGTCCGTCCCCGATAATAAACCGCCCGTCCTTGGTCCAAACCCAGGGTTCCACAAAGGCTGCGCCCTTCAGGTCGACCACCCGTGTCTCACCCGTTTCCACAGACTGGAGCAGGATATCTGCTGGACCTGGTTCGTGGTTCGACCGGTAAGCCAGGAATCGCCCGTCCGGGGACCAGGAGGGCCAGTAGTCCCTCGTCGAACCGTTGGCTGGCCCCGCTACAGGGCTCGGGGTCGTGACAAACTCCCCAGTGACAGGATTCAGACTCGCCACGTAGACCGTGCGTTTGCTCGTGTCGACCTCGTAGTAGTACGAACCGTCCCGGGTGAAATCGAGGGGCGTCATTCGCCAGATATCGGGTTTCACCAAGACCGGGTCCCCCGCCGTCCGTCCGTCCTCCACGGGTAGGAGCCAGGCGCCTAGCGTGCCCCCGCGGTCGCTGGCGAACAGGATGTGTTCACCGTCCGGGGCCCAGCCGAGGACAAAATCGTTCGCGGGATTCTCCACGATCCGGACTTCGCCACTCCCATCAGGAGTCATCAGGTAGATGTCCCGGTTCTCCGATCTCTCCTCCACCGCCCGATCCAGAACGAGCAGACGTCCGTCCGGGGAGAATCTCATGTGCCCGACTAGGCCGGGCTCCGGGATGTCCAGGATTCGGCTCGTACCTTCCGGAACGGAGACCCGGAGGATTTGTTGCGGTCCGCCGTTTCGCCACACTGAGGTCAAGAGGTAATCCCCATCAGGAGACCATGTGATAGCGTCGATCCAACCGACGGAGTCGTCCCGGTAGAGCGTGCGGGGGGGCGTCCCGTCCATGCCGGCGATCCGAAGCTCGTACCGTTCGCCGTTCCCGTCCGGAATGGCTCGAACGTATGCCACCCAGCGCCCGTCCCTGGACATCTTGGGCGTCATTGAATATGTGCCTGACTCCTCCCGACTCCCTTTGTCGGTGAGCTTTCGGATTTCACCGGTTCGCAGGTCCCGAACGGCCAGGTCTCCAGGTGGGTACTCGACGAACACCAGCTCGCGCCCGTCGTAGGACACGTCGCCGGCAAGGTCGACCCTCTGTCGACCCCACACTCGCCGAACCACTGTCTCTGCCGATTGCTCCTCGGCGCCGTTAGCCTTGGCGGCGACCCCGGC
>JARRPL010000374.1:0-3096 GCA_037382905.1 Gemmatimonadota bacterium | reverse complement strand
AGAGGTCCAGCCGACCCTGGAGTGTGAAGGCCTGTCCGGAGGCGCGACCTGCGCAGTCCTGGAAGTCTTCGAAGCCTTCCTCTGCAACCGCTGTTGCTCCCAACGAACGCGTGACATCGAAGACGACCGATCCGCCATCCGGACAGGGCCGCGGCGTGACGTCGTCGAGAGCTGGATCGAACGCCTCGACCTGGTGGAGGAGCCTGAGCAAGGCTGGTCTGGTCGCCCTCTGCCTCGCCGCCGGTGCCTGCAGCGACGACCCGATCACGGTTCAGGAGGGGCTCACCGAGGCCGAAGTCGAAGGGGTGCTCAGGTTTCTCTACGAGGTCGAGGCGTTCGACCCCGCTCTCGACGACGTCACGCCGCGGCCCTGTCCGGATGGTGGATCGGTCGTCTTCGATGTCACGCGTTCGTTGGAGGCCACAGCCGTTGCAGAGGAAGGCTCCGAAAACTTCCGGGACTGCGCAGGTCGCGCCTCCGGACAGGCCTTCACACTCCAGGGTCGGCTGGACCTCTCGGTCCTCTACTACCTGGATGAGTTCGGTCGCATCATCGATGTGGACGGCTCGCTCTCGGGTGGGCTCGATTGGGCTACCGAGGGTAGGACGGGCTCCTGCCGCCTGGACCTGATCGTCATTCCGCCGGCTTCGAGTGTCTCCGGAACCGCCTGCGGCCTCGCGGTCTCCCAGAGCTTCGACTGAGGGCTGCCTCGTCTACTGGAGCGGCCGCGGGTCGGCGAGGGGGCGCTCGACGGGTTACCGGAGGGGCCATCCTATAGCACACGTCGGCATTCTCCGGGCAATGGCTCGTCGGTGACCTCTAGCAATCGTCATCCCCCCCGCCGACCGGACAGCCCTCCTTTCGTATCGTGTTCGTCCACCGGGTGAAGAGTTCGTACGAGCCCACCTCGACCCCATCGTGCGTGAGCGGTCCGGACTGGGGGAGTTCGACCTCATGGACGGCCTCATGCTCGAACGGGACGTCGGTTTCGAGCGAGGCCGTGAGGACAGCCAGGATCGACGCCTCGATCTCCGCCTCGGATACACCTTCGCACGTCGCCGATGCAGAGAACTCGACGACCCGAAGGTTCGTCGACCGCATCCGCAGCCGCCCGTCCTCCACCTGCCCCTCGAGATCGAAGGCGAAACCCATTTCCACCGTTGGCGCGACGAGGCAATAGAGCTTTTCGTCATCGTACCTCACCACGAGCGTAGTGCCGCTCACGACGCCCACGCCGTCCCCGACCACACGACCTTCTCGGTCCACGCCGAAATCCGCAGCGGCTGTCCAGGAGTCCCCTGCTTGCCCGGGCACTCCGTGAATCGACACCTCCTGGGTCATCGCGCCTTCGCTCTCCAACGTCCAGCTCTCCCCGGTCAGAGTCGCGCGGAGGGCATGCTCGCTCTCGCCGCCGGTGGAGAGTTCGACTCGAGCGAGAAAGTCTACCGCGCGGTCGTCTTCCAGGTCGTAGCCCAGCGGGATGCGACCCTCGATGGTCCATTGGTCCTTGTCGTTGGCTGTTCCGCTGCTGACGGTCACCGGCTCCGCCTGCACGCCGTCGACGGAGACGTGGAGGATCATGTCGGCGGCATCGTCGGGGGGCGCGCCATCGACCCGGACGCGGAAGGGCACCTCGTCCTCTTCACCGTCGCCCTGGATTCCCTCGATCTGGACGCGGTCGGTGGTCGTCAGCTCCTGGCCCGTGCCGGGGTGCAAGAGCGTCACAACCTCTCGGATGTGCAGGTCCTCCCCTCCAGGCTGGGCTGGGGTGATGCGCAGCACCGGCGCGCCGTCCCCGTCCCCGGTCCAGCGGCCGAACCTCAAGTCGCCGAGCTTCTCGAAGGCGATATGGGCGGGATATCCTTTGGCCATTTCTTCGTAGAAGCGCATCGCGGCCTCGGTCCCCTCGCCGGTGAAGTGGACGTCGGTCCAGCCCAGCACGACCGTGCCGGGTCCCTGCAGGGCATTCACGAGGTCCGTCGCCTGCGACCCGAACGACTGGCAGGCGGAGAGCCAGATCAGCATGTTTTTGAGCTTGTCACCGTAGGTCGCCTCGAAGAACTGGGCGTTGAGGGCAACCCACAAGCGGCCCGGCTTCGACTTCCGCTTGACCAGCTCGACGCCCCGCTCCTGGATGGTCTTGAAGCGCGCCTCGCGGCTTCCGGAGCCGGGCGCGAGGACGTCGATGTCGTTCACGATCAGCACCGCGCGGCACGGGCCGTCCTCGCATACACGACGCCCGTGGCTTGAGACGTGGACCACCTCCTTCCCCACCCAGTCCTTGTAGCTGGCGATGGTCACCTTGGTCGACGTCGAGTCCGGGTTCTCCCGCAGCTGGACGCTTCCCTCGTATCCACGCGTGTTGTCGAGGATGCCCTTTACCTTGAGCGCCGACCCCCAATCCGTGCCGTCGACGACGAAGTCGAAGCGCGCCGCCGCGACGATGAGGGCCTGCTTGCTTTCCTCGCCGGCGGCCACGATATGGCGGGCGGGTTCGGACGGCTCCAGAGATGAAGCACCGAGGGGGTTCGCCACCGATCCGGGCGGCAGGCCCGGTACCGAAAGCGCACCCTCGCCCAGAACCCACATCCCGATCCCGTCCTCCAGACGAAACCGCAGCGCGGGCCCGTCGGCGGCGGCCTCGGCCACGCCGTCCCGGGACTCGAGCCAGGACACCGCTTCGGCCGCGTTGGTCGACACGTCGAACATGGCCAGCACCGAGTCGCCCAGCGCGGTGGTCCGCTCCAGGATGTCCAGCGAGACCTCGGAGGGGGAGCAGGGATATCCCATCCGCTCGCACTCGAGCCGACCGGTCGGGTCCGGCAGGTCGGGCTCGGTGGGCGAACCGGAGTCCGAGCTACTGCATCCGGCCAGCCAGAGTGAGGCCAGCAACGCGAGAAGCGACACGGGCACGGATGCGGTACGGGACATTCGGGATTCCTCCCGTGGAGGTGACCGATCAGCGAGCAGGCAGGTGCAGGTAAGGCCTCCTCTTCCCATCGGGGTGAATGCAACGCCTGGCGTCGCACTCAGATTGGTTCCCAACGCAGAACCGCTGCGAGGCCGGAAAGACCTCGTCGAAACGCCGATCCGTTG
>JARRPL010000373.1:0-3098 GCA_037382905.1 Gemmatimonadota bacterium | reverse complement strand
CCAGCCAAACGATTTACGGGGAGCTTTCCGAATCCAGTTATCTCTGGGTCGAGATCACGGATTCTTCCTCGCAAGCCGACACGGCTCAGATCTTTGTCGATGTCGGTGAGCAATATGAATGTGATTGGAGGTAGAGGACGGACTCGGCCTAGCCGTTGGCTCTGCCGGAATCTCAAGAAGGGACTGAGTCACGCTGATTGCCGGAGACTCCATCGTTTGAGAGGATGGGGTCAGGAACTCGAGGGTGGAGACGCAGCGCGGGGCGGCCGGCCAGGTCGGGCCCCGGGAGGAGGTAGAGGATCGGATCGGAGCGGCCACCGACGAGGTGGGCACGGTCGGGGGCAAAAGGCGGCCTGGCACAGTAGCGGATGAGGCGTTCGAGACCGGTGCGGTCGGTGGTTTCGGCGGACGCTGGCGGCGAGGCTGAACCGTCCGCCGTGATTCCAGGAGAGCATATCATCTGCCTCGTGAAAGCGGAGGTGGGCTTATGGATTGTACCTCTCCGCCAACCTCCCTTGTCGCCCCTCGAGTTCTGTGCTCGGGGGGCGTGTATTTTGAAGAGGTGCCCTCCCCTTCCCACATATTCCCTCCATCACGACACCTCCGATCCGGATCACCCCTGAGGACATCCTCCATGGTTATCAGAGCGCTGAGGCGGGATCCTGGGAGGGAGGGAGCGGACCTCCCGGGAAGGTCCGCATCCTTCGTTGCGCCCCCTCCCGGCCCCGGTCATCTTTCCCGGCATGTCTTCTTCCGAGCAAGCCGCGGCCCAGGGCGCCACCGAGACCCGAACAGGGTACCTCACCCTCGTAGGTCGCCCCAACGCCGGAAAATCAACCCTGATGAACGCCTTCATCGGGGAGCCTCTGAGCTCGGATTCGGAGGTGACGGGTCTCTCAGAGTGGGCCAGTCGAAGGTTGAGGGGGGAGGCGTTCCCTCTCTCAGCTCTGGAGGGCCAGGGTGTGGAAGCGCTTCTCGTGCGGCTGGAAGAAGTGCTGCCACCGGGGCCCCTTCTTTACCCCCGAGACGAGATCCCCAGGGACCCCGTCTGATTCTTCGTAGCCGAGATAGTCAGAGAAGTGGGCTTTGAAGCGTATTCTCAGGAGATTCCCTATTCAGTCTTCTTTTTGGCCAGATCGAGGAGTTCAGGGAAGAGCAAGAGCCGATCTACGTCCAAGCTTGTGTCTTCGTCGAGAGGAACTCCCAACAAGGATTCTTGATTGGAAAAGGGGGGTCTTCCATTCGAGATCTCGATGCCTCGGCTCGTGAGAACATCGAGGAATTCCTGGGACGACCCGTCTACTTGGACCTGTGGGTGAAGATCCTTCCCGATTGGCGTCGGAAGAGAGGGCATTTGAGGAGGTTGGACTTCTCAGTACCGGATGAGGGACCGCGAAATGGCGCCGACTGACCGTCTCAGACGTTCGGTTCTTGCCGGTATCCTCACGCTGGGACTCGTCACCGGTGTCCAGGAACTCCACGGGCAGGGACCCTGGAGGGGGTATCCCCCGGGAACCATCGAAGCGAACAGGGCGGGGATCTTCTCGGCCGAGCCCAGGTCCTGGGAAGGGGCGGCTCGTCTCCTTATCCCGATGGGCGCCAGGGCCGTTGGGATGGGGAGAGCCGTCACGGCATTCCAAGGATCCGAATCCGCCTTCTGGAACCCGGCGGGCCTGGCCCGGATCGAGAGCAACCGGCTGGGGATCTTCCGCAGGAATGACATCGTGGGGGAAGCAACGGCTTTCTCCCTCATCCTGGCGCGACAACCCCTCGGTACCCTCACCTTCTCCTACCAATTCCTCGACCTGGGGGATCAGGATTTCGTAGACGACTACCAGAACGTGCTGGGCACCATCTCCAACCGGGACCACCTTGGGATCGTATCATTCGCGACTCAGATCCTCCCGTGGTTGGACACGGGCTTGAACTTCAAGGTGTACCGGGCCCAAATGTCCTGTCACGGCCAATGCCCGACCTCGGGCCCAGCAGGAACGGCCTACCTTGTGGATGCCGGACTCCTGGCCTTCCCCCTTCCGAGCGTACCGCTCCGCATCGGACTGATGGTCGCCCACGCGGGCCCCGACCTCCAGATCATCAACGTGGAGCAGGCGGACCCGTTGCCCACACGGCTCCGGGCGGCGGTGGCATACGACATCCTGACGCACTTCCTCGACCGGGAAGACATGGAGTTTTGGACCACGGTGGAACTGGAGGAACGGGTCAGGAAACCAGGATCCCCCGTTCTCTACCTGGGATCAGAGTTTGTGGCAGGGCGGGCAGATCAGATCTCCGTCCGGGCCGGTTACGGTGCGGGTCAGCCGGGCCTGCCCCCTGGCCTGGCCATCGGCCTGGGGATCAAATATCAACAGTTCGAGATCGGAATCGGAAAAGCCCTCCCCACGAGCATCATGGGCGAGACCGAACCGGCCCAGGTGACCTTCGGAGTGATTTTTTGAGATGCCTCCCCCCCGGATGTGCTACTTCGTGGCGGAGTAGGGATAGGCATCATAGGGCAACGCGTTCCCTAGGGAGAGGCGAGCGAAGGAAAGGCAAAATAAGGGCCCTACGAGCCCGTGAGTGTGCTGGGGAATTGTGGACGAGACGAACGGTCGGGCAGTGACTTTCAGCTCTGCGAAGACTCCTGCGTAGATGCGGTTGAGAGCCAGTACCTGGTGTACGTCGTCAGACCAAATGGGACCATCTCCGTCCCGATCTAATGGACACATTCCCTGATGGATGATGGCCTGATCAACTCCTCCTCTGTCCGTGGCTCCCGCCGATTCGGGTCCCATCACAGGTACTCTGGTGGATGAGGACCGGGGACCTCACCCCCAGAGCGAAGAGGGGCTCCTCCCCCCGGTTGTAGCCCACCAGCAAGAGTGAGACAGTTTCGGCGGCTCCTGCCCCCACCCTCGGCGCTGTGAGTGACTCTCCGACGAGCCATGGCTCCAGCTCCCTCTGATTGCCCTCTCACAATAAGGACGCCGGCCATGAGCTGGTCGTGCAAAGAGAGGGAACCAGTCCGTCGTTTTGCACGCGGACCCAAAAAGCGGCGTCTTTATCTCTAGAAGCAAGGAGCTTCTGGGGTGCGCGTGGGC
>JARRPL010000372.1:0-7366 GCA_037382905.1 Gemmatimonadota bacterium | reverse complement strand
CAGGAGGACCTCTCCCGGATCGTGGGCCTCCAACTGCAGCGTGTGGATCGGCTGGCCCAGGAGCTGGGGTACCACCTCGAGGTGACCCCCGCAGCCCGGGAGCTCCTGGCTCGGGAAGGGTACGATCCGGCGTTCGGGGCCCGGCCTCTCAAGCGGGTCATCCAGCGCCGCGTCCAGGATCCGCTCGCGCTTCGCCTCCTGGAGGAGGACGTGCCCGAAGGTTCGGTTATCTCGGTGGATGTCGACGGCTCGGGTGAGGAGCTGGTGTTCACCCACCGTGCCCAGGAGGAGGCCGCCCCGGAGGATCTGGAGGAGGTTGGGAGTCGAGGTTGACCGGACCTGACGGTCCGGGCAGTTTTCGCTGGTCCCCGACACGCGTCGATCTCCCCGGGCCCCATGCCAAGACTTCGTTTCCGCCCCCTGGCCCTCCTGATCGTCCTGACGACGGTCTCGGCGCTCACCGCCTGCACGACACAGGTCGTGCAGGAACGGCCCGACAGCGACCTGATGGCCGTGGCACCAGCCCTCTCTGTTGAGCGGTTCCTACAGGCGGTCAACGCCCAGGACTACCAGGCGATGGCCCGGCTTTTCGGCACGGTGCGTGGACCCATCGAGGGAGATCGTCGGGAGATCGAGGTGCGCATGGCCACCATCGCCGAGATCCTGAGGCACCGGAACTACGAGATCGGGTCCGAGCGCCGGCCGCCGGGCCGGGAATCCGAGACCCGGCGGGTCGGTGTGGACCTCACCATCGGCAATCGTCTGATCCGCGACGTGGGCTTCATGGTGGTCCAGACCGAGGAGGGGGGCTGGCTCGTGGAGGAGATCGACCTGGAGAAGGTGACGTCGTACTAGTGCCCCAGGGGGGGTGGACTCCGTTCTGGGGGTCAGCGTTGTACAAGCTCCGTCAGGACCTTGCCCGTGCTTCGGGGGTGGAGGAAGGCGACCAGGTGCCCGCCTGCACCGGGTCGCGGCTCCCGGTCGATGAGTTCGAAGCCCGCCTGGGCGAGGCGGGCCAGCTCCGATCGGATATCCGGGGTACGATACGCGATGTGATGCAGGCCCGGCCCGCGCCGGGTCAGGAACCGTCCGACGGGCGAGTCGGGCGTGAGGGGTTCCAGGAGTTCCAGACCGCCGACGAAGGTGACCCGAACGCCCTGGGACGGGAGTTCCTCCACCGGGGAACCGACGGCGCCGCTCAGGCGTTCGTAGAGAGGCCGTGCCTCGTCGAGCGAGGACACGGCCATGGCGACATGATCGATAACCAGACCATTCATGGTCACTTCCAGGAGATGGGGTCCCGACGGTAGCGCGTACCGGCGGGCGTTCAGTTCCGGACCGGAAGGTATACAAGGAGAGACAAGATGGCCGATAGTACCAACATCCTCACGATCACGGACGGCACCTTCGACGACGAGGTCGCCGGAAACGATGGATTGACCATGGTGGACTTCTGGGCCGTCTGGTGCGGTCCGTGCCGTGTGGTGGCTCCCGTCGTGGAGGAGCTGGCGGACAGCTACGCCGAGAAGGGTCTCCGGGTCGGCAAGGTGGACGTGGACGAGAATCCCAACGTGGCCGCTCGCTACGGAATCCGCTCCATCCCCACGGTGGTCTTCTTCAAGGATGGCGAAGAGGTCGATCGCATCGTGGGGGCCATGCCCAAGCCGGTGTTCGAGGAGAAGGTGCAGGCCCACCTTTGAGCCGTCAGGGCGCACCGACGCCATGACCCACGCCCCGGGGCGCGTCGTCGGATCGGGCGGGAGGAACCCATGGGCCGCCTCTACCTGGTAGCCACCCCCATCGGAAATCTGGAAGACCTGACGCGCCGGGCGGAACGGGTCCTCGGAGAGGTGCACCACGTGGCCGCGGAGGACACCCGCCGAACCGGGCTCCTCCTGCAACACCTCGGGATCCGGGCGGACATGGTCTCCCTGCATGCCCACAACGAGGCGGCCCGTGTGGGGCGGATTCTGGAATGGTTGGAGGCCGGCGAGGACGTGGCCCTGGTCACCGATGCCGGGACCCCGCTGGTCTCCGATCCGGGGGCACGGATCGTCCGGGCCGCCGGCGACGCGGGCCACACCGTCGTGCCCATCCCAGGACCCTCCGCCGTGTTGGCGGCGCTGGTGGGGTCCGGCATGTCCGGAGATCGCTTCGTCTTCCTGGGCTTCGTGCCCCGGAAGGGAAGAGACCGGGCGTCAACACTCGATCGCATCGCCGGGTCCGCTGAAACGTGCGTCGTGTTCGAGTCTCCCGAGCGCCTGGTGAACCTCCTGGATGCCCTGGAGGAGCGGCTCCCCGCCGATCGGCTGGTGGCCGTCGGACGGGAGCTCACCAAGGTGCATGAGGAGTTCGTCAGGGGAACTGCGGGAGAGCTTGCCGCCTACTACACGGCACACCCGCCGAAGGGCGAGGTGTCGCTGGTGATCGAGGCGGCTCCCAGCACGGACCCGGTTGCCGAACCGGGGTTGGTCGCGGATCGTGCCCGGACGCTGCTCCACGAGGGGTACCGCCCGAGCCAGGTCGCAAAGGAGCTGGCCCGAACCTTGGGCGTATCCCGAAACCGGGCGTACGAAGTGGTCCAAGAGCTGAAGGGGGAGGTGAAGTGAACCTGTCGGGCCTGGCCCTCATCGCCCTGACGCTGCACGCGCCCGCCGGCGCCGACTCGGTGACCATCGCACGCCTCCAGTACGAGGGGGGTGGGGATTGGTACGCCAATCCGTCCTCTCTTCCCAATCTGCTCAGCGCGGTGCGGGTTCGGACCGGCATTCCCACGGCGCGCCGGGAGGCGGTGGTCCGGCCGCTGGATCCCAACCTGCGGGAGTTCCCGTATCTCTACCTCACGGGCCACGGGGACATCCGCTTCTCTCCCGGGGAGCGTGCCGCGTTGCGGTCGTATCTCCTGGAGGGTGGCTTCCTGCACGCCGACGACAACTACGGGCTGGACGAGAGCTTGCGGGAGGAGATCGCGGCGCTCTTTCCGGATCGGGAGCTGGTGGAGATCCCCCCGGACCACCCGGTATTCCGGACCCTGTATCGATTTCCGGAGGGGCTTCCCAAGATCCACGAACACGACGGCGCCCGGCCCCAGGCGCTGGGGATCTTCCACGAAGGCCGCCTCGTCCTCTTCTACAGCTACGAGAGCGATCTCGGCGACGGATGGGAGGATCCGGATGTGCACGAGGACGCACCGGAGGTCCGTGAGGCTGCGCTCCAGATGGGAGTGAATCTCTTCCTCTACGCTCTCCGAGGTCCTGGAGGATGAGCCCCGTGAACGTGGCGGAGGTGGTCCAGCAGGTCCGGGATGCTCTGGAACGGGCCCTTCGTGGGCACGCGGCCCTCCTGGCGGGGGTGGGGGGAGGGGTGCTCCTCCTCCTGGCCTGGCTCTTCTCGGGAGCTTCCGGCTGGTCCGCAGGAAGCCCTCTGCCGCTGATCCTGGACCTCCTCGCCCTCCTGGGTCTGGTCGGCGGTGTCGTATGGTACCGGCGAGAGCGACGTGCGACGCTGGATGAACGCCGGATCTCCGCCTCCATCGAACGGGCGTCGGGAGTCCCCGACGGGTCGGTCCAGGGTGCGCTCGAGCTTCGTCGATCCGTGCCCGCGGGGGTGTCGGGGGCCCTGGTGGGTCGCGGGGAGGAGGCGATCCTGGGACGGCTCCGCGGTCCGGCGGTGGCGTTGGCCGGGGATCTGGGCGGCCGGTCGCGGAAGCGGGGACGCCGCCTCCTGGGTGCCCTGGCGCTCGTCACGCCGGTGCTGGTCCTCGCCCTCCTCCTGTCCCCCGACCGGAGTGCCTCGGCCATACGTGGGCTCCTCTCCCCCCTCGGAGTGTTGAACGGTCCGGAACTCCCGGCGCTGGAGGTGGAGCCCGGTGACGCCGAGGTTCAGCGAGGGAGCGGCATCACGATCCGGGTGAGGGCCGAATTCAGAGATCGGGTGACGCTCCGTTGGCAGGCGGCGGGCGACGTCGTCCGGAGCGTGGAGGTGCCGGTGGTGGACGGTGGCGCCGAGTACCCGTTTCCCAAGGTGTCGGCGGCGTTGACCTACTCGGTGTCGGCTCCTGACGGCGCCGCGACCGGGGACTACCGCATCATCCCCGTGGACCCCCTCTTCGTCTCGGACGTCACGGTTCGGGTGGATTTCCCCGGCTACGTCGACCGGCCGCCGGAGGAGTTCCGGGGGGACGTACCCCCCCTGGTCCTTCCTCTCGGCAGCAGCCTCACCTTCGAGGGCCGGGCCAGTCGGCTCCTGACCGGTGCCGCACTCTGGCGCTTCCTGGACGGAGACGGGGTCCGAGCCGCCCTGGTCCCGCCGCCTGTGGAGTTGACGCTGGTTCCCGATTCGGCCCCCACGGTGAAGATCGCCCTTCCGGGTCCGGATACGCTCCTCCCCACCACGCTCCGCCAGCCCCTGGTCCTCGAGGCGGCGGATGACTACGGCCTCCGCTCCCTGGAGCTGGTGGCCTGGCGTGTCACGGCCCTGGGGGACCGCCAGGAGCCGGTGGCCCAGACCCTCGACCTGGGGGGAGTCCGGAATGCACTGGCCCGCCCCCTCCTGGACGTGTCGGGGTGGCGTCTGGTCCCCGGCGATGAAGTGCGCTACTACGCCCGCGTGGTGGACGTCCATCCGGCGGGTCAGGACGCCCAGACACCGGAATACGTGCTTCGCATGCCGTCGGCGGACGAGATGCGGCGAGATGCCCAGGAGCAGCTTGAGGACGCGGCGGACCGTCTTCGTGCTCTCCAGGACGAGGCAGAGCGCGCAGCGGAGGAGACCCGGGACATGGAGCGTGCCGCCCAGGCCCCGGACCGGAGGGGAGAGGAGCAGCCCTTCGGCGAAGGGGACCGGCAGAGCAGCTTCCAGGAGCAGGAGGACGTGCGCCAGGCGGTGGAGGAGCAACAGGCCCTCATGGCGCAGGCCGACTCCCTGGGGGCCGAGCTGGAAGCCCTCTCCGAATCGCTCCGGGAGGCGGGGGCCGCGGACCCGGAGCTCGAGGCGGACCTGGAGGAGCTCCAGGAGCTCCTCGGGGAGATGGGCGGGGAAGATCTGCAGGCCCGCTTGGATGAGCTTCTGGAGCGGATGGAGGACATGGGCCGCCAGGAGAGCCGGGAGACCCTCGAAGAGCTCACCCAAAACCAGGAGGAGTTCAGACAGCGTCTGGAAGAGGCGTTGGAGCGGGCTCAGCGGGCTGCGGTGGAACAGGACTTCCGGAGTGCAACGGCGGAGGCGGAGGAGCTCGCGGAGGAGCAGTCGGCGCTGGCGGAGGCGCTGGCCGAGCAGGCCCCCACTCCGGAGCGGGGGGCCCAGCAGGAGGAGCTCGCCCGGGACGCGGAGGCGCTGCGGGACCGGATGGAGACGCTCGCCGAGCGCCTCGACGAGCTGGGCGAGGAACGGGCCAGCGAGGCGCTCCAGGAGTCCATCGAGGCCGCCGGACAGGCCCAGCAGGGGATGGAGCAGGCGGCGGCCGAGGCTCGTCAGCAGCTGTCCCAGGCCGCGAGATCGTCCCAGGAGGCCTCGGAGCAGATGTCCGAGGCGGCTCAGGCCCTTCAGGAGGCCCAGCAGCAGATGATGGCCGAGCGGGCCGCGGCGTTCCAGGAGGCGCTGGAACAGACGGCGCAGGATGCCCTCTCCCTGGCCCGGCGGCAATCCGCCATGCGGCAGTCCATGGAGGGAGCCTCCGGCCAGGAGCTGGCAGACCTCCGGGGAGACGTGGCTGCGGCCCAACAGGGAGTCCGCAGCCTGGCGGAGAACCTGAGCGTCGCCGCCCGGGTCGCCGGTGCCGACGAGCGGGAGATCTCGTCTCGGATGGGACAGGCGATGGAGGCCCTGGCCCGGACCCTCGAGGCCATGGAACGTCCGGGAAGCCGGCCGGCCCCGGAGGCGGTGGCGGAGCAGTCGGTGGACGCCCTGAACCAGGTGGCCCAGACCGCCATGGCGGCGATCTCCGCCATGCAACAGGGTGGTCAGCAGGCGGCGGCGAGCCCGGAGCAGATGATGGAGCAGCTCGAGCAGCTGGCCCAGCAGCAGGCCGACGTGAACAATCAGGCCGCACAGATGATGCCCATGGAGCTCACCCCCCAGGCTCAGCAACAGCAGATGCAGCAGATGGCCCAGCAGCAGCAGCAGGTGGCCTCCGATCTGGGTCAGCTCTCGGACCAGGAGGGGGAGGAGGGTCCTCTGGGCGACATGGAGGCGATGGCCCAGGAGGCCATGGAACTGGCTGAGCAACTGGCTGGAGGACGACTGGACCGGGAGACCCGGGAGCGCCAGGAACGGCTCTTTCACCGGCTGTTGGATGCGGGCCGGAGCCTGGAGCGGGAAGAGGAGTCCACCGAGAGGGAGTCGGAATCCCCGGGAGCCTTCGAGGCGGGTGATGTACCCCCTCTCGATCCGTCCAGCCTGGGCCTCAACCAGTTCCGGGTCCCCGACGCGGGAGCCCTCGGCCGACTCTCCCCCGCAGCCCGGGCGCTGGTCCTCCAGTACTTCCAGCGACTCAACCAGGGAGGGGGTGGAGGCGGCTCATGAGGGTACGCGGAAAGGGTCCCGGGTTGATCGGTCTGGCCACCGCCGTCCTCCTGGCTCCACTCCCGGCAACGGCCCAGGCGGGTGGAGGGCAGGCCCGGGAGTCCCGGGTCGTGCGTGAGGCGTCCGGGCTGGAGTGGAGGGGACGCATCCAGGAGGCCGAGGCGCTGCTGGAGGAGTTTCTCGCGGAGAGCCCCACGTCCTCTGCCGGGCTCTTCGCCCTCGAGCGGGTGCTTCGGACCCAGGGACGGGTGGGAGAGGTCCTTCCCTGGGCAGACCGCTATCTGGAGGGTGATCCGTCGTCGTCGGCGGTCCGGTACATGAAGCTCCGGGTCCTGGTGGACGAGGACTCCCTCGCGGCCCTGGGGCCCGCTGCCGACGCCTGGTTCGCCGCCGAGCCCGGCACCCCCGATCCCTATCGTGAGGTGGCCCGGCTCTACCAGCGCGCACTGGGGAGCGAGGCGGCTCTCGCCGTCCTGGAGAAGGGCCAGGAGACGTTGTCCCAGCCCGGCGTCCTGGCGCTGGCCGTGGGGGACATCCGAGCGGAGATGGGGGACGGGCCCGGCGCGGCCCGGGAGTGGGCCCGGGCGCTTGAGGATCCCGATACGGAGGTCGGTGCCGTGCTCCGGAGGGTGGGGGGGTTGGAGGGGGATCCACAGCAGCTGGCTCCCCCCCTGCTGGACGCCTTGGCTGGCGGCCCCACCCTGGAGCACCGGCAGGCGGCGGTGGAGGTGGCCATCGGCTTCGGGATGGACGACGACGCCGTGGAGCTGGGACGGGCCCTGCTGGAAGAGCTTCCGCCCGGGGAGCGGTCCGGGTTCCTGCTGGGGGTGGCGACCCGGGCGGC
>JARRPL010000371.1:0-3121 GCA_037382905.1 Gemmatimonadota bacterium | reverse complement strand
AGGGCTACCGACCGGAGGCCGGCTCCGGCGTAGGTGCCTTGAGCGGACCCGGGCCGGGGTGTGGGTCGGGGGCCGGACCGGGAGACTGAGATCCTCCAGGATCTGGCGGACGACGGTGCGGATCAGTGAGAATCGGAGCGAAGCGGAGGTCGCCGAAGGCCAAGGAGGCAATCCGCATCTCCCCACGACCAACGCTTCGCGTCGGTGCCCCCGGAGCAATCGTGTGAGGCCCGCTCGATGGCGGCCGGCGACGCGGAGCGAGCCGTCGAGGCGGAATCCTCGGACGCAGCGTCGAGTCAGGAGGCCGGGTGAAAGGTCGAGGTGTCGTCGGGGACTCGCTTGAGGTCACGGTGCCCGCAAACCCCTCCCACGCCCGCTATGCCCTCGGGGGGCGACCGTAGCGGTCAAGAGGGGGAGGGAGGCCCATCGGCACGCGGGTGCGACCGGTCCGAAGCCGTGGATCGGCGCTCTCGGCCACCAACCGGGCGCGGCGGCGCTGCTCAGGCACCCATCGTGTCGTCCATCTCGACGATCGCGCTCGACTCGCTGCGGAGCACGTCCAGCGCCTCGTCCATCGGAACCGGCTCGAACGGTTCGAGCGCCCCGAGGCTGATGATCGGTACCAGGCGGTCCGTCTCGTCGTCGTCCGAATGCAGCCACAGGGCCTCGAAGTTCACGGCGGGGATACGGAGCATGCGCAGCTCGAGCTCCCGCACGCCGCGGCTCTCGTCCGTGGCGCTCACCTCCGCCTCCTTCTTCGACTGGCCCTTCTTTCCCTTCGCTTGCGGCTTGGCCGGACCCTCCTCCTCCCGCGCGACGGATTCGGCGCCCGCCAGGGCGCGGCCGAGCTTGTCCAGGTACACCCGGGCCGAAGACATCTGCTGGACTCGTGGGTCGTCCTCGCCCGTGACGTCGAACAGCGCCTCGATCCGGTTGTCTCGGCTCTCGAGGACCCGGACGGCTACCGGCTCGGCCGCCTTGATCCCTTTTCGCTTCTCCATGAGCGCATCGAGCCCCAGGGCGTAGACGCGATGTGCGAGCGCCAGGGAGCCCCGCTTCCAATTCTCGGGGGGCTCGTCGCCCTGCGCCGGCCGTCCGCCCGCCGCACCCGCCGGGTTCAGCAAGGGCCGGGTCGCCCAGATCCGTTGCAGGATGTCGTCGTTCACAAGAATCGGCCTGATGACCACCATGGGAAAGTAGCTCTTGGTGATGTAGGTGTGGGTCCAGCTGCCGCTGCCCTGGTAGTTGCTCGTGAAGTCGGAGACCGTCAGACGGCTCTTGCCGTAGATCGGGTCGTCGATGTCGAAGTATTGATCGCCGCCGTGGACGCTGTAGCCGTAGATCACCATGAAGTGGCCGCCCCCTCCGCTCCAGCCGACGCGGGCACCCACCGGTCGGCCCGCATCGATCTCGGCGCGCACCGTCTCGAAGCTGGCGACCCCGCTGATGCTGACGAAGTTGTTCGTCCGGTCGAGGGCCCGGTCGAGATACCAGGGCACGTTGCACGCCCCGGGGACCGTGGCGCTGCAACAGTCGCTGCGCCCGAGCTCGCCATTGGCCACCTTGCACTGCGTCCAGGTGCTCCACGACCAGAAGTAGTGCGAGACGCTCGTCGCGGTCGCCGCCCAGCACCAGTTCGTCTGGGTCTGCAGTTCCATGTCGAAGTCGAGGACGCGCGTCTGGAGCAGGATGCCCTCGAGGAAGGCCTCGTGCAGAATCCAGGAATAGGGTCGTCGGTGCGCGTAGAGAAGCTCGGCGAGACTCACGGTGCGATCCTCCCTGACCATACCCCGAGCGCCGAGCGGGCGCCCAAGGAACAGGCGTTAAAAGGGGTGCCTCGGACGTGGCGCAAGATGTGCGGGAAAGCTCTTCGTTGGCAAGCGATTCCTTGCGAGTGCCTTGCCGTGGAGGGTCGCCAATGGGGGCCAGGAACGCCATCCTGAGCGAACGGCGCGGGTCTTGGGGCGTTGCGGAGGGAGCGTACGCCGGGGCGGGTGAGGGGCTGCCGAGGGGAGGGCGCCTTGGACGGAGCCGTCTCAGGCGGACCAAGGCCCATCGTCGCTGGTCAGGCTCTGGTCGAAGGGGTCGCGGTGCCGTTCAGGCTGAATCCATCGGTCCCGCACCAGCCGAGCATGTCGTCGGCCTCGTCGCCGGTCGGCTGTCCCCGTCGCACGTACATCCGGAGGATGCGGCGCTGGACGATGGGCGTTGAGGGCAGACGGGAAGGGGTGCAGGAAAGAGACGGCGCCGAAGCGCATCTCGTCGCGGAGCGGGACTCCCACAGTGTTCCGTACGGCCCGGTGGCTGACCCGAAGCAGGATGCGCAGGACGGCGCCGGCGAGATCGGGGTCTCGGGCCAGTGCGGGCCGCAGGCGTCTCGGCGCCGGGAGACGGTCGGACCCAAGCCCTAGTCGTCGCCAAGAAGCCAGAGGAGGCCAAGCGCTGGGAATCCGATGGATAGCCAACGGCCGACCTTCCCGCCCACCTCGGCTCCGACGAATACCCGCCCAGGGTCGCGACAGGACGGTCCCCCGCAGTTGAAGCGGAGGTGTTGGGCCCGCACGCCCAAGGCGAGCCAGGACATCAGGTTGAGCCTCGCGAGTCCGAAGAGCGAGCCAGCCTGTGGACCATTCCCCCAAACCGCCGCGCCCACCGCAAGATCCAATGCAGTGCTTCCTCCGAACCAATGGCGGTATCGGAAGCTCGGTCCGATGATGGCGTCGTCGGGCACCCAGACGGATACGGTGGCACCGAAGGCGTGCCGCTCGCCCCGATTCCACAGGACACCCCAATCCGCCGTCGCGGCGTACGCGGAATGACTGTTGCCGCCGAGTCGCACGTATCCCCCGACCTCGCTCAAGACAGAGAGTCGACAATCCGGAAGGGGGGCCGGGTTCCAACAAGTGGCGGCGGCAGGCCCGGAGTCCGTGACCTGAGCGACCGTGGAGTCCGGGCACACCACGGGGGCAACGAGCGCCGCCCCCAATGCCGCGACCCAACGATGGTTCATGACAGCCGGTCCTGTCCCAAGGTGCACCCGAGGGCGTCCCGATTCCCATTCGACTTCCCTGATTCGGAACCACTGTGCCTGGGCGCCACAAGCCCGCAACAAACGCCACCT
>JARRPL010000370.1:0-3130 GCA_037382905.1 Gemmatimonadota bacterium | reverse complement strand
ACCTCGTCCCCGGCGGTCAGCTCGGGAACCGGCGTCAGACCCGGCTCCGTGAGAAGCACCACGGTCGAACCCAGGTGGAAGGCCATCAGCTCCTCTCCAGCCTCCACCCCCACCCCCCCAGGGTAATCCCTGACGGGGGGGAGGGGGGAGCCCCGGTTGGTGACGGAGACCCCGGGGCCGCCGGCCCACTCCGGGTCGAAGGCGGCGGAGATGCGCCCTACGTTGGTTGCGCCCACCGCCACCACCGCCACGCGGCCCACTCCGGTCTCCATCTCCGCGACCAGGCGCTCGTTGGTGGCGAAGAGCCGTTCCACCGATCGGACGGCGGCGTCGTTGACCGGCAGAAGCCGCCCCGGTACATGGCGGGCCCGGACCACCCGACCCGGCAGGGGGGTGTGGATTCGATGGTAGTGACGGGGGGAGAGGTAGAGGGTGATGAAGAGGCCCCCCTGGTATCGGGCGCCGGCGCCGGCCTCTCCGAGCAGCTCGTCGGCCCGATACTCGATCCCCTTGGCCTGGACCAGCGTCCCGTCCTCGATCCGACCCATCTGGCCCGCCACCCCGTCCACCGGTGAGGCCAGAAGGAGGGGGTCGGTGGGCCAGCTGCGCAGGCCCGGGGCGAGGCGACGCACGAACAGCTCGTTCACGCTTCCGTACGCGTCCAGGGGACGAGCCGCTTCCTCGAGCCGGATCCCCGTGAGGCGCACGAAGCTCCCCAGGACCCATTTCCGGAGGGACGGCGGTACGGGGAGATCGGCGAGCCGACCGAAGCCACGACTCAACAGACCCTGGGGGAGTCGCTCCAGCGACGCCAGCGTCCACCGCCAACCCAGAGGGACCGCCCGGTCCCGCGGTGGGGTGGGGGCCGGTACCGGGCTCTCCCGCGTCACCCTTCATCCTCCTCGTCCCTGGGGCCGGACCAGGCGTGCCGGTCCAGGTCGACCCGTCCCGATGCGAGAAACACGACGCCCTCCGACTCCAACAGCGTGCGCTGGAGGGCCCGGAGCCCGAGGTCGGCGGGGATGCTCAGGGCCCCATGCCGATTGACCACCCGCCACCAGGGTACATCCTGGTCGCCCGGGAGAAGGGCGTTCAGCGCCGCGCCCACCCCCCGCGCCGCCCGGGGGGAGCCTGCCAGGGCCGCCACCGCCCCGTAGGAGGTCACCGTCCCCGGCGGGACCCGGCGCACCACGGCGTAGACGCGCCGGGCGAAGGATCCGTCGGGTGCGGGGGCGGGTGCGGTCACGAAAGGGCGTCCGGGGGTTTGACGGAGTTCCAGGGGAGGAGTGTATGTTCGGGCGCCTCAACCCCGTTGGGAAGTCACCGACACGTCTCGAAGGGTCGAGGCGGCTCGCCCCGGGCCGTACGCCCAGGCCCACGCAGACTCCCCGGACCCCCGTTCATGGCCTCCACCCCATCTCCCCTCGATCGCCTGCCCACCTCGGTGCAGGTGGTGAGCCTCGGTGTGACGCTGGTGCTGGTCATGGGGGTCACCTGGGGCACCATGAGCTTCGCGGCCCCCACCTTCGAGGGCGGCCAGCTCACCATCCTCACGGGATTCGTCCTCCTGGCTGCGACCCTCGGGGGCGGTCTCGCCTCCGCCGCCGGGCTGCCCCGCCTCACCGGATTCCTCCTGGTGGGCATCCTGGCCGGGCCGTCGATCCTGGGCATTCTCCCCGCCTCCGCCATGGAGGAGCTGCACCTGATCGATGACTTCGCCCTGGCCCTCATCGCCCTCCTGGCGGGAGGGGAGCTCAAGGTCGGAGCCATGCGTGCCCAGGCCCGTCCCATCCTCTGGATCACGCTGGCGGTCACGGTGATGGTCTGGGTCGGGATGGGGGCGGTGGTGGTGGCTCTCCGGCCCCTGATCCCCTTCCTGGCGGAGGCCGCCTGGCCGGTGACCTTCGGCGTAGCGGCGCTTCTGGGGGTATGGATGGCCAACTCGTCGCCGGATCTCACGGTGGCGGTCATCGAGGAGACGGGAGCCAAGGGCGAGTTCACCGACGTCGTGCTGGGGGTGACCATCGTCAAGGACGTCCTGGTGATCGTCCTATTCACCCTCACCCTGGGGCTGGTGGCGCCGCTGCTGCAGCCCGACGAGTCCTTCAGCGCCCACGTCTTCGTGGAGCTGGCACAGCATGTGGGTGGCGCTGCGGTGGTGGGGGCGCTCCTGGGTTGGGTCTTCTCCCGGTACCTGGGAGACGAGGAGGACAAGCCCCGCCCCGCCTTCGCCACCTTCCTCTTCGCCTACGTCCTCGTGGTCATCTCCGCGCGCCTGCACCTGGAGCTCCTCCTGACGGCCGTGGCGGCAGGGTTCGTGATCGAGAATCTCTCGCCGGCGGGAGACCGGATGATCCGGGGGATCGAGTCGGTGTCGGTGATCATCTTCGCCTTCTTCTTCGCCATCGCGGGTGCCGACCTCGACCTGTCGGCCATCCCCCGGTTCTGGCTGGCGGCCCTGCTCCTCTTCGCCGGCCGCGTGCTCTTCACCTGGCTGGGAACCCGGTTCGGAGCCCGCCAGGGGGATGCGTCGCCGGCGATCCGGACGAACGGCTGGAAGGGGCTGGTCTCCCAGGGGGGCGTGAGCCTCCTCCTGGTCCTCTCCATCCAGGAGTCGTTCCCGAGCCTCGGAGACGGCGTGGTGTCCCTCGCCATGGCCATCATCATCGTGAACATCCTGGGCGGACCCATCCTCCTGAAGCAGGCGCTGGGCCAGGTCGAATCCGAGGAAGCGGCGTCGGCGACCGACGGTTCTTGACACCGGAGGGGAGGGCGATCCAACCTTCGCCTCATCGACCGCCGCGCGCCGTGGCGAGGGCAACTCGTTCCGCACCGAGGAGGAGACCAGCACCATGAACCTTCGGACCCGTGGGTCCTTCGACGCCGAGGCCGAAGCGGCCTTCCGGGACCTCGTGCTTGCCGACGGCTACGACGATGAGAGCGAGGACTGGGACGACGAGGATCTGGACGAGGACAACTGGGAAGAGGACGACTGGGACGACGAAGACGACGAGGACGACGAGGACTGGGAGGACGACGAGGACGACGAGGAGGACTGGGCCGACGATCAGGACGATCAGGAGTTCGAGGTCCGGGGCCGGTACCGTCTCGACTGGAACTGACGACGAAC
>JARRPL010000369.1:0-3137 GCA_037382905.1 Gemmatimonadota bacterium | reverse complement strand
CATCGGCCCCTCCCCTGATACCATCCGACGGCCGGAGTCGATCATATGCTTCTGCAGGGGTCATAGAGGGTGTCTGCAGATCTAGCTGCCGGGAGTTTCGCAAGCCAGAGACGCGGCTGTCCAGTATCCTATCTCCTCTGGTTCGTCAGGATTTACCTGGTTACACTGATGCCGGATGTGACAGGAGGAGTGCGTTCACTCCAGTCAAACAGACCCACCCCAACGCCAGAAAAGGTGGTGTACGCATGGCTACGCTCACGTGTCACAAGTCACGTTGGTGTACCGCGCTGACGCCGGCATTGGCGCGGCTCCGGCTCGCGGCGGCTTTGACTGCAGTGGCCATCATCGCCGTGGCTCCTGCAGGGGCTCAGATTACCACTCCCAGGGAGCACTTCGGCTTCGACATCGGCGACGACTACCACCTCGCCACTTACACCCAGTTCGAGTCCTACGTCCGTAAGCTGGCCGATGAGTCACCACGCATGGTGCTGGAGGAAATCGGCAAGACCGCCGAAGGACGCCCCCAGCTCATGGCAATCATCACCTCACCGGAGAATCATCAGCGACTCGCTCACTACAAGGAAATCTCCGGGCGCCTCGCGCTGGCCGAAGGTCTCACCGATGAGGAGGCTCGGAGGCTGGCCGAGGAAGGACGCGCTGTCATCTGGATCGACGGGGGAGTGCACGCAACTGAAGTGGTCGGTGCGCATCAGCTCA
The DNA here is from genome assembly GCA_037382905.1 of Gemmatimonadota bacterium. Taxonomy (GTDB): domain Bacteria; phylum Gemmatimonadota; class Gemmatimonadetes; order Longimicrobiales; family Gaopeijiaceae; genus Gaopeijia. The sequence goes on along the minus strand of JARRPL010000369.1, from coordinate 2,420 downwards.
CCAGGTTGATCTACGAGATGGTGAGCCGGGACGACGAAGAGACCATGCGGTTCCTGGATGACGTGATTCTGTTGGCTCCGCACGCCAACCCGGACGGAATGGAACTGGTGTCCAGCTGGTACATGAGAAACCCCATTCCGGAGGAGCGGCGCACATCGGGACTGCCGCGCCTGTACCACTGGTACGTAGGGCATGACAACAACCGTGATGCCTATATGAACAACATGCCCGAGACAGAGAACATGAGCCGCGTTCTCTATCGGGAGTGGTTTCCCCAGATCATGTACAACCACCATCAGACCGGACCGGCCGGCGCGGTTGTCTTCGTGCCCCCGTTCCGGGATCCGTTCAATTACAACATCCATCCCCTGGTCATCCTGGGCATCGAGGGAGTGGGCTCCGCCATGCATGCCGGGCTCATCGCCGAGGGCAAGGGCGGCTCAGCCATGAGGTCGGAGGCGAGCTACTCTACCTGGTGGAATGGTGGCCAGAGAACCACGCCCTACTGGCACAACATGATCGGGCTGCTCACGGAGATAGTTGGGAATCCCACACCCATTGAGATTCCGGTCGTCCCCAGTCGTCAGCTGGCACACAGCGATCTGGCGCTGCCAGTGAAGCCCGGGGAGTTCCACTTCCGTGAGGCGATCGACTACTCCATCACCCTCGACCGTTCGGTGTTGGACTACGCGTCCCGGAATAGAGAGAAGCTGCTCTACAACATCTACCTGATGGGCAAAGAGGCCATAGATCGTGGCGGCCGGGATAGCTGGACCATCCACCCCAAGAGGATCCAGGCCCTGGAAACCGCCATGGCCGGGGAGGAGATAGAAGCTGGACGCGGTACTCGGGCGGCTCCGCTGCCTCTCTATGACGAGGTCCTGCACGCGCCGGCGCAGCGGGATCCCAGAGGATACATCATCCCTGCGGATCAGGCGGATTTTCCGACGGCCACCAAGTATGTGAATGCGCTCATCAAGAGCGGTGTTACGATTCACCGTGCGACAGCCGACTTCCGGGTGGGCAATAAGAACTATCCACGTGGATCGTATGTGGTGAAGACGGCACAGGCATTCGCACCGCATGTCTACGACATGTTCGAGCCGCAGGATCACCCCAACGATTTCGCCTATCCGGGCGGGCCCCCGATTGCTCCTTACGATGCAACGGGCTGGACATTGGCATTCCAGATGGGAGTGAAGTTCGACCGCATCCTCGACGGGTTCGATGGTCCGTTTGAGAAGATCGAGGGCTTTGCCGAAGCACCGGAGGGAACCGTCAGTAATGCTCAGGGCGCCCGTGGGTTCATGTTGAGCCACGACTATGTGGACGGTTTCGTGGTCGTCAACCGACTCATGGAGAGCGGTGAGGACATCTACTGGCTGACCCAGGCGGTCACAATCGACGGCAACCAGTATCCGGCGGGCACCGTCTACATCCGTTCCAGGGGCGGCACGCAGGCGCGGTTACAGCAGATGGCCACGGAGCTGGGTGTGGACTTCGAGGGCGTGTCCTCGATGCCGCGCACCGAGGCGCTACTGTTGGATGACGTGAGAGTCGGGCTGTGGGACCAGTACGGTGGGTCGATTGGATCCGGATGGACCCGCTGGCTGCTAGAGCAGTTCGAGTTCCCGTTTGAGGTGGTGTACCCACCCAGACTCGATGAAGGCAATCTGAAAAGCAACTTCGACGTCCTCATCTTTCCGGACGGAGCCATCCCGGAAGAGGTCGCGAGGGCTGACGACGATCCCTATTCGACACAGAACTTCGACCCGAGCACGATTCCTGAGGAGTACCGAGACCGGCTGGGGCAGGTGAGTACGGATGTCACGGTACCGCAGCTCCGGCGTTTCCTGGAGGAGGGCGGCACCATCATCACCATCGGTTCTTCTGGTAGCTTGGCGATGCACCTGGGTCTCCCGGTTGGTGACCACCTGGTTGACGCGAGTGGGAATCCGCTCCCAGCGGAGGAGTACTTCATTCCTGGTTCGATTCTGCAGGCACGAGTGGACAACTCCACCCCGCTCGCCTACGGTTTCGAGGATCACGTGGACGTGATGTTCAACCGCAGCCCTGTATTCCGGCTGGAGTCGGGAACCGGCACTCAGGGGGTGCATCGGGTGGCGTGGTACGATTCGGCGACTCCGCTCAGGAGCGGTTGGGCCTGGGGACAGGAGCACGTTCAGAACGGTCTTGCTGCAATCGAAGCAGAGGTGGGTGATGGGAAGCTGTATATGTTCGGGCCCGAGGTGCTGTACCGCGGGCAACCGCACGAGACCTTCAAGTTCGTGTTCAACGGTATCTATCTGTCAACTGCCGAAGAGGCCACAGCAAATCAGTAGTTAGATCGAGCGGGGGAAGGAGGGGAAGACAGGTCCCTCCTTCCCCTCTGCTCTCTCCCTGGATCTCCAACAAACCCA
>JARRPL010000368.1:0-5826 GCA_037382905.1 Gemmatimonadota bacterium | reverse complement strand
CGTACCGTCCTCAGCGACTACGGCCGCGAATTCTGTGGGCGCCCGGACCGGCATCCCTACGAGCTCTTCCTGCAGCTCGAAGAGATCGGGCACCGGACCACGAAGGTCCGCCGGCCCCAAGTCCAACGGCTTCATCGAGCGCTTCCACCGCACGCTCCTGGATGAGCACCTGCGGGTGACGGGGCGCACCACCTGGTACGAGACCGTCGAGGAGATGCCGACCGACCTCGACGCCTACCTGGAGAGCTACAATCGCGCCCGACCGCACCGCGGCCGTACCATGGACGGGCGGACCCCCTACACGGTCTTCAAGGCCGGACTCCCCAAGGCCCGCAAGGCTGCGAAGACCCGATCCAAGAAGGAGGACGCCGCCGCCTGACCCACACAGCTCCGGCGTCGGCCGAGTGTCAGGTCACTACCGTTGTTGTACATCCAGTGCGATTCAGATCCACGAAGTACGACGCGATCAGAGCCCACATGTGTCATCCACGAAGGCTACGAACTCCGTCCCCCAGGTGGGCTTGAGAGACTCCCAGATCGGATTGACGGAAGATCCGCCCAGGTAGGGGCAGGTAAACTCCCTCCACCCCGAAAAGTCTTCTTCGTCCAAGATGCCCTCAGTGAAGAAGCCGTGCGCAGCGTCGATTGTGTTGATCAGCGTATACACGTGGGATTCAAACTGCCGGTACTCGACCGGTGACAGGGATGCCAGATCTTCCTCGCCTTTCACCAGCACGGCAGCCAACTGCGGGCTCTGGGCTTCAGCACTCAGCACTTCGTTCGCCATTGCGTTGAGATCGAGCATCGCCTGAGCCGTCGCCGTCTGTGTGTTCTGTCTGATTTCCCATGCGAGCAATAGAACCGACGCTATGACAGCGGCCAATCCAAGTATCTCGAGCCAGCGCAATTTGTTGTTCCCGGCACTCACTTACACAACCTCCGCCGCCTGAACGGATTGGAATTGTGCTGCCGCACCTGGCCGGTCGCAAAGCAGAAGCGTTACCCCACCAACCGAGGAGCCAGGGCGGTCAGAAGCAATTGCTGGTGACCGGTGTCTTCGGGCCCCGCTTCCGAGGCGCCCGGTGTCCCTGCCAATCTACTGTCCACCGAAATCGAGTCCGCTATACGCGTCCTCAACGGCGGCGACGTGCCTGCGCTCACTCGAGGCTCGGGACCGTGGCCTCATCGGCCGCCGAGTACATCGCGTCGGACCGGGTGAGGTGCCCCCGTTTGGAATCGAGCCAACCATCCATCGCCTCACGAAACTCGGGCGTGAAGGCGTGACGCCTGTCCCGCCAGTATTCCCGCATGCCCGGTGTAGTCCAGTAGGCAAGGAAGAACTGCAATGACGCATCCCACACCGGCTCGTCCAGGTCGTCGGAAAGATACTGGGAGTAAGCGAGCTCACCACTCTTGAGCAGATCGAAGAACCAGGCGTAGGCCGACAGCTTCTCCGCGGGGGACAGGGGTTCGCACTTCAAGGCCCGAATGACGATGTCGGATGCGCCACGATCGGTGATGAAGGCCCGGGCGATCGATTGGAAGTTCTGCTTCACCGTGGCTGCGTTGGCAGTCCGCAGGGCTCGTGTATTCTGACGCACCTGCCGACTCAGGTACACGAGCGACACGACGACGGCCAGCGCTCCGATGAGCTCTCCCACAGCTCCGATCGCACTCCAATCCATGCCTGGCCGTCCCTTGGTTGTTGCTGATGCCCGGCATGGCAGGGCCAGTACCCGACGATTCTCTGAAGGAGGGGCAATCATCCTTGCCCAGACGGCAAAGGGCAAGGAGGAGGGGGAGCAACGACCGGCGGATGCGCTTCGGAGCACCCACCCCCTCGCGGCCCGTGTCGCGGCCTCCGGGATCCGCTATCGATCCCGATCCTCCGAAACGGGCGTTCCCGTCAGGTAGTCCACCGCCAGGCTGGCCAGCGCCCGCACCCCGATGGGTAGCGCCCGCTCGTCCGCGTAGAAGTACGGGGAGTGGTTCGGGTGGACGAGGGCCGGGTCGTCCGGCGCGACGCCCAGGGCAAGGAAGAGCCCCGGGGCCTCCTGGGCGAAGTACGAGAAGTCCTCCGCACCGAGGGTGGGCGGCATCAGGGTGACGCCGTCGCCGGCCACCCGCCGGAGCGAGGGCGTCATACGCTCGGTCAGTGCGGGATCATTGACGGTCACCGCGTACCCGAGGTCGATGGTCACCTCGGCCTCGGCGCCGTTGGCCTCGGCGATGTTCTCGGCGATCCGCCGGACGCGCTCGTGCACGTCGGTCCGGGTGTCGGGGTTGAGCGATCGGATCGTCCCCACCATCAGCACCGTGTCGGGAATGATGTTGCCCCGGTTGCCGCCCTCGATCTGCCCGATGGTCACGACCGCCGGCGACTCGGTGAGGTCGACCTGGCGGCTGACCACCTGCTGGAGCCCGACCACGATCTGGGAGGCCGTCGCGATCGGGTCGACCCCGCGCCAGGGCATGGCGCCGTGGGTCTGCACGCCGCGGACGACGATCCGCAGGTTGTCGGAGCTGGCCAGCATACCGCCCGGTCGGTAGGCGAGCGTCCCCACGGGCATCGGGAAGACGTGGAGGCCGAAGACCGCATCCACCTTCGGATTCTCCATCACGCCTTCCGCGATCATGGGCTCGGCGCCGCCGGGCCCCTCCTCTGCGGGCTGGAAGAAGAACTTGACCGTGCCGGGCAGCTCGTCCCGCATCTCCGACAGGATCTCGGCCACGCCCATGAGGATCGCCACGTGGTTGTCGTGGCCGCAGGCGTGCATTACACCGACCTCCTCCCCCTGCCACTCCGCCGTCGCCTTCGACGCGAAGGGGACGTCGGCCAACTCGGTCACCGGGAGCCCGTCCATGTCGGCCCGGAGCGCCACGACCGGCCCGGGACGTCCCCCCTCGAGTACCCCGACGACACCGGTCCCTCCGACCTCGGTGGTGACGTCGATGTCCAGCGCCCGGAGATGGTCGGCCACCAGCGCAGCGGTGCGGAACTCCTGCATCCCGAGCTCGGGATTCGCGTGGATGTCCCGTCGCCACTCCACGACCCGGTCGTTGACGGACGCCGCCAACTCGTCGATCCGCTGATGGAGCTCACCGGGGCTCTGAGCGGTGGCGGGGGTGGCGAGGACGAGCGAGGCGAGGGCACCTGCGAAGGCGGGTCGGTGCATGGGGTCCAGCTCCTGACTGGAGACGGGGAGAGTGGAGCGCGTAGCCTAGCAGCCATGAGTGGTCTTGGACAGATCGAGCCGGCCTCCGGAGTCCTGCGGCCCGCTCGCATCCCCCCGGTCCACGCCCCGCCTTGGCGATGGCGATCCTCCAGGTCCCTGGACCTCACACCCCGATGCCGACTCACCGGTTCGTCATCACCCGGGATCCGGGCCCACTCCAGATCCTCATCGGGGTGAATCGGGACTTCCGTGCGATCGTCACCCAGCGCTCCGAAAGCGGGTCCTCGACCAGTGGCGCGCTGTCCTGCCACGGCTCCTGGGCCGCGGATCGCGTGGATTCGCAAACGGCGTCTCCGGGCACTTGGGTGGGGGGACACTCCCGCCGGGAACAGGCTCCCGTCATGCAAACCCGGCCTCGGGGACCCGGGGCGGCACACGGTGTCCTCGGTACGAGAAGCTCGAAATCCGGCTCGCGGTCCCGTAGCTTGCGGATAAGACATCCCCCCATCGAACCCCCGGTCATGGCCTCTACGTCACCGTGCCGCATGGTCCCGGTCGCGGGCCTCGTTCCGCGGCCGCTCGCCGGTGCCCTGCCGGTGGGTTCCAGGCCCGGACCCATGACGTCGGCCCGGTCAGCGGTCGGCGACGTCAGCGCCAGGAGTCTCGGGAGTGGATGGTCCCCGACTGTACCGGACTGGATGCCCACGCCCGGAACGTTCAAAGCCGGGGCCGAGGCGACGCGCGACGGCCCGTGGACGTCACCTGGGGTCGGGTGCACCGGGCCATTTGACGTGATGTGGACACTCCGGTGACCGGGTGCCGGTCCACGCCGGGCTGCTTCGGCGGGCTCTCCTTCGAACGAACCCACAACGGCCGCATGGCCGTCAATCAGCGGGACGCCCGGGTGATGATGGTGGAGTTCGGTGACACACCTCGGGCATGGACGGTGCTCGCCTACGGGCAGATCAACCGGAAGGACTCACCCGACTTCGACGACCAGGCCCCGCCCTTCACCGAAGAACCTCACGAGCCGGTGGCATGGACCGATGCCGAGATCGACGCCCCGGCCGTCCAAGCTTCCCGCCCCTTGGAGGAGACGGACGTACCGTGAGACCCCGGACCATCGATGACGTCGTCGATAACCTTGAGGAGGTGATCGACCTGTGTCGCCACCGCAAGAGCGCGGCAGGGTTCTTTCCGGCGCTGTACCGCCGGGTGACCCTCGAGGTCCGGGACTGGATCCGAACGGACCGATTCGACGACAGCCCCCGGATGGAGCGCCTCGACGTGCTGTTCGCGGATCGGTACCTGGACGCCTGGCACGGGCGGGAGGCGGGCCGACCCACCACGCGGGCCTGGAAAGCCGCCTTCGACGCCGGTGAGGAGTCGGCTCCCATCGTGCTCCAGCACCTCCTTCTGGGTATGAACGCCCACATCAATCTCGACCTGGGGATCGCCGCGGCCTCGGTGGCGCCGGGGCCCGACATCGAGGACCTGCGCGCCGACTTCCTCCGGATCAACGAGATCCTCGCGGCCACGGTGGACGACGTTCAGGACCGACTCGCCGACGTCTGGCCTCTCCTGCACCTCCTGGACTGGCTGGCTCGGGACGAAGACGAGGCGGTGGTCAACTTCAGCATGGAGCGGGCGCGCGACGCGGCCTGGGAATTCGCCCTTCGGTTGGCGGCCAGCCCGCGAGACTCCTGGGACGCCGCCATCTCCCTGACCGACGAGGGGGTAACCGACCTGGCTCGACGTTCGTCCGACTCGGCGAGTTGCGCTCGCGACGACAGGTGATCGACCTGCTCTGCTGTGCCCGCTTTCGGGAACCCGAGGCCGCCTCGGGCAGCCCAGAGAGCGGCGGTCGGGGGCCTGTCCGGAACGCTGTGGAAATGCCCCGGGGATCATACGGGCACGCCTCCAGGGAAGGCGAGTGCCAGATGGTTCAGGCGGTGGGCCAGTCACGGATGGGACGGCTCCACTTCCGGCTCGCCCGCTGCAGAGCAAGATACATCACCTTCCCGATCGCCTCGGGAGTGGGGAAGGCGCCGCGCTTTTTCGTGACCTTCCGAAGCTGAGCGTTGAGCGCCTCGACGGCGTTGGTGGTGTACGTGACGCGGCGAAGCTCCAGTGGGTAGTCGAAGGAGGGGATCAGATTCACCCAGTTCGTCCGCCACGTCCGGCTGATCATGGGGAAGCGCTCGAGCCAGCGCTCCTCGAAGGCCTCCCCAGTCGTGAAAGGCACGCTGGAGCACGTAGCCGGCCCAACTGGCCTCGTGGCAGCCTCGCATGGCGACCTCGGTCTGCAGCCGCTCAACGTGGCGCCGGATCTTCTTCAGATCGTTGGGCGGCCGGTCGACTCGCATCGGCTCCGGGGCCCGGTTCCGGAACACCGCCGCCGTGCCGGAATCCTTGTGGACATCCAAGCCGACTGAGAACTTCGTGACCATGGACATGGGGCTGGCTTCCTGTCTCCAGCGAATCACCTCCCCGTGTGGCTCTGGTGTTCTCTCGAACTCGGCGACGCTAATCCGCGCTACTCGCAGGAGGCCGGCCCTTCCATCGTGTCTAGACGGCTCGGAATCGCCGGCACTCGCTGTCCCCGACGACGCCACCAAGTGGCGAGCTCGACATGCTCGCGGATCAGGAG
>JARRPL010000367.1:0-3154 GCA_037382905.1 Gemmatimonadota bacterium | reverse complement strand
GGCCGGCCAGCTTCACGACTTCGAGTATGACATCCGCATGGACGGCATGATTCCCGTGGTGACGAAGGAGGTGCCGGTCGGCTTCGACACCCGTGAGGAGGAGGAAATCAAGGCGGCAGTGGAGTTCGCCGAGGAAATGGATCTTCGTTACATGATCCGGGGCGCCCGAGATGCCTGGAAGATGACGGACTTCCTGAAGGAGCACGACGTGAAGGTCATTTTCTATGGCATTCACGGCACACCGGGGCGGGACGAACCGTACGACGTCCACTACGCCACGCCCGCGCTCCTGAATGACGCCGGGGTAGACTTCTCCATCGCCTCCGGCGGAACGGCCAACGTCTTCAGCCTCACCTACGAGGCCGGAATGGCAGTGGCCTTCGGCCTCCCCATGGACAAGGCTCTCCGGGCTCTGACCATCGACGACGCCCGCATCCTGGGCGTGGACGACCGCCTGGGGAGCATCGAGGAGGGGAAGATGGCCAACCTCCTCATCACTACCGGGAACCCGGTGGAGTACACGAGCCAGGTGGAGACCATGTTCATCCGGGGCGAGCTGATCCCCTGGGATGACATGTTCAACCGGCTGAAGGACAAGTACCGGGCCCGGGCGGGAGAGATCCTGCCGTAGGGTCCGGGAGCCGGAGGCACGGCCAAAGAAGTGAAAAGGAACAGAAGGGAAAACGTGGGGCACGTTCGAAATCCAAACGTGCCCCACGTGTCGTCGGGCCCCGGGAGACGGAGGCTCTGCGCCGCATGTCGGCTGCCCAGGAGCTTGCCGTGATGACCTCCCTCATCCGGGAAGCCTACCGGCTGAAGGGCGCCTGGCTTCGCGTGAGTGAACGCGAGCGGAGTTTGAGGCCATCCTCACGGCGCGGATCGCCGGCGCCGATCGGCTCGCCCGTCCGGGGTCCCGTGAATCAGACTCCTTGGGAAACCTGGCCGTGACCAAAGTCACTGCAAGCGGTGCCCCATAGCCTGCTCAGGTTCAGTCCTACTCTCCAGAGCGAGGAGCCTACTGGCGCGTCGGATTTCAGGGGTTCGATCCCCTTCGGTGAGATCTGCGGGTCTCCAATGTCCTCGAAGCCCTGGTCGGTTTGAAATATCCTTTGGGCCGGTCAGTGGGCCGGCAGATCCCGGCATGGTTTGCCGATGGGCCGGTCCGTGACCCCGGCATCGGGCGAACCCCCATCACCGCCCCTCATGCCCGGGTGCTAGGCCTCCTTGTAGATCCATCCTCCGACCAGGGCGGCGATGATCATCTCCACGATGCCGACGATCCCCCACATCACCAACATGCCGGTGGGGTACATACCCACCATCTGATAGCCGACGAGGGAAAGGAAGTACCCCCCGCACCAGAGGACCACCGCCACCAGGATTGCCGTCTTTGGGCCAGGCCCGAAGCGGGGCCGCGCAGCCGAGTAGAAGAAGATGAGCACCAAGCCACTGATCAGGCTCACCAGAACGTTCATGGCCATCGCTGATCCGGACATCTCCATCCCCAGGCCATGATCCGCCAACGAAGCCATCATCTGATCCAGATAGAACACGCTGGAAACCCCCTCGACCGCAAAGATCACCACCGCTGCGGCGACGCCCCCGGCGAGCCACCGGCCGACATTGATGCCCCCCATCGGTGCACCTCCTCCTGGATTGTAGGAGCGGATATTCCTTTCTAGATAAGCCACGGCGCCTGAAAGCTCAACCCACTCCGAAACGTAACCTCACCATCTCATCAGCGTTGCCGACGAACAGGGGCTTGCCGTGGGAAAGATCTCGCCGACGCACCCTGAATCCCTCTCTACAGCTGGGAAGCTACCCGAGCACCACCCGTACCTGGTGCCTGCCGCCGTCATCCACGAGGGGGACAAGCGCTCCTCCCTGAAGGATGGTTCCGTCCAGGCTGACCTGAGAAACCCCCCGGCAGACTCCCCTGGGATTCTCGACGGTGATCCGGTAGGCCGTGTCGCCATGACGGTAGGCGATCTCGAAGCCCTTCCACTCCCTGGGAACACACGGATCGATGCAGAGGGCGGAACCTCGCTTCTGGAATCCGAGGATCCACTCCAGGCCGGCGCGGTAAAGCCAACCCGCGGCCCCGGTGTACCACGTCCATCCCCCCCGGCCCTCGTGAGGGGGTTCGGAGTAGACGTCGGCGGCGACGGCGTACGGTTCTACCTTGTACCGATGGAGATCCTCCAGCCCACGCGCATGGTGGATGGGGTTGAGCAGGTTGAAGAGCTCGGTGGCCTTGTCTCCCTCGCCGAGCATGGCGAAGGCTACGACCGACCAGATGGCGGCGTGGGTGTACTGTCCCCCGTTCTCACGGATGCCGGGGACGTATCCCTTGATGTATCCCGGGTCCAGAGGGGTGCGGTCGAAGGGCGGGGAGAAGAGCAACAGGAGCCCGCTCTCGGGACGGACGAGCCGCCGTACCACGGACTCCATGGCCTGGCGCGCCCGCTTCTCCTCGCCAGCGGCGGAGAGGACCGCCCAGGACTGGGAGATGGAGTCGATCTGGCATTCGTCGTTCTCCGCCGATCCGAGGGGTGTCCCGTCGTCGAAAAACGCGCGCCTGTACCAGGCTCCATCCCAGGCCTCCCGCTCCAGGGCAGTCTCGATGGAAGCGGCCCGCTCCCGCCACCGTGCCGCCCGGTCCACCTGCCCGCGTGCGTCGGCGATTCCGGCGAACTCTCTCAGGTTCACGAGCAGAAACCAGCCCAGCCATACACTCTCCCCCTGGCCCGCCCGCCCCACGCGATTCATGCCATCGTTCCAATCCCCGGTCCCCATCAGGGGGAGACCGTGTCGACCTACCTCCAGACTGCGGTCCAGGGCCCGGGCGCAGTGTTCGTAGAGCGTCGCTCGATCCTCCGAGATCGTGGGCTCGAAGTAGGCTTCGTCCTGGTCCTCCTCGAGGGCCGCTCCCTCGAGCCAGGGAGTCTCCGAATCCAGGACCTCCCGATCCCCCGTGACCTCCAGGTAGTGCGCTGCCGCATACGGCAACCAGAGGCGGTCGTCGGAGATCCGGGTCCGGACTCCACGGCCCGTGGGGGGATGCCACCAGTGCTGGACATCGCCTTCCGGGAACTGCCGGGCGGCGGCTCGCAGCAGGTGCTCGCGGGCGATCTCGGGCCTGGTCACCGTCAGG
>JARRPL010000366.1:0-5700 GCA_037382905.1 Gemmatimonadota bacterium | reverse complement strand
CCGCGGGCGTCGGGGAGAATCCCTTACGCGGCCACGCCCGGTATGATGTAGATTACAGGAAAGATCAAAACGCCTTTTGAACCACACTGGAAGAGGACGATGACAAGGAAGGGCAGGATCGTGCTGATCACGGGAATCGCCGTCGCCGCGACCGCGGTGGCCGTCACCTTCGTGGTCCGGGACCAGGTGTCCCGAGCGCGGCGGGACCTGTTCAGCCCCTACTCGCTTCGTCGCCTCGCCGCCCTGTCGCACCTCAAGAACGCCCAGGCCAGCGTCGACCTGGCGAACCTCCTCCGGGACTTCATCTCATGGGAGCCGCGTCCGCTTCTGCGGAATCGGGCGCGAGCGATCCTGGCGCGGATGCAGGACGAGGCCCGGGAGAGTCAGGCCATGATCCGGGCGATTTGACGCCGGACGTCCCCACCGGCCCCCGACCTTGCTCAGGGGGGCGGCGGTCCCGAGTTTAGGGCCGCTCCCTCTGCGACCCGGGTTCCCGCCCCCCCTCGTCGATGAATCGGACGAATATGCTCAAGGTTATGCCCAGGAACGACATGGAGGGTTCCTCTTCATGTCGGTGATCAACTACGCCAGCCGGGAGATCAATTGCAAGGTGGTCTACTACGGCACGGGTCTCGGCGGCAAGACGACGAATCTGGAGTACGTCTATTCCAGGGTCAATCCGAAGACGAAGGGGAAGATGATCTCTTTGGCCACAGAGACGGAGCGAACCCTCTTCTTCGACTTCCTGCCGCTGGATCTGGGGGAGGTCAAGGGATTCAAGACCCGTTTCCAGCTCTACACCGTGCCCGGTCAGGTCTACTACAACGCATCGAGGCGTCTCATCCTGAAGAATGTCGACGGGATCGTCTTCGTGGCGGACTCCCAGAAGGAGCGAGCCGAGGCCAATATCGAGGCGATGCACAATCTCTACGAGAACCTCGAGTCGTACGGGTACGATCTCGAGGAGATCCCCTTCGTGATCCAGTACAACAAGAGGGATCTCCCGAACATTCTCCCCGTGGAGCAGCTGCGGGCTCAGCTCAATCCCAGGGGCGTGCCGGACCACGAAGGTGTGGCCATCGAAGGTCCGGGGGTCTTCGAGACCTTGACGTCGGTAAGCAAGCTGGTCGTCAAGGGACTCAGTTGAGGCGGGTTCCGTGTCGGAGCGGAGCCTGACCCTCCCGAATCTCATCACGGGTGCGCGGATCATCGCGGCGCCCGTGGTGGCGTGGTTCGCGATGGCGGGCGGGACCGGGCTGCGATTCGCGGCCTTCTTCCTCTTCCTCGCTGCCGCCCTCAGCGACCTCTGGGACGGGTATCTGGCCCGGAAGCACGGGTGGATCACCGACATCGGCAAGCTGCTGGACCCCCTGGCGGACAAACTGCTGCTGGCGGCCACGCTGATCCCCTTCTACCTCATCTCCCACCGGCCCGGAGTGGAGAACGACGTGCCCTTCTGGGGGCCCTTCCCCTTCTGGGCGTTGGCGGTCCTCCTGGGCCGGGAGATCTTCATCACCGGTTTCCGGAGCTACGCCAACAGGCGGGGCGTGGTCATCGCCGCGGGTCGCTCCGGGAAGTACAAGGCGTTCCTCCAGAGCCTCTTCGCCGGTGCCCTCCTGTTGTGGTACCCCCTGCAGCAGTGGGCCGTCGGACGGGGGCTCTCGGGTCCGGTCTGGAACGCCTGGAGCCTCTTTCATCGTGCGTTCATCGCGGTGACGCTGGCCGTGGCGCTGGTCCTGACCGTCTACTCGATGCTGGACTACCTCTGGCGCTACCGATCCCTGTTCGGATTCCGCTCGTGACAGGGCCGGGGCGACGGCAGGAGGATCGGCCACTCCGCTCGGCGCTGGTCACGGTGGGAGAAGAGCTTCTCCTGGGCCGGACCGTGGATACGAATGCCGCGTGGCTTTCCGACCGTCTGGCCTCCCTCGGGGCGCCGGTGGTCCGTCGGTTCACGGTGGGGGACGACGAAGACGCCATTCGCGAGGCGCTGGACCGCGCAATGGGCCACGCCGATGTGGTCGTGACCTCGGGCGGCCTCGGTCCCACCTCCGACGACCTGACCCGAGATGCGGTGGCGGCCCGTCTGGAGCGAAGCCTGAAGGTGGATCCCCGGATCCTGGACCGGCTCGCCGGGCGATTCCGGGCCCGCGGATACGAGGAGCTGCCGCCGGCGAACAGGCGTCAGGCTCAGGTGCCGGAGGGGGCGACGGTGCTGGACAACCCGGTGGGTACAGCGCCGGGGTTGGTCCTGGAAGACCCGAATGGGCGGCTCATCGCCCTGCTTCCCGGCGTGCCCAGGGAGCTCCAGGCTCTGTTTCCAGGCGTGGAGAAGGAGATCCGGCGGCGTCACGGTGACCGACTGCGGCCGGTGTGCATTCGGACCCTCCACACCAGTGGGGTCCCCGAATCGGTGCTGGCCCCCCAGGTCGAGTCCGTCATGGCGGACGTGGCGGGGGTGGAGGTCGCCTTCCTGCCTGACCTGGAGGGGGTCGATATTCGCCTCACGGTTCGGGACGTGGACTCCGCGGCAGCGGCATCGGTGGTGGATCCACACCGGATCGCGGGATCGGGCGATGTGGTCAAGGAGGTACTGACCCTTCTGGAGTCCCGGGGTTGGACGCTGGGCCTGGGAGAGAGCTGCACCGGGGGCCTCGTGGCGCGTCGCATCACGGACGTCCCAGGGGCGTCGGCGGTCCTGCGCGGTGGCGTGGTGGCGTATGCCAACCAGGCCAAGATCCGGCTTCTCGGGGTCCCGGAGGAGCTGCTGGTCGCCCATGGAGCCGTATCCGAGTCGGTCGCCCGGGCCATGGCCGTCGGAGCCGCCCGGGCCTTCGACGCCCACTGCGGGGTGGGGATCACCGGCGTCGCGGGACCGGGGGGCGGATCGAAGGAGAAGCCGGTGGGAACGGTACACCTCGCCGCCTCGGTGGGGGACCGGGTCGTGGCGGAGCGGTGGCTCTTTCCGTCGGACCGGGAGAGCGTGAGGGTCCGATCGGCTCAGGCGGCTCTCCTCCTCCTCCTCCGGCTGGCCCGAGACACGGCATGACTCAGCCGACGGTGGATGCCACGGTGGGTGTCGGCGGCACGAGGCTGCGCACCCTCGCCTGGCAGGCACCCTGCCCTCGGGGACGGGTCCAGGTGGTCCATGGCCTTTCGGAGCACGTGGGTCGCTACGACCTCCTGGCGGATGCCTTGGTGCAGGCTGGATTCTCCGTCTTCGGTCACGATCACCGGGGGCACGGTGCGTCCGAGGGTCGACGGGGTGTCATCGGCCGGTTTCCCGACCTGGTGGAGGATACGGCCCACGTCGGTGAACTCGCCGACGAGCTCGCGCCGGGTCCGGGAGCGCCCTTCCTGATCGCCCATTCTCTGGGGGGGCTGGTGGGCATTCGATATGTTCAGGAGCGACGACCGGGTCTCTCCGGCGTCGTGATTTCAGCGCCGTGGTTGGCCACGGCGGTAGAGTTCACGCCCCTAGAGCGGGTGGCGGTTCCGTTGCTCCGCCGGCTCGCGCCGGAGTTGCCGCTGTCCCGATCGCCCAAGCCGGAGCTGCTGACCCGCGACCCCGAGAGGGCTCGGGCCTTCGAAGAGGATCCTCTGGTGAGCCGCTTTCTGGCCGTAAGCTTTCTGGACCAGGTTTCCGAGGCTCAGGACCGGGCACTGGCCGGCGGGTGGCCCGACGGGTTCCCGACTGTGGTTCTGATCCCGGGAGACGACGGGCTCGCCGACGCCGAGGTGACACGACGATGGGCCGGGTCCGAGGGGCTCGAGGCCTGGGAGCTGCCGAACACGCGACACGAGCCCTTCAACGACCTGGGACGGAACGCGACGTTCGAACGACTCGTAGAGTGGTTGAATCGCCAGATCGACGCTGGAAGGAAGGAGGATGAATGAAGGACAAGACTCGTGAGAAGGGATCCTCACCCATGGAGGAGATGGACGGCAACGCGCACGCCCGGGACGACGGACCCGAGGCTGGGACGGACGCCCGGTCCGAGGCGTCGAAGAACCGCACCGTCACCCCCGAGGAGGTGGAGGAGGCCCTGGCGGACGCGGAGCTGGACGCGGACCTCGACACGCTCCAGGCGGAGCTGGATGAGCTGAACGACCGGCACCTCCGGCTGGGGGCTGAATTCAACAACTACCGGCGCCGGGCGGAGGCCGAGTCTCTGGCCACGTGGGGCCGGGCTCAGGCGGACCTCCTGCGCAGATTCCTGGACGTCCTGGACGATCTCCAGCGGGTCAGCGGACTGGATCCCGCCGAGGAGGCGGTGACCGTGCAATCCATCGTCGAGGGGATCGATCTCGTGGAGCGGAAGTTCCTCCGGGTTCTTCAGGACTCGGGCGCCGAGGTGCTGGCTCCCGAGAGCGGGAGCGTGTTCGACCCCGAGACCATGGAGGCGATGATGCGAGTGCCTACCGACGAAGGGGAGATGGACGACCGGGTGGATCAGGTATTCCAGAAGGGCTACCTGGTGGACGGAAACCTCGTCCGCCCGGCCCGGGTGAGGGTCTTCAAGGCGGACTGACCTCATGCCCGCTCAGAAGGACTTCTACCGGATGCTCGGGGTCTCGGACAAAGCCTCGCAGGACGAGATCAAGAAGGCGTATCGGAAGTTGGCCAAGAAGTACCATCCCGACGCCAACCCTGACGATCCGTCGGCGGCGGAGCGGTTCAAGGAGGTCGGCGAGGCCTACGGTGTTCTCTCCGATCCGGAGAAGCGCAAGCAGTACGATCAGATGCGGCGCTTCGGCGGGATGGGCTTCGGGGGTCGGAGTGGCGGTGGCCCCACCCGGCCTGGCGCCGGTGGGCCGGGCGGTGGGGCGTCCTTCTCCTTCGACGATCTCCAGGGGTTCGGAGGGCTCGGTGACCTCTTCAGCTCCATCTTCGATCGGGGAGGGCGTCCAGGTCCGGACGCCCGCCGCGGCAGCCAGCGTCGGAAGGGTCAGAACGTCGAATACGTGGTGGACATCTCCTTCGAGACGGCGGTCCGGGGCGGAAAGATCTCCGTCGAGGTGCCCATCACCGAGGAGTGCGCCACGTGCGGCGGCGTGGGAGCGGCGCCGGGATCCTCCCTCGCCACCTGCACCGAGTGCGGTGGCAGTGGCACCGTCTCCTTCGGACAGGCGGGCTTCGCGGTCAAGCGTCCGTGCCCCGCCTGCTTCGGACGGGGGCGCATTCCCGAGACGCCGTGCCCTTCCTGCGCCGGCCGGGGTGAGGTTCGGCAGAGTCGGAAGATCCAGGTGACGGTGCCGAAGGGCACGGACGAAGGAACGCGGCTCCGCCTCTCGGGACAGGGCGAGAAGGGGGCTGCGGGCGGCCCTCCGGGTGACCTCATCCTCACCTTCCGGGTGAAGCCCCATCGGTTCTTTCATCGGGACGGTCTCGATATCCACGTCACCGTCCCGATCAACGTGGTCCAGGCCGCGCTGGGATCGAAGGTCCGGGTCCGGACCGTCCATGGGAAGAAGGTGGTTCTTCGGATTCCCCCGGGGACGCAGAGCGGTACGAAGTTCCGCGTCCGGGGACAGGGGGTGGAGAAGGGGGACCGCCTGGGGGACCAGATCGTGGAGGTGAAGGTGGAGATTCCCGAGAAGCTCTCGGACGAGGAGCGGAAGGCGATGGAGGAGTTCGCGAGCACCGCAGGGCTGCGGCACTGAGATGGCCCGTCAAATCCTGGATGCCGACCTGCAGGA
>JARRPL010000365.1:0-3730 GCA_037382905.1 Gemmatimonadota bacterium | reverse complement strand
GCACCGCTCTTCCAGGGGGGGCCGGTAAGACCCGAGAGCCCCGTGCTCCTGGCCGAGCTCGCCGATCCCGAGCTTGTGGATATTCCGGTATTGGGGTCCGTGGGTTTTCTCGTGGGTGATGTATCCAAGGACATCCGCCCCAGCGTTCTCAGGGCCCGAGTCTATGCCGGTTACTCGGGATGGGGGCCAGGCCAGCTCGAAGCGGAGATGGCCGGAGACAGTTGGATCATTGAGGCGGCGGGGGTGGAAGACGTGTTCACCGACGAGCCGGAATTGCTCTGGAGCAGAGTGCTCGAGCGGAAGGGAGGGGAATACAGGAGATTGTCCCGGATGCCATACGACCCCTCGATGAATTGACCTCCACGCCAGGCCCGTCCTCAGGATCCGTGTGTCACGGCTCGGAGGCGGGCTGCCCATGACCCCACACCGATGGAGCGATGCCCCCTCGAGAGAGGAGACCTGTCATGTTTCTCCCCACTTGCGCCGACAGGCGGACCCGCTCCATCCCACGGATTTCTGCGACCGTTCGTTCCACCTGATTCAGAAGGTCGGGGTATCCCGTTTCCCCCTCCATCCACTCCCATCCACCGGGATTGTCCGTCTCGGTTAGGAGCCGGTCCAAGGGAATTGCCCTGGCCAGCTCTCGGATGTGGGATGAGCGCAGAACCTCGACTCCAACCGTGAAGTATGCACCCAGCTTCAGATATCCCTCCACCAGGTCCAAAGGGCCCGAGTACCAGTGGATGATGACCCCAGGGAGCGACCGTCTTTCGAGATTCTCGGCCACAGCTCTCTCCGCTCCCTTGCTGTGGATGTTCACGATCGTTCCCTGGTCTTCCGCTGCTTCCAGGAAGTCGGTGAAGACGGCGTCCTGAGCGGAGTAGTGCTCGGGGTCTCTCACGAAGAAATGATCCAGCCCGATCTCGCCGAAGAGGGGCGACAGCTCCAGGAATGAGTCCAGGCCCGAGAGGTTCTTAGCATACCTCGGCGCTTCCCACGGGTGGATGCCAAACGAAGGCAGGAGGAGCGGCTCCGTCTTTGAGACGCGTAGAGTCTCCCGGAACGAGTCGACATCCATGGATACGGCGACCGTGAGAATGGACTGGTCACGGATCTGGGCGAGAGCCCTGGGCAGGGCCGATCCGTACTTGTCCATGTGGGCGTGGGCGTCGATCACGTTGCTCTCTCCCTGGCAAAGAGGTCTCGCACGACGTCAACGGTCCGGCTGGTGTCGATCCCCATCTGCACTTCGTAGGCGAGCCACCCAAGCGCACGCACGCGACCCAGGAATAGCAGCCGGCCCACGAAGTCGGCGTCCACGATACCGTGATAGGCCTCGAGGACCGACCTGGTGAAATCCCAGCCCCTCCAAGCAGCGACAAAGGAGAAGTCCTGCGCAGGATCCCCAAGGGCCGCACCCCAGTCGATGATTCCGCTCAGTCGACCCGAGTCCACATGGACAATAATGTGCTCCGGCTGGAAGTCGTCATGGATGAAACGGGGGGCGGCGGCATACTCCGCGGGCGGGTTCGGCAAGCTCTGGACCCACGCTGCGGCCTCCGGGACGAGTGCGGACGCTTCGGGTACCGCCTCAATGACCTCCACCAGCGCGTCGAATGAAGAACGACAGGACCACTTCTGCGGCCCGACCCCGAGCCGGGAAGCTCGGTCCGGCGAGATTCGGTGGATCTGCGTCAGGGCGTGTCCCAGGTCCAGGGCCAGGTCCCCGGACCAGGGTGCGATCCTTTCGGACGCCGGGACCCCAGGGACCAACTCATGGCCGAAAAAGGGGTGGGGGAAGTGAGAGCCTCCTTCGCCTCGCAGGGTGATCCTGGGCACTGTCACCTCAGACCCGAGCTCGGCACCGACAAACGCCAGCAGTGCTTCGGCCCGATCCAATCCCTCCGCCACTTCGGCGTAGCGCGGGAATCGGACCACGAGGTGCCCGTCTATCAGGTAGACGTCGTACTCCCATCCGGACCCAAGACACTCGACCTGCTGAAGATCCAGGTGCGGGAACTGCTGATGCATCGCGAGGCGAACGAGCTCTTCGCTCAACTCGCGATCACTGGGAGGTGGGTCAAACAAGGCGTTCACTCCTCATGGCCGGTGACGGCAGCGAAGCGGTCGGGGTGACCGAGAAAGAGGCGAGGCAATTACTCGAAGGTGCTGGCCGGGTCTGGACCGCCGAAAGAGGCACCTATCCGGTGGAGATCGCAGGATTGGCCAGGATCGTATCGAGGAGCACCATCAGGATGATGATGGGACCCAGAACCGAGTGGACACGCCGGTTCTTCGAGGCTGCGAGCACCGCACAGAGCATCACCATCGGGATTCCGGAGACGTTCGAAGGATGGAACACGGGTTCCCCGAAAACCAGCGGCTGGAGGAAGGTCCCTTCCAGTGTGCCTGCTATGACCAAACCCCAAAGGAGCGGAGACTGACGGTAGTAGTATTCTTCAAGGTCAGCCCCCTCCGCCTCCGTCGGATACAAGAGGTTGGCAATGAGGAAGAGGATGATCGGGGGAGCCAGAATGGCCAGCACCGCGAGGAAGCTGATCTCTCCCATCTCCTCCATGTCCCAGAATTCCCACCACTGTTGGAGAAGGGCGAAGAAGACCCCGAACTGGAAAAGGACGTGGATCCAGTAGAACCGGACCGAGTCGCGGGCCTTCAGGAGGTTCGCCCCACCGGTGAGGATTTCCGTGAGTCCAAGTCCGATAACGACGGACAGGAGGACCATGAGGAACTCGAAAAGACCCATTCCAGACCCCTCGCTCGAAGACTCTCTCCCGGCCTGACGGACTGGGATCCTACTGCAGCGCAGGATGCAAGCCAACGCCCAGGAACTCAAGGGACCAACCCACCGACCACCATGCCGATCCCTGCCAAAGCGATGAGGTGCAGGACGAACGGCAAGTAGAGAGGCGGATGGAACAGGTCACCCCGGGATGCGGTCTGGAGGATGTCGATGGCGCTCGAGGCGATGAACAGACCCAGAAACCACGGCCGGTTCACCTGGAAGACTCGCCCATAGTCCTCGCCGGGTTTCATGCCGGGAGGATAGAGGACCACGGCCATGAGGTAGAAAGCCACGGCCCACCCGATCACCAGAAGGAACTGGTCGAAGGTCCAATCCGAAACGGAGCGGGATTGGAAGAAGACCCACCAGTTGAGGACCAGGATCAGGAATGTCGCGATGGTCCAGAGGTTATGGGTCAGGTCTGTCCTGATTTCCCCTCGTCGATGGATCGCCCGCCCGACACCCGTCAAGATGTGGGTGATTCCCAGGCCGAGGATGAGGGAAACGAGCACGGCCAGGTATTCAAAGGGACTCATTGCTTCCATCCGTTCAAGGCGAGAGGACACCCGTGGCGTGGACCCACCCGGCGGGCAACCCGGGCCGACCCGAGGGAGGTTCTCCGGTGGGAGCTGGGGAATCCCGGAAAGCTGCCGGCCGGTAGACCTGGATCCCTGGAGGCCAGACGCCGGGACACTGCGATCTCATGAGCCGCCGGGCTGCCGAGCCAGGAGCCTCGAGGCCAGCTCCGAGATCATCTCCCGCTCCCAGAGCTTCTGCAGCCAACCTGGGGGACGATACCGACACCACAGCGGCGGTCTGCGGGCAGGTGGCAGGAGCCCACTATGGCGTGGGAGGGATTCCGGACGGGTGGCTGCAGAAGCTCTGGGAGCGGGAGATGATCTCGGAGCTGGCCTCGAGGCTCCTGGC
>JARRPL010000364.1:0-5887 GCA_037382905.1 Gemmatimonadota bacterium | reverse complement strand
GGGGGGGACCCTCGCGGGGGGCGCCCGGGCTTCGCATATTCCGGGTCCGACCCCCAATGTTTCAACAGTCGAGGCGCATGATGTCGACGGAGACCTCGCCCCCCACGGCACAACCGATCCGCCACCCTCTCACCGAAGCACCGGGGCCCGCCCCCGACGACGGGATGGAGTGGATCCCCGGCGGGCGATTCCAGATGGGCTCCGAGGACCACTACCCCGAAGAGCGCCCGGTCCACGAGGTCCAGGTCGACGGGTTCTGGATCGACCGCTTCCAGGTCACCAACCGGGACTTCGCCGACTTCGTCGAGGCCACCGGCTACCAGACCGTCGCCGAGCGCCCGCTGAATCCCGAGGACTTCCCCGGCGCACCGGCTGAGAATCTCAAGCCGGGCTCCATGCTCTTCCACCCCACCCGGGGGCCGGTGGACCTGCGGGACTACAGCAACTGGTGGGCCTGGGTCCCGGGGACGAACTGGAAGCACCCCCTCGGTCCGGAGAGCGACCTGACGGGACTCAAAGACCACCCCGTGGTCCACGTCGCCTGGGAGGACGTGGAGGCCTACGCCGAGTGGGCGGGCAAGGACCTCCCCACCGAGGCGGAGTGGGAGTACGCCGCCCGCGGCGGCCTGGAGGGCGCGGCCTACACCTGGGGGGACGAGCACTCCCCCGACGGCCGGGTCATGGCGAACGTCTGGCAGGGGGAGTTCCCCTGGCAGAACCTCCTCGAGGACGGGTACGAGCGGACCGCCCCAGTGGGCTGCTTCCCCTCGAACGGGTATGGGCTCCACGACATGGCCGGGAACGTGTGGGAGTGGACGTCGGACTGGTACGTAAGGAAGCTCGACGGGGCGACACCGAAGGAGTCCAAGCCGTCGTGTTGCGGACTCTCCATCACCGTGAATCCCCGCATCACCTCCCCCGACGGGAGCTACGACCTGCGGCAGCCCGACTTCAAGATCCCCCGGAAAGTGGTGAAAGGGGGCTCGCACCTGTGCGCCCCGAACTACTGCCTGCGGTATCGCCCGGCGGCCCGGCAGCCCCAGATGGTCGACACCGGCATGAGCCACATCGGCTTCCGCTGCGTGGTGCGGCCGGGATAGGTCGCCACCGACCTGTCGACCGCGCGCGCTGCCGTCACCCTCTGCTCACACGGAGAACCCATGGCCGAGTCCAATCCTCTCCCGTCCTGGCTCGACGGGCCCAGCAAGAAGGTGATCGCGGAGTACGTGGAGGCCGTCACCCGATCGGGCTCGCCGGACCTCATCCCCGAGCCGGCCCGGATGGCACAGCTCCGGGTACGACTCGAGGCGGAACCGGAGGTCGGGGACAACCCGATGGTCCAGGCGGCCTTGAAGGGGGATGTCGCCACCCTCCTGGCCAACCATCACCACGGGCTCGTCGAGGTCCTTACCCTGACCCACTCGGAGATGACCACCGAGGACTTCTCCGCCTCCGTGGACCACTGGATCCGTACGGCGCGCCATCCCCGCTTCGACCGCCCTTACGACCAGTGCACCTACCGCCCCATGCGGGAGCTGCTGGCCTTCCTTCGCTCCCGTGGGTTCAAGACGTTCATCGTCTCGGGGGGAGGGCAGGACTTCATGCGTCCCTGGACGGAGCGGGTCTACGGCATCCCCCCGGAGCAGGTGGTCGGATCCCGGGGTCGGGTCCGCTACGAGCTCCGGAATGACCGTCCCGTCCTCGTCAAGACAATGGAGAGCCTCTTCGTGGACGACCGTGAGGGGAAGCCTGCGGGGATCCACGAGTTCATCGGTCGCAAGCCGGTGTTGGCCTTCGGGAACAGCGACGGGGACAAGGCCATGCTGGAATACACCACCCTGGACAACCCCTACCGGAGCCTGGGCCTGATCCTCCACCACACCGACGCCGAGCGGGAGTACGCCTACGACGTCAATCCCGGGAGCACCGGCAGCCTGGTGGAGGCGAAGGCGGACGCCCCGAAGCGGGGCTGGCACCTGGTGGACATGAAGGAGGAGTGGGCGACGGTGTTCGATGGCGGCTGAGGGCGGAGGCGGTCGCGGGCTTCGCCCTCGACAGCGACCCCTCACCGCCGTAAGCTGTCGGCTCATGAACTCGGAACAGCGTGGGTCCCCGGTGGGCTCTGGATTCGCCCTCGACAGCGACCGCTCACCGCCGTAAGCTGTTGGGCCATGAACTCGGAACAGCGTGGGTCCGCGGGGGGCTCCCCCGGTCTGGTGGAGTGGGACGGCAGCGAGAGGAATGGTCCGCGGGACCCCGGATGAGCGAGGTATCGAGGTCGAAGCCGGGGGAGCTTCCCTGGGCCACCGTGGACATCGAGCGGGTGGAGGACCTTCAGGACGCGGTCTATGGTGCCGGCTTGGAGTCCACCCAGTACACCCGGGGGGCCCTCACCGGCACGCTGGCCGTGACGGAGTACCGCGACACCGTTTTCACCGTGGCGAACTTCGGTGGACGGGTCGGGCTTCGCGGTCCCCTGTCCCAGGACCGCATCACCCTCGCCATCGGTCTGTGCATGCCCGAAGGGTCCCGGCAGTGGATGCGGGAGGTGCGGACCCGGGACATCGGGGCCTTCATGCCCAACGACGATCACGACGGGCTGCATGCGTCGGGAGCGGCGTACGTCACCATGGCGCTGTCTCGGGCGACCCTGGAGGAGATCGCCGAGGACATGGACGTGGTCCTGGACGACGATGCCGTGGATACATCGGGGATTCGGGGTCGGTGACCTGGGGGGGTCGGCGCCGTCCGCCGACGCCTGCCGCAGGGCCCTTCGGCTGGCCGTTGGCCATTTCACCCGCGCCCCCCGCCGGGACCTCCTCCGGGGTCCCAGCGACGAGTATGCCCGGATCGTGGAACAGGCGCGGGACTACGTGATGGCGCACCTGAAACGGCCCATCGCCGTCGAGGAGATGGCCCGGGCGGCCTTCGCCTCGCAGCGGACCCTGTACCGGGCGTTCCGGTCGGTCCTGGGGGAGTCGCCGGCTTCCTTCGTCCGGCGGGTCCGTCTCCACCGCATCCGCAAGGGACTCGCACCCCGGGACGAGATCGCCTGCACCGTGAGCCGGGTGGCCTACCGCAACGGCATGATGCAGCTCGGGCGCATGGCCCGGTGGTACCGGGAGGTCTTCGGGGAGCTGCCGTCCAAGACGCTGGCGGAGGTGCAGGCGGGCCGGGCACGGCGGCGCGTGATGGAGGTGGTGCGGGAGAAGGGGCTGGCCGAGGCGCTGGCGCCCTGATCGCCGACAGCGTGGTGGTCGACGGGGCGCTCCCCGTCGGCCGCCGCTCCGGCCGGGGCCTGGGTCGCGGGCCCCGTACCGAGGCTTGCAGTGCCGGCGGACGCAGCTTACCGTGCCGCCCCCCCGCGCGCAGGTTATCCTGCTCGGGGGAGCTCGAGGGGGACTTCCAGCCAAGCGCTCGTCGTGTCGGCACCGGCCGACGCCGAGCGACATCCCCGCATCCGCGGGTCCACCACCCTCCGACGCCGAGCCGAAGACCCATGTCCGACGACCTCGATCGCAGCCGCCTGCCCATTCCCGACCCGCCCTTCGAGGGGAAGATCGGGAGGACCTACCAGGAGTCCGAGGAGGACTGGCCCGAGCCGCCGAAGGCCCCCGAGGGGGCGCCGAACGTGATCATCGTGCTCCTCGACGACGTGGGCTTCGGCCAGGTGGGGACCTTCGGTGGACCCGTCCCGACCCCGGAGCTGGATCGGCTCGCCGAGGACGGACTCCGCTACAACCGGTTCCACACCACGGCGATCTGCGGCCCGTCCCGGGCCGCGCTCCTCACCGGCCGCAACCACCACAACTGCGGCTCGGGCTTCCTCGCGGAGTGGGCGACGGGATATCCGAGCTACACCTCGATGATTCCCCGGACCACGGCCACGGTGGGGCGCATCCTGAGGGAGAACGGCTACAACACCTCCTGGTTCGGGAAGAACCACAACACCCCCGACTGGGAGTCCAGCGTCGTGGGCCCCTTCAACCGCTGGCCGACGGGGCTCGGCTTCGACTACTTCTACGGCTTCATCGGGGGCGAGACGCACCAGTTCTACCCGGTGCTGTTCGAGAACACCGTCGCCGTGGAGCCCGACCGGGGGCCCGAAGAGGGCTACCACTTCATGTCGGACATGACCGACAAGGCCATCGGCTGGCTCCGGTACAGCAAGTCCGTGAACCCGGACAAGCCCGTCTTCATGTACTTCGCTCCCGGTGCGTGTCACGCGCCGCACCACACGACGCCCGAGTGGCGGGAGAAGTTCAAGGGGAAGTTCGACCAGGGATGGGACGCCGTCCGGGAGGAGACGTACCAGCGGCAGTTGGAGATGGGGATCATTCCCGAGGGCACGGGGAACACCCCCCGCCCGGAGTGGTGTCCCGCCTGGGATTCGCTGAGCGAGGACGAGCAGCGGCTCTACGCCCGGTTCATGGAGAACTTCGCCGCGTACCTGGCCTTCACCGACCAGGAGTGCGGTCGTCTCCTCGACGCCGTCCGGGAGCTGCCGGATGCCGACAACACCATGATCATCTACATCGTGGGTGACAACGGTGCGAGCTCGGAGGGCGGGGTCTCGGGAACGATCAACGAGATCATGAATCTCAACGGCATCCCGTCGGACCTCGAGGAGAACCTGGAGCGGATCGACGACATCGGGAACCCGGACACCGAGCCCCACTACCCCCTGGGCTGGGCGTGGGCGGGCAACGCGCCCTTCCAGTGGGTCAAGCAGGTCGCCAGCCACCTGGGCGGCACCCGCAACCCCATGGTCATCTCCTGGCCGAACCACATCGGCGACCGGGGGGGCATGCGATCGCAGTTCACCCACCTCATCGACATCGTGCCCACCATCCTGGAGGTCGCGGGGATTCCGGCGCCGGACGAGGTGGACGGGATCGAGCAGAAGCCCATGGACGGGGTCTCCATCGCCTCCACCTTCGGAGACGCCGATGCGCGGCCGGTCCGGAAGCGGCAGTACTTCGAGGTCTTCAGCAACCGGGCCATCTACGACGACGGCTGGATCGCCTGCGCCCAGCACACCTTCCCCTGGCGACAGGATTTCGCCCCGGGGAACTGGGAGAAGGACGAGTGGGAGCTGTACAACCTGGACGAGGACTACAGCGAGAACGTCAACCTGGCCGCCGAGCACCCGGAGAAGCTCGAGGAGCTCAAGAAGCTCTTC
The DNA here is from genome assembly GCA_037382905.1 of Gemmatimonadota bacterium. Lineage (GTDB taxonomy): Bacteria > Gemmatimonadota > Gemmatimonadetes > Longimicrobiales > Gaopeijiaceae > Gaopeijia. The sequence continues at coordinate 705 of JARRPL010000364.1, read as the reverse complement.
CTGGAGGAGGCCGAGAAGAACGGCGTCCTTCCCCTGGACGACCGGGGTGCGGAGCGTCTGGCCTCGCCGAAGCCGCCTCCCGGGGGCGCCGATCCGAACCGGAAGCACTTCACCTACTACGCGGGCGCGACCCGGCTCCCCGAGACCGCGTCCCCGAACACGAAGAACCGGTCCCACGTGATCGAGGTGAAGATCGGCGAGCCCGGGGACGGGGTCCTGGTCGCCTGCGGGGGTGCATCGGCGGGCTACACGCTCTACGTGAAGGACGGCAAGCCGGTCTACGAGTACAACTGGTTCGAGAAGGAGCGCACCGTCATCGCCTCCGACGCGAAGCTGCCGGACGGCGCCTCCACGGTCACCTTCGAGTTCGCCTACGACGGCGGGGGAGCCGGCAAGGGGGGCGAGGGCGTGCTGCGGATCGACGGCGAGGAGGTGGCCCGGGCCCGGATCGAGAACACCGTGGCCGCGCGTTTCGGGATCGACACCTTCGGCGTCGGGTCCGATACCGGCTCGCCCGTCACCCACGCCTACAAGGCGCCCTTCGGATTCACCGGCACCCTCGAGCGGGTCGACATCAAGATCGGCGACTCCGACCTGGACCCGGCGGAGGAGCGGGTGCTCCACGCGGCCTACATGGCGGGGAAGGAGTACTAGGAAGAACAAGGACCCTTTCGTACCCGAATCGCGTGGCCCGGGGGGTCCCCC
>JARRPL010000363.1:0-3653 GCA_037382905.1 Gemmatimonadota bacterium | reverse complement strand
CCGTCTGGGAGGCCCCCCTCCCCCCGAGGCGAGGGTCCGGGAAGCCCGGGGTTGGCTCCTGGGGTGGCCGTGGGAGCTGGTGAGTCGGAACGCGGAGGCGTTGACCGAGGATCTCCTGCACCTCTACGGTGCCGAGGGTGTGGGGCCGGGCGCCGCGGACCGTGTAGGAGACGGTCCCGTGACGATGGCGGCGGGGGCGTCGGTGGGCCCCGGCGTCATACTGGACACCCGGGACGGGCCGGTTCGCCTGGAGGACGGGGTCCAGGTGCAGGGCCCCGCCCGCCTCACGGGTCCACTCCATCTGGGCCCCGGGTGCCGGGTCTTCGGAGGCCATCTGTCCCGGCTCAGCGCAGGACCCGTGTGCAAGCTCCGGGGCGAGATCGACACGTCGGTGCTTCTGGGGTTCGTGAACAAGGCCCACGACGGCTACCTGGGTCACGCCCTCGCGGGCCGGTGGGTCAACCTCGGCGCCCTGACCACGAACTCCGACCTAAAGAACGACTACGGGCCGGTGCGTGTCGAGCTGCCGTCGGGAACGGTGGACACGGGGCTCGCCAAGGTCGGGGTCTTCCTGGGGGATCATGTGAAGACGGGGATCGGAACCGTCCTGAACACCGGGAGCGTCGTGGGCGCAGGGACCAACGTCTTCGGTGGCGGGATGCCGCCCAAGTCCCTACCGCCCTTCTCGTGGGCCGGCAACGGTCGTGTGGTGCCCTTCCGCTGGGAGAAATTCCTTCAGGTGGCGCAGGTGGTGACCGCCCGACGCGACCAGGCGTGGACGCCCGGGAACGAAGCCATCCTCCGAGCCCTGTGGGAACGGACCCACGGTCCAAGCGCATGAGGGTGGCGGTCCTGGGGAGCGGAAGCCGGGGAAATGCCATCCTGGTGGAGACCGGGGATTCGCGGATCCTGGTGGATGCGGGGTTCAGTGCCCGCGACCTGGCGCGGCGCATGAACCAGCTGGGAGTGGATCCCGATTCCCTGGAGGGGATCGTGATCACTCACGACCACTCGGACCACACCCGTGGGATGGGCGTCTTCGCCCGGCGGCACGGAACGCCCCTCTACCTCACGGACGGCACCCGCACCGTATGTGCAGACCTCTTGCGGGGTCAGGAGACGATCGTCCCCTACCGGGCCGGGGTTCCCTTCCGGGTGGGGGCCTTTACCGTCGAGCCGTTCCTCACGGTCCACGATGCCCACGAGCCGGTGGGCGTCGCCGTGGTGGACCCCGACGGACCCGCGCGACTGGGCGTGGCCACGGACCTGGGGCGACCCACCGCGGGAATCCGTCATGCCCTCTCCCGGTGCGACATCCTCGTGCTGGAGGCGAACCATGACGAGGTCCTGCTCCAGATGGCGCCGTATCCCTGGAGTGTGAAGTCCCGGATCCGGTCGAGTCACGGACACCTCTCCAACCGGGCCGCGGCGCGTTTCGCCTCGGAGCTCCACCACGAAGGGCTCCTGGCGGTGGTGCTCGCCCACCTCTCGGCGGAATCCAATCGTCCGGAGATGGCCAGGAGGGTGGTGGGGCAGGCGCTGCGGGATGCCGGCTTCGAGGGGATCCTCGAGGTCGCGACCCAGGACGAGCCCCTTCCCTTCCTGGATGTGCATCAACTCAGGGACCGCCAGGGGCCGGCCCAACTCAAGCTGTTCTGAACCACAGGGATGCCCGATGCCGGCCCCGGCGAAGCGCGAATCCCCGCGCCTGCGGTCGTCGACCTAGAGCCCGAACACCCGAAGCAGGTCGTTCCCCAGGGCCCAGACCATGATCCCCATGACGATCAGGAAGCCCACGTTCGACCACCGGATCCGCTGCTCCACGCTCAGGGCTCGTCCCCGGACGGCCTCGATGGCCAGGAAGACCAGGTGTCCCCCGTCGAGAATCGGGATGGGCAGGAGGTTCAGCACCGCCAGGTTGACGCTGAAGAGGGCCATGAAGCGCAGAAACACGTCCATCCCCGCCGAAGCCGCCTGGCCGGAAGCCTGTCCGATGGTGATGATGCTCCCCATGGACCGGGGGGAGACGCCACCGGTCACCAGATCCCTGAGGAACCCCAGGATGAGACGGGTGGCGGCCACCGTCTCCCTCCAACCGTAGACCACCGCCTCCCCCAGGGAGACTCGCTCGTAGACCGCATCCCGCAAGGGGATTGCGATCCCGATACGACCGATCTCCATCCGCTCTCCGGTGACAGGATCCTCTTCCACCACCGACTGGGGCGTCACAGTGCGGGTCAACTCGCCACCGTCCCGCTCCAGAGTGAGCTCCGTCGCCATTTCGGGCCGGGCTCTCACCGTACGGACCACGTCCTGCCACGTCACGATCTCCTGTCCCTCCACGGCCAGGACCCGGTCTCCGGACTCCAGGCCACCCTCGTCCGCGGGAGAGCCCGGCTCCACCCCCCCGACCAACGGATCGGCCCAGGCGCTCACCGCGGTGGCCAGCAGAAGTCGGTCCACCGAGTCGGCCGGCAGGTCGATGGTGAAGCGGAGATCCGGCGCGGCGGTCACCACCTCCACGGGGCCCGACTCACCCTCCAGCAGCGCGTCCCGGACATCACCCCAGTGAGCCAGCTCCTCCGTGCCGATCCGAACGAGACGAGCCCCCGCCGGAATCCCGGCCAGCGCCTCCGTGCCCTGGGGAAGCCGCTCGGCCGCCACCTCACCCACCCGGAGCTCGGCGACCTCCGCGTAGCCCCAGACCGCCATGACCGTCGTGTAGGCGAACCAGGCGAAGAGCATGTTCATGATCACGCCTGCGGAGATGACGATGGCCCGGGCCCAGACCGGCTTGCTGTCGTAATCCTTGCCCGTGGGCACCCGTGGCTCCTCGGAGCGGCCGCCTTCCATCCGCTCCATGACCTCGTCGTCCATCCCCACCATCTTCACGTATCCCCCCAGGGGGATGGCCGAGAGGACGTATTCCGTCTCTCCGTGCGTCACACCCCAGATCCGGGGGCCGAGGCCGATGGAGAAACGCTCGACCCCGATTCCCACGGCCTTGGCCGCGGCGAAGTGGCCCAGCTCGTGGACGAAGATGAGGACGCCCAGCACCACGACGAGGGCAAGTATGGTCATTGGACTCCCCTTCTTCCGCTGTCACATCGTTGAACCCGGGCCCGCGCGAGTCGTCGACGTCGGCGCCGGCGCCGACGCCGAGACCATAGAGCGGAAAGGCTTCCCGGTCTACCGCCTCGAAGGTCAGCGGCGAGGCCGTCACCGGGTCGAAGGTACGGAGCGCCGGGTCCTCGCGTCGCCGGGGGTGCGTCAGGGCGTAGAGGATGGGCAGCTCCATGTTGGGTTCGCCGACCTGGGCCAGGAGCGAGCCGTCGACGAACTCCACGAAGGAGTGGACGATGGACTGGGGGTGGACCACCGCGTCGATGGCTTGGTAGGGAACGTCGAAGAGGAAGTGCCCCTCGATGACCTCCAGCGCCTTGTTGGCGAGGGTGGCCGAGTCGATGCTGATCTTGGAGCCCATGGACCAGGTGGGGTGGTTCAGGGCCTCCTCCGGACCGACGCCCCGGAGCTGCTCCACCGACCAACCCCGAAAGGGGCCCCCGGACGCCGTGAGGATGAGACGCGCCACCTCCCCACCGGAACACCCGTTGAGGCACTGGAGGATGGCGCTGTGCTCCGAGTCCACCGGG
>JARRPL010000362.1:0-3209 GCA_037382905.1 Gemmatimonadota bacterium | reverse complement strand
CACTCACCTGGCGGAAGGACAGCCCCCCGTTGACCGAGCGATACATCCCCCCGGTCACCCCATCCGCCTCCACCAGCACCCATACCCGGTTCGGGTTCGCCGGCGAGACCGCGACGCCCGCCTTCCCCCACAGCCCCTGAGGGAGCCCCGCCCGGAGCTGCTGCCACGTCGCTCCCCCGTCCTTGGAGCGAAAGAGCCCGCCCTCGCTGGAGCCGGAGATCATCGTCCAGGGGAGCCGCTGGGCCCGCCACGCCGTGGCGTAGAGGATGCGGGGGTTCGACGGGTCCATGGCGATGTCCACGACCCCCGTAGAGTCGTTCACGAAGAGGACCTTGTCCCAGCTCTCCCCCCCGTCCCGGGAGCGGAAGACGCCCCGCTCCTCGTTGGGCCCGAAGAGGTCCCCGGTCGCCGCGATGAAGAGGTGGTCCGGATCGTCGGGGTGGATCTGGATCTTGCCGATCTGCCCCGCCGCCTCGAGGCCGATCTTCGTCCAGGTGCGGCCGGCGTCGGTGGAGCGGTACATCCCCTTCCCCGGGGAGATGTTGCCCCGAGGCTCCGCCGAGCCCGTCCCCACGTAGATCACGTTCGGATCCGAAGGGGCGACGGCGATGGCCCCGATCCCCCCCACGTCGAACTGCCCGTCGCTGATGTTGCGCCAGCTCTCCCCGGCGTCATCGGACTGGAAGACGCCGCCCCCGGTGCTCCCCATGTAGAAGGTGAAGGGCTTCTGGGGCACGCCGGCCACCGCCGTGACCCGCCCACCCCGGAAGGGGCCCACACTCCGGTAGGTCAGGGCCGAGAGGTATTCCGGAGCGACGGCGGGGGGCTCGTCGTCCTGGGCTACGGCGGGAGTGGAAGGGGCGCCGGTGAGGGCGAGAGCCAGAACGATCCCGGCGGCGAGGGGGGAGTGGCGCATGGGTCGATATGGAGAGGCGGGATGGGGTGAGGCCGGGGGGCCCGGAGTCTTCGTGCTCCTCCGAGGCCACCGGTACGGTCGGCGTCAGTCTACGCCCGCACCCCTGGGGCGGCCAATGTGATCCCGCACCGACCTTCGACCGGCATCGACGCGGCCCCCACGCCACGAGCCTCCCGGGGGCTGCCCCATCGGCGGCCCCCCCGGGCGGCCTCTCACGGCACGAGTCCGTGGAGAAGGGCCTCCAACGCGGCGCTCCAGCCCGAAGGCCCGCCCGCCTCCTCCAGAAGCGCCGCCACCTCCTCCTCCCGCACCAACGCGTCGACCCCGAATCCGCTCAGCACGATGGGGGTCCGACGTGCCACCAGACCCTCTTCCCCGATCCGAACGGAGCGACCGTCCGCCCCGAACGCCACGGCGGTCACCTGCAGCACCTGGACGGGCCGATCCAGGGCCGTGAGCCACGGCAGCTCCTGGTGTCGGTCCGTCCCGAGCTCCACCACCTTGGATCCCCGCCAATCGGTCTGCCGGGGCCAGTGCCAACCCGCTTCGATGGTGAGAACCACCAGGGTCGAGGCCCTCTCCCGCCGGTCTCCCGTCTACCGCACCTCGTAGTCCTGGACCATCCCGTGGGCGAAGTGGGGTGCTCCGTCTCCCGCATCGGGGAGGAAGCAGAGGAAGGAGTACCGACCGGGCTCGAGGGCGACCGTGATCTCATTCGTCTCGCCGGGGGCCAGGCCCACCACACCCCCCACCGGCATCGCAGGCGGCGGGCCCACCTGGCCCCCCTCGAACCACGCCAGGATGTCGGTACTGGTCCGCCCCTGGTTCAGGCGGAAGAGCACGAACTCGTGACTCTGCCGCCCCACGGTGGTGATCCGGATCCGGTGCGTTCCTGCCGTCAGGGGACCTGAGAACCCGAACGCGTAGTCGGTGAGCGTCAGGTCGAGATCCGGCGCCGGGCCCTCGGCGGGCCCACTCGCGGCGAGGAGTTCGTTGGCGGCCTCGACGGTCCACTCCGTGCTCATCCCCTTCATCACGTGAAGGACCCCGTCGGGGCTGGGAATCAGGCAGAGGAGCGCATAGGTCCCGGGCTGGAGATCGACGACGGCGACGAACTCGCCCCCGCCGGGCGCCACGGCGTTCGGGCCGCCGGCGTCGTGGGCCCACACGGGCGGGGGTCCGCCGTTGGTCAGATCCGCCAACAGCTCGGCCGTCGTATGGGGAGCGTCGAGGCGGACGAGCTGGAGGTGGTGCAACTCGGAGCCGCGATTTACGAGGCGGACCGCGGTGCGCCCCGCCGCCACGCTCCGAGGCGCTTCGAGGTGGAAGTCGGTGGCCACGACCGTGACCATCGGAGGCGCGGTGGCCCCGTTCAAGGATGCCGGCTGCTGACCCGTCGCCGGCGAGGGTTGGAGGGCGGCCCATAGGGCCAATCCGCCCAGGACGATGCTCCTGCTGTACATATCGACTCCCACTCTGAAGGGAAGCCTGTCGGTCGGATGGCCGACGCGGTGTTGCGATGCAGTCCTACGCTGCGACAGGTCCGGAAGATTCACGGGCTGCTCCGGCGACCCGGGACGGTAGACCGACGCGTGACGTGCCCCGACCGCACGAACGGCCCACGGGCACGCCACCATGCGGCGGTTACGTACGCCTACGTAGGACGCCGGGCCTCGGCCGTGGTCACCTTGCCTGCGTCGGTGGCCCGCGGCAGTCGCGGGCCCTCCTCACACCTGCCGCCGAGGTCATCATGCGATCCCTCTACACCGCCCTCCTCGGGCTCACCGCTGCCCTCACCGTCGCCGCCTGCAGCGACACCCCGACTCAACCCTTGGATGGGCCCACCGGCGCCAGCGTCTCGCCGGACCCCGTCGCACGCCCCATCTACAGCACCGTTCAGGATCTCCTCTCCGCCGCCGGCGGCCCGGTCGCCATCGCCCACCGGGGTATGGGGGAGAATCTCGGTGAGGACCCGACCCGCCCAATCGAAAACACGATCGAGGCGCTGCGACTCGGATTCGAGTCGGGAGCCGCCGTCGTCGAAGCGGACCTGCAGATGACCGCCGACGGCGAGATCGTCGTATGGCATGACGACTTCCTGGAGGACTACACCTGCATCAACACCCTCACTCGTGACCAGCTGGCGGAGCGTGCACCCTGGATCGACTCCTTCCAGGCGCTCCTTCAGCTGGCCCGGCGCCACAACGCTCAGAATCCGGATCGGCTCAGCGGCCTCGTCACGGTCGATCTCAAGCCCGCATCTCCGCTCTGCGATCCTCAGGACGTGACCGGC
>JARRPL010000361.1:0-3209 GCA_037382905.1 Gemmatimonadota bacterium | reverse complement strand
ATGTCCGGAACAACAACGGCGGGTTCGTGAACGTCTACGCCATCGATATCCGGTCCCGGAGGAACTACTTCACCATGCAGGGGCGGGCGAGTGATGTCCGTGCGCCGTCACGGGTCCAGCTGGGTCAGCGGGCGCTTCTGGTCCCGACGGTCCTGGTCACCAACCAGAACACCCTCTCGGATGGCGAGGACTTCACCGAGGGGTACCGGACCCTGGAGCTGGGAACGGTGGTGGGTGAGCCCACCGCGGGGTGGATCATCTACACCGGAAGCCGGAGACTCGTGGATGGAACCTCCATCCGGATGCCAGGGACCTTCATCCGGGATCTCGGAGGCCAGGACATGGAACTGAACCCCCGCCCCGTGGACATCGTGGTGGAGCGCCCCGCAGGGGAGGTCTACCTGGGGCGGGACAGCCAGCTGGACCGGGCCGTGGAGACCCTCCTGCAGCAGATTGGGGGAAGGTGAGCGGGGGCGAGAGGTCAACCCAACTCCCGAGCCAGATCAGCCGGCCTTCGGGCAGGAATCGGAGAGAGGCGAAAGTCCTTCACGTTCCTGGTGGCAATATGTGTGGCTCCGCATGCCCACGCGGCCGCAACCTGAAGGGCATCCTCGAAGTCGGAAAGGGGAAGGGTGGTGGCGAAGTGGAATGCGTCGGTGTCGGTTGGCGCCACGGAGACGAACCGCGTGAGGTCCGACAGGAACTGACGAGCATCGTCTTTTCCCCGGGTCGGTGAGACCAGGTAGTAGAAGTTCGACAACGTGTGCCATGCTACGAAAGCCATGCGAGGGCGTGACTCGAGGAGGGTCAACAGCTCTCCGGCAGCCTTGGCATGGGGTGAACGGTTCAGCGCCACGTCGATGAGAACATCGGTGTCCAGAAGAATCAAAGGTACTTCTCCGCAAGTGCGCGGAAGCGCTCGTCGTCCTTGGTGGCGGCTTCGAAACGGCCTAGCCAGCGTTCCACGAACGACGGCGATTCTTCCCATGCGAGGCTTCGTAGTGCCTCCTCAACGACCGATGAGAGGGAAACCCCCCGGGCTCGGGCATACCGTTTGGCCCTCGGGATGAGCTGGGCATCGATGGTGAGAGTGAGCTTTGTCTTCACGAAAATCTCCGTATACGTATAATAAAGAACGTATACGTATATTCCCAATCTCGCAAGAGAGACCTACTCTGTCAGGGGCCTCCCCCGCCCGCCCCCCTCACCGCTTCACAAACCACAGATTCCGGACCCGCTCGCCCCCGTTCACCAGGAATCCGGTCACGGCTCCGTCCGCTCCGCGCTGGAATTCCAGGGAACCGATGAACCAGACCGAGCCCCGAAAGTCGTCGCCCCAAGCGGGAATGAGCTGGATGGATCCGTGGCGGCGATGGTGGGCCACCAGGGTGTCGCCCTCCAGGACGACCTCGTAGTCGGTGTCGAGCTCCTCGCTGACGTAGGTGCCTGTGAAATCCGCCAGGCGGGGGGCGGGCGATCGAACGAGGTCGGACACCTTGGGAGCTTCCATCTCCCTGTACAGGAAGTTCTCCACTTCACCGGTCGCATCTCGCTGGAAGGTGATGGATGCGCCGTAATCCTCTACCCAGAACTCGGTGTCGGACCGGGCCACCATCGGGAACTCCGACTCCGCCGTCGCCTGGGTCACGAGAGAGTCCCCGCGCCGATTGATGTGGACGTACCATCCGGGGCCGAGGCGGTAGGTGCCGACGTATTCCTCGAGCACGGCGGGCAGAACGCTGACTTCACCGCCCTCCTCCCCCTGCCCAGGGGCCGCAGCGGACTCCGCCACCTCGGACTCGACTCCCAGATAAATGTCCGCCACCGCCTGGGCCGACGCCGTCGAGTTGAAGGTGTCGTGGTTGCCAAGGACCGCCACGCCTAGCCGTTCCTCGGGAAAATGGAGGAGGTAGGTTCGGAACCCGGCCCAGGAACCCCCATGGCTGACCGAAGGCCGGCCTTTGTAGTCCGCAACATTGATCCCGAAGGCATACTGGATTCGAGAGCCATCGTTCAGGCGCCCACGGGTCTTCATCCGCTCGATGACGGCGGGGCCTCCCACCGCTGCATCGTCGAAGTTCATGAGCCATTTCGACAGATCGTCCACGGTGGTGAAGAGGGAGCTGGACCCCAACGCCGTCAGGAGATCCGGCACGGCGGCGTACTCTCCGGATTCCGTTTGTGCGTATCCGTACGCCCGATTGGGTACGATCTCGGTATGGTCGTCCTGAAAATGCGTGTTCGTCATCCCCAGGGGCTGGAAGATGTTCTCGTCGGTCCACTCCCGGAAACTCATCCCCGAGACCCGGGCCACCACCTCGGCCAGGAGGTTGAATCCAGTGTTGGAATAGGTGTATTCGGCACCGGGCTGGAAGTTGAGATCCTGTTGGGTGAAGGCCATCCGCAGGATCTGGTCGAAAGAGATGACGTCGTCCATGCGCCAGCCGGCGACGGCGAGGGTCCCGGGCCAATCACGGATCCCGCTGATGTGATGGACCAGGTGATCGATGGTGATCACATGGCCGAAGTCGGGAAGCTCGGGGATGTACGACCTGACGTCGTCGTTCAACGAGATCGCCCCTTCTTCCAGCAACCTGGCGATGGCCATCCCCGTGAACTGCTTCGATAGGGAGGCGATATCGAACACCGTTGTCGGCGCAATGGGAATCTGGTACTCCAGATTCGCCGATCCGTAGCCCTTCCTCAGGAGAACTTCACCGTCCTTCACGACGACGACTGCCACCCCCGGCGACGTCGGCTGGGCAAGGTCGGCGAACTGGGAATCCACCTTTGCGGCTCGGTCCTCTTGGGCGAGCTGAGCGCTGACATCCTGGCCGTCAGCCTGACTTTCAGCTTGACTCCCAGCCTGACAGGCCGGCTGAAAAAGGAGCCCCGACGTCAGCGTCAGAGCCAGGAGGATCTTCGGAAACCGGTTCATGGCGGCACACCCATCTGGAGAGAATCTGGATCCTGCTGATTCGAGGCGTAGCTGAGATAGTACTGCCGACGGAAGGTTTCCGTCACCGGCTTCTGACCGGAGCCATTCTTGGGAGGATTCTCCCAGGAATTGGGTGATCTCCACCACGATTTCGGGGAACACGGCGGAAGGCCTGAGCTCACCATCCAACGCCCGGAGGACTTCCTGGAGGGTACTGATGAGCATGTCCCGCCGGTGCTCCAGGCGAGAAATGTTCGATCACGCGACCGAG
>JARRPL010000360.1:0-3214 GCA_037382905.1 Gemmatimonadota bacterium | reverse complement strand
GCCCCATCACCTCCTCTGGGCTCAGCCCCTCCAGGAGCTGATCCAGGAGCGCGTCGACCTCCGACTTCTTCTGCTTCCGTTGCTTGGCCATGGCGTCCTCCTTGGTGACACCAAGTCTACGTCACGGCCATTTACACAGAAATCAGCACACTCCCTGTGAGGTTTGGCCGCTGAGCTGTGGACTGGCGTCCTCGGCTCCTGGCGCTGCCCCGAATCGCAGCTCCGCCGGGGCACCACCTGGTCCAGGGAGGCCCCCCTCCGGCAACACACCGACCCGCCGCAGACCCCCGACGGGCTGACGCAGAGCGTCGCAGATCCGCGTAGATGCTCGCGTATCGGTGCAGGTCGACGCCGAAAGGAGCCCTCCGGAGGCAGAGGTCAGAGTTTCGAATCCTCTCGGGCGTACTTCCGTATAAGTCGAACCCGCACCGTCACTTACGTGCGTGCTTTCGCGTTTCTGAAGGCTACGCAGGCCCGTCAGCGAGGCCCCGGTAACAGTCCGGGTAACTGCCGTTACTCTGAAGCCTGGTAGGGCCTCTGGGACCGAGTGCGGTGAACCGATGACTCGGATCGAAGGGGACGCATGGCGAAGAACAGGCGGTCGTACAAGAAAGGCGGCCGGTACTGCGGGGACTTCCGGGGCTACCAGGACGTGGGAGGCGGGCAACCAGCGCTGATCCCGGAAGGGGGAGCGCTTCGCGATCAGGTCCCGCCAGGAGCCCCTTCGGCTGGGCAAGGCGCGGCGTAAGGAACTGAAGAGACTTCGCAGCGCCCATCGCGATCCCGGCCTTCGATACCTGGGACCGTTCCTCGACCACCACATGGAGGTGGAAGCGCCGGTGGGAAACGGTCCGCAGACGAGCTGGACCAGCTGGTGCACCGGTTGAGTGTAGCCGTGGACTTCTTCGGCGAGGGTAGGCCCTTGTCGTCGATCCACACCCAATTCATCGAAACACCTGGAGGAGCTCAGGAACCGCCTCCGGTGGGACGCCCCATCGCGGCATCGATCGGGCTCCTGACGATCGTCTTGGGAGGACGGCTCGGGCGGTCGGTCATGGAGGCCTTCCTTCGTTCAGCGCGCACCTCGACCTCTGGCCCCCCTCCTCGAGGACTCGCGGCGAATCTGATTCCGCCATGCATCCTGGAGGAAGTGCGGCCAGATTTCCCCGAAGGTGTCTCCGAAGCGGCTGTAGTAAGCCCAGTCCGGATAGTTCGTCGAGTGGAACCATGCCTCGAACTTCGGGGAGTGGGATCCGTCCGCCTGCCACAGGATGAAGTCCTCCCGCAGGATGTGGTAGTAGAGCTGGAGGATGCCCCGAGCTGCTTCGGGATCCGGCATCGGAATGGGGATCGGTTGCATGCGTCCCGTCGAGAGGCCGCCCACGACACCCTGGAATGCCGCCTGCGCCTGCCTCTCCTCGGTCTCGGTGCACCGGTTCAAAGCCAACCCCGAGCGCACGCGCGGCGTCACGGCTTCGAGCGCCCGAGACCCCACTGTCCAGAGACGCGCCAGCACACCGGCCGCGCTGCGGTCGGCGTCGCGCTCGACGTCCATGGTGGGCGCATGGCTCACGGCGGCCGACTCGGTCGCGGCCTCTCGCTGCTGAAGCACGTGCGCCAGCTCGTGGGCGAGCACCGCATCCCCGACGGGCGTGCCCGGACGGTACTCGCCGGTCTTGAACCCGACGTGGCGACCGATCGCGAACGCCCGAGCGCCTTCCTGCCCCGCCACCTGATCGGCCTCGGGGCCGGTGTGCAGGCGCACATGCGAGAGATCCACCCCGAAGGCCGACTCCATCCGCGCGCGTGTCGCGCTCTCGAGAGGACGTCCCGGCTCAGCGGACTCCCCCTTCGCTGTGAGCATGCGCACCATCGCCTGGTTTCCCCCGGCCTTGGCCATATCGGCGCCCTCCGTCGGGCCGCCCTCGGCGCGGGCCTCCCGTATTGCGCCCTTGTCGCCCGACCGAGACCTGCCCCGAGCGCGCTGCGCTTCGCTCCATTCTTTGCCATCGGGTTCGTGGGGAAGACGACGACGATCGCTCATAGAAAGATCCCCTGCCCGGCGGGTGCGGCCCGGACGCTCTGGATGTGGTTGGAGTACGCGGGATCGGGCGGAAACAGGATCACGCGCGGTCGCTGCCGGAAGCGCCGGTCTTGCAGCCAGTCGATCAGCGTGTAGCGGATGCCCCGCACGGTGCTGCGCCCTGTGAAGAACGTCTGCTCGACGTCGGGGGCCCGCGTGATGGCGTATCCGAAGCGGGCGTACCAGGCGGCCACGTTGCCCGGGTCCCGGCCGCGGAGGTAGTGCAGCGTCGCGCCTACGGGGAACGCATGGCCAGCGCGCAGTGCGTTCACGAGGTCGTCCGCCACGGGAGGCTGCGACAGCGCCCAGCCTGATTCCTGCGCCCAATAGACGAAGGCGTCGCGGACGGCCCGCCGCCTCCACAGCCCTCTCAGGTACCGCGTATTGTCTCGGTGAGGACGCTGACCCATCCACCCGAAGATCTGGAAGAGATCGGGTGCCTTCACGGTCGGGTTGCTCGTACCGCCCCCGAAGAAGCGCGAGATCCCCTCCAGGTAGGCTCGGTTGCCCCCGATACGGCAGCCCTTGATTTCGATGATGGACCGGTCGTCGAACCGATACTGTGCGAAGGTCAGCGCGTCCTGGAAGGACGTGCCGGGTCCCGCCGGTTGCTCCAGCACGCGCTGGACCGCGGGCTCCCGACCCGAACGGATCCGGCGAGCGAGCGAGCGCCCGGTCTCAACGTCGATCGCATCCCAGCGATAGGTGGCCAACGCGGCGGTGACCGCCCGTTCCAGGAGGTTGATATCGTCAGCCCGCGCGCTCGGGTCGAACTGCCCGAAGAACCGGTACCGGGACCTCAGGCGGTCGCGGTACACGTGGGCGAACTGCCGAGCCCGACGGGCCACCTGGATGCGTGCGGGGATGGCGTTGGCGGGCGAGACGTTGCGTATGAAGTGCGCGTCGATCAGCCACCATACGAACTGGCGCTCCTCGGCCTGGGCGAAGTTCAGGCCGAGGCGGCTGAGGAGCTGTGCGTTCTGCGGGGAGCTCGTCCGCACGTCGCCGATGACCTGATCGACCATCCCGCTGTCGACGGCGTGCGGTGCGTAGTGCAGCAACTCCGGCCTTCGGGTGATGCCCCACTCCGATTGGGCGACGAACCCTGGGCCACCCCGCAGGAGGCTGATG
>JARRPL010000359.1:0-3224 GCA_037382905.1 Gemmatimonadota bacterium | reverse complement strand
CTTGGCTCTGGGCTGCGGCAGGGAGGCCATGGGAGACGGTGAGGAGCAGGAGCGCGAGGCCGCACCGCACGCCCCGGTGGCGGAACCGGACCCTCCGGGTTTCCCGATTCATGGATTCGAGCGCTCCGGGGTAGACACGGGTTGGGTGACTTCCGACGACATGGGAGGAACATGCCCCTGCGCTGAAGGACCGGGCAAGGCGTAGGGGAGCCATCAATGGTGGGTAGCCAAAACCACATCGGCCCCGAGATCGCTGGGTTCCCAGGCACTCGGTGAAAGCCGGCGGACATGAGGTATGGATCAGGCCCAGGGCTCCGGGTCGTAGGTCTCGAAGGCCCTCAAGGTGAGGGAGCACACCGGCCTGGAACCTTGAACCGACGCCGTCCCCACCTCATCCCCCCACGAGACACCCTGAGGTGCCTACAACGCCTTCGGTGCGGGCGCTGCCCTGTTGGGTTCTTGGGGCCTTTCGGCGGCAGGACTCGCGGGCAACCCCGTAGCAGGGATCTCCCGGAGTCCTGTGGCCCCGGAGCCCACCCCGGCGTCATCTTGCTTCCACGTGACTCGTTCCCGAACCGATCCTCAAGGGACTCCCATGCGTAGACTCCTCGTGCCCCTCCTCCTGCTCCTGCTGATCCTGCCGGACTCGGCAGCCACCCAGGAGGAGCCCCTCATCGCCTTCGACCATTACCACACGCTGACCGAGATCCAGGCATACCTTCAGGCCCTTCCCAACCGTTTCCCGGACCTCGTGACCCTCCGTGAGATCGGACGCAGCCGGGAGGGTCGGCCTATCTGGGCCGTGGACGTCAACAACCCGGCCACGGGCCCCGCCAGCGAGAAGCCCGGGTTCTATGTCGACGGGAACATCCATGGAGGGGAGGTCCTCGGGGGAGAGGCGGCGCTGGCCTTCCTGAATCGACTGCTGACCGGCTATGGGCAGGACCCGGAGATTACCGAGCTCGTGGACACGAGAGCGTTGTATATCGTGCCCGTCGTGAACCCCGACGGCCGGGCCATCTCGGTGGACACGCCCGAGAATCACCGATGGAACGTCCGGCCTGTCGATGAGGACGGTGACGGGCGGGTGGATGAGGACCCGCCCGAGGACCTGGACGGAGACGGCCGCATTCTCCAGATGCGCATTCCGGATCCGGACGGAGGCTGGGTCATCGACGACGCAGATCCCCGAAGGATGGTGAGGGTGCGGGGAGAGGCCGGTGGGCGGCCCCGGTTCCGGGTCGTGGAAGAAGGAGTCGACAACGACGAAGACGGCCGGATGAACGAGGACCGGATCGGGGGCGTGGATCTGAACCGGAACTTCCCGGCCAACTGGAGCGCCGCTCAAAGAGCATCAGGGCCCTTCCCGCTTTCCGAGCCCGAAACCCATGCTCTCCTGGCCTACATCACGGACCGACAAAACATCGCAGCCGTTCACACCTTCCACACCAGCGGTGGCCTCATCCTGCGGTTTCCGACCCTGGCCGACCAGGACTTCCAGTTCCCACGCGAGGACATCGAAGAGTACAGGGGAATCGCCGAGGACGGCGTCGCGCTGACGGGATACCAGAACTTCGCCGTGGAAAAGAAGCCCATCGTCGACCTCATGAGCCCGGGTCATGGCGTCTTCAACGACTGGGCTTCGAAGGAGTTCGGGGTCCTGGCTATCACCACCGAGATGTGGGCCCACGCCATGGGCGAAGGCGAGGACGCCCTCTTTCAATGGAACGACGAAGTGCTGGACGGACGGGGGTTCATCGACTGGTATCCGTTCCAGCACCCCCGGTTGGGTCCTGTCGAGTTGGGGGGGTGGGACCGCTGGTCCACCTCGAACCCTCCCGAGTACCTCATGGCCGGCGAGCTGGAACGGAATGTGGACTGGGTCCTCACCTTCGCTCAGAAGACTCCCTGGGTGGCCATTCTGGAAGCCACAGCAGACCGGAATCCCGGAGAGGAGGTCATTCACCTCCATGCCACGGTGGCCAATGTCGGTTGGGCTGCCACGGCCACGCGCCATGCACAGGAGACTCTCCACACCGCCAAGCCGGTCCGGGTCAGCGTGGAGCTGGACAACGCCCGGCTGTTGGAGGGAGAGGAACCCGCCGAGCTAGGGGTGCTTCCCGGGACCCACGGCGGAGCCCCTCACGTCGAGGAGGTGTCCTGGGCGCTGGAAGCGATGGACGCCACCCGCCCCGTCAACGTGACCGTTGTGATCTCATCGGAGAAGGCTGGAACGGCCAGGCGGACGGTGACCATCCAGCCGGATGGCTCCATCCCCTCGTAGCCTCTGTCTAAGGTCTCGACCTGATTCATCCAAGAAACGATGCTGCCGGGCTCCGGTGGAATCCGGAACGCTGGTCGACATCCCTTTGGCGCGGCTCCCGGAGGAAGTGTAGCTTTTCGCTCATGACCCACCGGAGAGGCCGAGACTCCACCCTCAGGGTGGCCTTCTTTGTCCAGGGAGAGGGGCGGGGTCATATGACCCAGGCCCTGGCCATGAAGCGGATCCTGGAGGCCAGCGGCCACCAGGTGGTGGCTGTCTTCATGGGCGAGAATCCCCACCGCCCCCTTCCGCCTTTCGTGAGGGAAGAGCTCGCGGGGCTCCTCTTCACCTACCCTACCCCAGCCTTCACAGTGGACAGGAACCGCAAAGGTGTACTCCCCTGGTCAACCGTCTTTCGAGCCATTGCGAAGATCCCTCGGTATTGGGCGGTGGGGCCGGAGATTCACCGGCGGATGCGGGAGACCAGCCCGCATCTGATCCTGAATTTCTATGACCTCCTGGGAGGTCTCTACGTTTTCATCTACCGACCTGGGATCCCAGTGGTGGCCGTGGGGCATCAATTCCTTTTCTTCCACCCCGAGTTCCCCACGGGGCGGGAGAACTGGTGGGACATTCAGGCCATCAAATGGAACACCCTCCTGACGGCCCTGGGCGCTCGACTTCGTCTGGCTCTCTCCTTCACTGCCCTCCCGGACCTTCCCCATCGGCGGATCCGGGTGGTCCCTCCCCTTCTGCGGGACGCCGTCCTGGATGCCGACCCCGCTGGGGGCAAGCACATCCTGATCTACGTTCTGAACCCGGGATATGCGGAGGAGCTGGACCGCTGGCATCGAGATCACCCCGAGGTGGAGATGCACTGTTTCTGGGATCGAACCGATGTTCCAGCCGTCACCTCGCCGCGAAAGGGCCTCAGCTTCCACCGCCTGGACGACCGGGTATT
>JARRPL010000358.1:0-3239 GCA_037382905.1 Gemmatimonadota bacterium | reverse complement strand
GGCGACGATTCCGCGGCCGGCCTCTACCGGCGCCGCTGCGCCGCCTGCCACGGAGCAGGGGGCGATGGCCGGGGCTTCAACCAGCCCTGGCTGCCCGTCACGCCCACCGTCCACGCCGACCCCACCGCCATGGCCCTCCGTCCCGACGACACCCTCTACGACGGCATCGCCTCCGGGGGGTGGGTCCTGGACCGAAGCCACCGGATGCCGGCCTTCGGGGGTGCCCTGGACCGGGACCGTATCCGTCGGCTGGTGGGCTATATCCGCGAGCTGTGCGAGTGCCGGGGGCCGTCGTGGGCCGGATCGCCGGAGGGGCCGTGATTCCGAGGCGGGCCGGGGCGCCCGGGTGGGCGTCGGTGGCGGGTCTCGCATCCCGGCGTCCCATATCGTCACGGCGTCGGACGGGGCGCTGGATCCTGGTGGCGACGTTGCTGGCGGCAGCGTGCGGAGAGGGGGGCGGGAGCGGTGCGCCTGAGAGGGATCGCACCCCGGCCGCAGACCTGACGTTGCCGGCCCCGGCGACGCCCCGCCCCACGAGCAGGGTGGTGTCCGAGGATTTCGCCGGCGCCGGGAGCTGTGCCGAGTGCCACGCCACCCAGCACCGGTCCTGGGCGTCCTCCACCCACGGACAGGCGGGCGGACCTCCGTCCCGCGACCTGGTCATCGCCCCTTTCGACGGCTCCGAGATCCGCTTCGCCGACGGGGTGGTGATCCCCCGGGTGGATCCGGAGGGGGACTACCAGTTCGTCGTGCGGCAGGACGGGTTCGACGAGCAGGTCATGTCCGTGGACGGGGTGGTCGGGGGCGGCCACATGCTCGGCGGCGGAACGCAGGGGTTCTTCACGGAGCACGTGGATGGCACGGTCCGCTTCCTCCCCTTCGACTGGTCCCGGGCCGAAGCCGCCTGGTTCTGCAACACCGGGACCCGGGCCGGGGACGGGTGGGTGCCGGTCACGCCGGAGATGAGGCTGGCCGACTGCGGCGACTGGCCCCCGATCCGGGTGCTGGGCACCGAGGACCGCTTCAGCAACTGCCAGGGGTGCCACGGGAGCCAGATCCGGGTCCGCCCCGCCTCCGACGGCAATGGGTGGAGCACGTCGTGGACGAGCCTTTCGGTGAACTGCGAGTCCTGCCACGGTCCGGCGGCGGAGCACGTGGAGCGGGCCCGAAGCGGCGACTTCGGCGGCGACGGCCTGGACCTGGCGCTGGAGTCGCTGGCGGTGCAGGACAAGGACGCCTCGCTGCAGGTCTGCTTCCAGTGCCACGCCATCAAGGACGTGCTGAACGAGGGCTACCTGCCCGGCGACTCGCTGGATCTCTTCTACGCCCTCAAGTATCCCGCCCTGGGGGAGGAGCCCTACCTCCCGGATGCCCGCATCCGGTCCTTCGCCTACCAGGGGACCCACCTCTCCAGCGCCTGCTACCTGGCCGGGGCCATGGATTGCGTCTCCTGCCACGAGCCTCACGGCCAGGGATACTGGGACCAGCACCGCAACCCCCTTCCGGACCCCTTCGACGACGGGCAGTGCACCGCCTGTCACGCCACGAAGGCGGAGCCCCTGGAGGCCCACACCTTCCACCCGCCGGGCTCGGAGGGGAGCCGCTGCGTGAACTGCCACATGCCCTATCTGCAACATCCCGAGGTGGGGCCCGGCATCCGCTTCTCCCGGTCCGACCACACCATCCCCAACCCCCGCCCCGCCTTCGACGCCGCACTGGGCGTCGAGAGCGCCTGCGCGAAGTGTCATGGGGACGTCACGCCGGCCGAGCTGCAGCGCCAGACCGAGGCGTGGTGGGGAGAGCTGAAGCCTCACCGACCCCTGGTGACGGGCCAGATGGAGGTCCTGCGATCCGCCGAAGCCGGTACGCCCCTTCCCCGGGTGGCTGCCGCAGAGGCGCTGCTGCGGCCCCGGGAGCACGACCCCCTCCTCCAGTTCCAGGCGCTGGGTGAGTTCACGGTACGCTATCTGGCCCCGGACGAGGCGTCGCTGGAGCCGGAGGTGCAGGGGCGCCTCCTTGCGCTGACCCGGAGTCCGGACCTGGATGTCCGTTCCCTGGCGCTGGCCGCCCTGCATTGGAGCCGGGGGACCGACCCGGAGGTCCGGGCTCGACTGGCGGAGGCCCTCCGAAGCGAGCCGGGATGGGCGCTCCGGGAGCGCTGGGCCCTGGGCCTCGGGTTCCTGGCGGACCGTCTCACCCGGCAGGGAGCGGTGGAGGGCGCCCAGCTGGGTTATCGGCGGGCGTTGGAGGTCTCTCCGGAGAATCCCCGTATCCTCTCTGCCCAGGGACTCTCGCTCTACCAAGCCCGGCGCTTTCCCGAGGCCATCCGGCTCCTGGAGCGGGCCGTGGCCCTGGACCCCGATGCCTCCCTGACCCGGGTCAACCTGGGGATCGCCCAGGCTGCGGCGGGGGACGTGGCGGGCGCCCAGCAGACCTACGTGGACCTGCTTGAGATGAATCCGGCGGAGCCCCTGGGGTGGTTCAACCTCGGCAACCTCCTGCAGCGCACCGACCGGGTCGCGGAGGCGACGGAGGCGTATGCCAGGACTCTGTCCCTGGATCCGAGTCTCGCCCCGGCCTGGTTCCAGAGGGCCCGGACGCTCATCCTCTTGAACCGGATTCCAGAGGCGCTGACGCCGGCCCGCCGAGCTCTCGAACTGGATCCCACCAACGACCTCACCCGGCAGATGGTCACGGATCTGGAGCGGGCGCTGGGGGAGGGATAGGCGGTGGAAAGAGGTCCACCGCCGGGCCCGGGACCCCGGCGTCACCCTCTCCGGCTGACCCCTTGGTCCAGAGCTACGGTGCCTGCATGGACTGGATGAAGGTGTCGGCTTCCTGGATGGAGCGCTCCATCTCCGCGACCAGTCGCTCGATATCGTCGGCGATCCGCCCCCGCTCCGTCTCCAGGGACGCGATCGCACGAGCGTTGAGGTTGTGTTTCAGGAAGAGCACCTGATCCTCGAACCGCTCCAGGGGCGGGTCCATGGAGGCTTCCGCCCGCTCCATGGCGGACATCAAGCGAGCGAACTCGCCACGAGCCTGTCCCAGACTCTCCTGGCTGCGACGTCGCAGCTCCGGATCGCTGTACCGCTCCAATTCGGCTTCCCATTCCCGAAACAGGTCCTCGGAGACGGTTCGGACCCGGTCGATGTCCCCCCGCACCTCTTCGGCCTGTTCGACGCTGCGGTCGTAGGAGCCCTGCAGAGGTCGTAGAGCTCCTCGAGCTCGCCCCCCTC
>JARRPL010000357.1:0-6268 GCA_037382905.1 Gemmatimonadota bacterium | reverse complement strand
GTTTCTCGGCAAACCGTACCACGGAAGCCTGGAAGATCGACCTGGGGGGGCGGTTCGACTACAGCCGACGAGAGGTGGAGTTCGAGGAAGGGGAGGACCCCTTCGTGGACGAACGGGAGGACTGGTCCGCCGAGGCCCTGGTGGTGAAGAGCCTCGGACCCCACTGGTCGGTGGGGTTCTTCACCGAGGCGGGGAAGTCGGTGCGTTTCAACCGGGACTTCGGCTTCGAGTTCTCGCCTGCGGTGGAGTGGAACTACTTCCCGTGGCAGGAGTCCACCCGGCGTCGATTCGTCGTCCTCTACACCCTGGGCCTCAACTACCTGGACTACGAGGAGGAGACCCTCTTCGAGAAGACCGAGGAGACGCTGGTGCAGCACCGGGTGGACGTGGCCTTCCGGCTGCAGGACTCCAGTACCTGGACGAATACTCCGTCGAACTGAGCGGGCGGGCGAGCTACCGGCTCATCCGCGGTCTGGGGCTGGAGGCGGAGGTGGGATACGAGGTGATCCGGGACCAGCGCTTCCTGTCCGGTGCCGGACTGTCCCCGGAGGAGATCCTCATCTCCCGTCGGGAATTGGGTACGGGATCCCGCTTTTCGGTGGAGCTGGGGATCAGCTATCGGTTCGGCTCCATCTTCAATACCGTGGTGAACCAGCGGTTCCCCAGCTTCGACTGAGGCCGGGCGGCCGCTCCCCTGCCTGCCCTTCCGCCCCTCCAGGACATGGCCGACCTCCCCGATCCGCCTCCGGTGGCCGCCTCGTGACCGCCTTCTGGTCCGGTCTTGCCCTCCTCCTGGTCGCCTGGACGGGGCTCTGGCTCGTGTCGGTGCGCCTGCGGGACGTATCCATCGTGGACATCGCCTGGGGTCCGGCCTTTCTCATCATGGCCCTGGTTGGACGCTGGCACGCCGCGGACCCGGGGCTCCGCTCCGACCTCACCCTGGCGGCGGTGGCGATCTGGTCCCTCCGCCTGGCGGTCCATCTGGCGCTCCGGGCCCGGGGGCGTGGAGAGGACCGGCGATATGCCGCCATGCGCAGCGAGCACGGGGAGGCCTTCGTGACCCGAAGCCTGGTGACGGTCTTCTGGCTCCAGGCGGTCCTGGCGGGCGTCCTGTCCGTCCCGCTCCTGGCAGCGGTGGACTCCGCCGGCGCGCCGGGGGTGGCGGGTTGGCTCGGCTTGGGCCTCGTGGCGTCCGGGGTCCTGCTGGAGTCGGTGGCCGACGCCCAACTCGTCCGGTTCAAGCGGCGCCGCGACTCCGATGCTGGGGTCCTGGACTCGGGCCTCTGGCGGTACTCCCGCCACCCGAACTACTTCGGCGAGGCGGTTCTCTGGTGGGGCTTCGGGCTTCTGGCCGTCGACGCCGGCGCGATCTGGACGATCTTCTCTCCCGTCGTGATGACGGGACTCCTCCTCAAGGTGTCGGGGGTGCCTCTCCTGGAGGAGGACATGCGGGAGCGGAGGCCCGAGTATGCGGACTACGTCCGCCGGACACCGAGCTTCATTCCCTGGTTTCCCCGGGACGAGTGAAGGCAGCCCCGAACTCCCCCGGGCCCTCGCCTCGGGGCATTCGCCGGGTCACCGGCACCGACCCCTCCGTTCACCGGCCGGGATCCGGCGGAGGGGATCAGACCATCTCGGTGGGGAGAAGCTCGCCGCAGCGCTTGCAGAAGTGGGCGTCGGGATCGTGGTCGCTCAGGTCACACGTCCTGCACCACCGCCCGGCCCCCTTCGGCCCCCCGGCGGCGGCGGGTGCGGTGCTTCCACCGTCCTGCCAATCCTGAGCCTCCATGTCCCGGGCGGCCTGGGCCAGCTCCACGCTGACGATGCCAGTGGGCACGGCGATGATGCCGTAGCCCACCACCATGATGACGGCCGCCATGAACTGGCCGAGGGGCGTCACCGGCGCAACGTCTCCGTACCCCACCGTCGTGAGGGTCACCACGGCCCAGTACATGGAGATGGGAATGCTGGTGAAGCCGGATTCGGGCTGCCGGCTCTCCACCAGGTAGATGAGGCTTCCGAGGATCACCACCAGGGTGAGAACGGTGAAGAGGAACACGGTGATCTTCACGCGGCTCGCCCTCAGCGCCGTTCCCAGGAGGCGGGCCTCACCCACGTACTGCCCGAGCTTCAGGATCCGGAACACCCGTAGGATGCGCAGGATTCGCACGGTCACCAGGACCTGGCCCCCCGGAAGCAGCGCCGCCAGGTAGGTGGGAATGACCGCCAGGAGGTCCACGATCCCGAAGAAGCTGCGGGCGTAGCGGAGGGGGCGGGAGACGCACCAGAGCCGGAGGAGGTACTCGGCGGTGAACAGGAGCGTGAACCCCCACTCCACCCGCCGGAGCAGGGTTCCATGCTCGATGCGGACCTCGGCGACGCTCTCGGCGACCACCGCCGCCACACTGAGGAGGATCGCCAGGATCAGGCCGACGTCGAAGGTCCTGCCGGCCGGCGTGTCGTGCTCGAAGATGACCTCGTAGGCCCGATGTCGGGCCCGGGAGGCGTCGGGCCCGGGGCGGAGATCAGTCATTCCGCCCCGGGCTCACCGACGGGCTACGCTGAACGTCAGCGGCCCACACGGCTCTGCATACGATCTCTGTAGCTCTCGGACGCGTAGATGGCGACCTCCACGCGGCGATTCTCCGCCTTGCCCGCCTCGGTGTCGTTCGAGGCCAACGGCTCGGACTCGCCGAGTCCGAGCGTCTCGAGGTTGGCGGGATTCAGGCCCTGCTGCATCAGGAAGTTGGCGGCCGAGCGGGCGCGGCGCTCGGACAGTCTCTGATTGTAGTCGTCCGATCCCGTGGAGTCGGTGTGGCCGACGATCATGACCAGGGCGTCCTCCTCGATATCGTCCAGAGAGTTGGCCAAAGCGGAAAGATTCTGCCGGGCCTGGGCCTGAAGATCCGAAGAATCGAACCCGAAGAGAATGCCGGACTCGAAGGTCACGAGGATCCCCTCCCCGACCCGCTCCACCTCGGCGTCGGGGAGCGTCCGCTCCAGCTCCTCGGCCTTCTGATCCATCTCTCGACCGATCAAGGCGCCGGCGGCACCACCCACGGCGGCGCCGATGATGGCTCCCTCGGCGGTCCCGCCGTTGTTGGCTCCGATCAAGCCGCCGATGGCGGCCCCGGCGCCGGCGCCGATGAGGCCACCCGAGCGGGTGTTGTTGGCGCACGCGGTCGTGGCGGTCAGGGTGGCGGCGGTGAGCACCAAGGCAGTCGTTCGGTTGAAACGTCGCATGGGATCCGGATCCGTTCGTGGTTTGGAGGTGTTCACCCCGAACGAACGTTCAGGGCAGCCGCCCTGAACCGGTGCAAGATATCTGCCACCGACTCCACTTGTTCCACACCCTCCACCGAGCGTCCCGCCTGCCAGAGCTCCCGGCTCGGGGATTCGACCCGGTAGGACCTCCGCAGCCGCCACATGGACCGGAGGGCATAGAAGGCGCGCATCCAGTGCTTGGTGCGACGGCCCCGAAGGAGGCGGCGGGCCAGCGGACCGGCCCGGGTGCCGCTGGCGTGGACCCACGGGGTGTTGATGAGGGCCACGGGCACCCCCGTCACCCGCTCGCTCAAGACGATGTCGTCGTCGCCCACCCCTCCGGCTCGGACCACCGGGAGCCCCAGGTCGACGACCTCCTCCAGTAGGGCCCGAGGTGAGAGGGGTCCGGCGTGCCCGCCGGCCTCGGCGTTCACCGCGATGAGGCCATCCACCCCCGACTCCAACGCCTTCAGCGCCCACTTTCGTTCCGTCACGTCGTGGTACACCACTCCGCCCATCGAGTGAACCCGGTCCACCACCCACCGGGGCTTGCCCAGCGACGTCACGAAGAAGCGGACTCCCTCCTCCAGGGCGGTGTCGATCCACTCCTCCATGCGACGTCGGTAGGATCGATTGGAGCCCTCGATGAGGGCGTTCATTCCCACCGGCCGGTCCGTGAGGGTGCGAATGTGTCGAATCCCTTCCCGGAAGTCCCAACCGTGGACGAAGGTGAGGGAGACGGGTTGGATCACGCCGATCCCACCGGCGGCGGACACGGCCGCCACCAACTCCGGGTTGGAACAGGGATACATGGGCCCCCCGATGACCGAGAGGTCGATGCCGGCATCTCGCAGGAGCGGCGTCTCCAGAAGGGTCACGGGGCCGACCCCAGCGTCCACCGCGCCGTGACCGTCGCGACCTCCCGCCCGGCTCCGTCCGTGATCCGCGCCACGGCTTCCACCGTCCCGGTCCCCGGGAGCTCCCGCTCCATCTGACAGAGCGCCTCGATACGCCCCCGGGCCTTGGTGTGGTACCGGGCCGAAAGCTCCGTCACGATCCCCCGGGCCCCGGGAGGGAGCGCAGTCAGAGTGGCCAGGCCGGTGGCCATCTCCCCCAGATTCACGAGCGCCACCGCGTGGATGGACCGGAGGTGGTTCCGGACGCCTCGGCGGTCGTCGAGCCGCACCCGGGCTCGACCGGGGCTCAACTCCTCGACGCGGGCCCCTAGCGCGCCGGTGTACGGCACCATCCGCCCCAGGATCCGGTGGAAGAGCCATCGGCCGCCGGTACGGGGCGACAGGCGACGCCAGAGGTCGAGGATTCGAGGGCCGGAGACGTCTGGGGTGGAGGACAGGGGGGGCTCCAGGTCGGGGGATGGGGGGCACTCTTCTGCCCCCAGCCTTGGAAGGGCAAGGGGGCCGAGCGAGATTGGGTCTCCGCGGGCCGACGCATCCGATACCGGAGGACGATGATGAGGACGACGAAGACGGGGGGCTGGTCCCTCGTGGCGCTCCTGCTGGTGGCTCCCGTCCCGACCCTGGGCCAGGCGCCGCCGGATTCCGACGACGAGGCCGCGGTGCTCCAGGTCGTCACCACCCTGTTCGACGGCATGAGGGAGAAGGACGAGTCCCGGCTCCGGAGCGTCTTCCACCCCGACGCCCGCCTGCATTCGGCAGGGCAGGACGAAGACGGCAACCCGGCCACCCGGAGCACGCCCATCGAGGGGTTCATCCGGAACGTCGTGGCCAGCGAAGCCTTCCTGGACGAGGTGACCTTCGACGAGCGGGTGGAGGTGAGCGGGAACCTGGCCATGGCCTGGACCCCCTACAACCTGTTCGTCGACGGCGATTTCCGGCACTGCGGCGTGGATCTCTTCGTGATGACCCGAGGGTCCGACGGCTGGAAGATCCTCCAGTTGGCCGACACGCGAACCCAGGACGGGTGCGACCCGCAACGCCGTGACTGAGCCGGACCGGCCCCGGGGCGCCCGACCGGGAGAGCCTGCTGCCGGGCTGGCGGCTCCCCTTCCGGTGGCCGGGGTCCCGCCGTCCCTCCCGGACGAGACCCCGAGCGGCACGCTTCCGGAGTCGGCGGACCCGGGGATCCTCCCACGCCGCGAAGAACTGGCCGAGCTCCTTCGGCTCGCCCTGCCTGTGGCGACGGTGCAGGTGGGAATGATGCTCATGGGCGTCGTGGATACGGTCATGGTGGGTCAGGTGTCGCCCCAGGATCTCGCCGGGGTGGCGTTGGGAAACATCTACTTCTTCGCCAGCTGCGTCTTCGGCATGGGGCTGCTCTTCAGCCTCGACCCCCTGGTGTCCCAGGCGGTGGGCGCCGGGGATCGGGAGGCCATGGCCCGTGCGGTCCAGCGGGGTCTGCTCCTGGCCGCGGGACTCACCGTCGTGGCGACCGTGCTTCTGACCCTCGCAGGGCCGGTCCTGACGCTCCTCCAGCAGCCGCCGGAGGTGGTGCCGTTGGCGGCGGGGTACGCGCGGGCCACGATCCTCGGGGTGCTGCCCTTCTACGTCTTCCTGGTCCTTCGACAGACCCTGCAGGCCCAGGGCACGGTCCTTCCCATCGTGGCCGCCATGGCGGTCGCGAACGTGGCGAACGTGGGATTCAACTGGGTCCTGGTCTACGGCAACCTGGGGATGCCGGCGCTGGGGGCGATCGGATCCGGCTGGGCCTCGACACTTTCACGTCTCCTCCTTGCGGTGGGGGTCCTGGCGGCATCCTGGACCCTCCTGCGGGACCTGGTGCGGCCGTTTCGCCCCGCGTCGTTTCGCTGGCGTCCCATTCGCCGGATGCTGGGGCTCGGGGCGCCCATCGGAGCCCAGATGGCCATGGAGTACGGGGCCTTCGGGACGGCGGGGCTGGCCATGGGGCTGCTGGGGACGTTGGCGGTGGCGGGGCACCAGGTGGCCCTCAACCTGTCGGCCCTCACCTTCATGGTCCCCCTGGGCATCTCGCAGGCCACGGCCGTCCTTGTGGGGCGGGGGGTGGG
>JARRPL010000356.1:0-5157 GCA_037382905.1 Gemmatimonadota bacterium | reverse complement strand
CCTTGATCTCCCCCACCGTCTGGGGGCCCCGGAGGAGGAGCACCGACAGGATCGCCAGCTCCGGGGGGTGCAGGTGCAGCGTCTCCCCGATCTCCTCCCGATAGCGCTTCACCCGGGCGTCTCCCCGAAGGACCTCCCGGGCCCAATGTCGACGGGCCAGCGCCTCCAGCCCCCGGTGGACCGCCGTCTCGTCGAGGTCCATCACAGGATCACGGTTCGACGTCTGGTTGCAGGCCGAAATCAGCGAGTTGAGGGTGAGGGGGTAGTTGTCGGGCGTCGCGAGCTTCTTTTCGATCAGCGCCCCGAGCACGCGCGCAGCCACGGGTTCCAGCGGGTCCATCGTCGTCTCGGCTCCAGGGTTCGGGGGAACGGCTCTCCAACGCCCCGGCAGGAGGGGACCCGTAGTCTGGTGCCGAAGGAGGCGGATCGCCACCGGGGGTCGGGCCGGAGGGACCTACTGCAGCAGGAGCTCCCAGGCCCCCACGGCCAGGATCACCACGCCCACCCCGACCTTCAGCACCGCGGACGCCGTCCGTGCCAGCAGCACGCCCCAGCCCACCCGCCCCGCCGCCCCGGCGGACCGGGTCTCCAGGAGGGTGACGGCGGCGGCACCTACGAAGGATCCGGCGAAGCCGGCCAGAACCGACCCCACCAGGGGGACCGGCAGTCCCACCAGGAGCCCGGCGAATCCGCCCACCACCGCACCCCAGAAGGCGCCCCGGGACCCGCCGTAGCGAGCCCCCAGGGATTTCAGGATCCAGAACTCGGCAAGCTCGGCCAGGGCGGCGAGAAGGAGCAGGGCGATCCACAGCCACCACCCCACCGCCCCAAGAACCGCGGCCACCAGCAGGACGACGACCATGAACCAGACGCCGGGAAGGCCGAAGGGGACCGTGACCAGGGCCAGTGCCATGGCGGCGACGGCCAGCAGCGAGAGGGTGGATTCCATTCCTGGAAGCTCTGGTGGGAGGCTCAAGGGGTCAAATCCGTCGAGACGTGGGCTCGGCTTCGGCGCGAGCGCCCCGCGGGCGACCCGGAGCGGACCCCCGGCCTGGGATCCCTTGCAGGGCCTCGGACGGGCCGGCGATACTCCCGAATGGACACCTACGAACCGCCAGCGACCGACGACGCTTCGAGTCCTGCCGAGGACGACGCCACCTCTTCCGAGGAGCTCGTGGCACGACTCCAGAGGAAGCACGCCCGAGAGCAGGCTCTGGTGCCCTACCAGGTGGAGTTGCTCAAGCTCCAGGATCACCTCGAGCGTCACCAGAAGAAGATGATCGTGCTCTTCGAGGGCCGTGACGCGGCGGGCAAGGGGGGCACGATCCGGCGCGTGACCCGCTACATGAACGAGAAGCACTATCGCGTGGTGGCGCTCGGGAAGCCGACGGAAGAGCAGCGCAGTCAGTGGTACCTGCAGAGGTACGTCACCCAGTTCCCCCGGGGCGGCGAGATGGTGCTCTTCGACCGCAGCTGGTACAACCGGGCCATCGTCGAACCGATCTTCGGCTTCTGCACACCCAAAGAGCACGCCGACTTTCTTCGGGGCGTCGTCGGATTCGAGAAGGACCTGGTTCGGCAGGGCACGATCCTGGTGAAGCTCTACTTCTCCGTCACCAAGAAGGAGCAGCTGCGTCGGTTCGAACGACGCCGCCACGACCCGCTCCGGCAGTGGAAGCTCAGCGAGGTCGACGTCCAGGCACAGGAGCTGTGGGACGAGTTCACCGAGAAGAAGTACGAGATGCTCAACCGGACCCACACCGTCGTCACGCCCTGGACGATCATCCGATCGAAGGACAAGCACCTCGCCCGGGTGAACGCCATGCGGGTCATCCTCGATGCCGTGGACTACGAGGACCGGGATCCGGCGGTCGACTTCGTCCCCGACCCGGACGTCGTCGTCTCCGGCGCCCGGGAGGTCGAGCTCATGGAGGCCGATCGCATCCGGCGGGGCAAGTTCAAGCAGTAGGGTGGCGCACCACGCCTGTCCTCCGGGTCGTCCCCCTCCCCACCTCTGCTCCCCCGAGTCGTGCGAATCCGTCTGGATTCCCCGACCCCGGGAAGGGCCATGGCCGGCGCTCGAGCCCACCCGGCTTGGAGGGGCCGAGCCTTGTCGAATCGGTTCCGGCCCCGGAGGATGGGGGGATGGACCTCCTCAACGCGTTGAGCATCCGGGTCGCGGCTCCTGACCCGTGGAGATACCCGGCAACGGCTTCGAATAATACCCAAGCTCGATGCCTTACATGGTTCGAGCGCATCCTCCCCTGGGACATCCCCTCGTGGGGGCAGGGCCTCCTCTCGGTCGCGGGCGTCGTCGCGATAGCGGCCGTTTGGTACTGGTTCTTTCGACAGTATCGGTCCCAGGGCGACGGAGAGAGGCCCTGGTTGCGAAGGGTCGTGCAGTACCTCCCGGTGGCCGGCATCATCGTGGTGCTTCTCGCGGTTGGAGAGCAGTGCACCATCGAGGCATGGATCTCCACGCTGGGATTGCCGGGCATGATCCTCTCGGTCGTTCTCCTTGCGGCGGGGAGCGCATGGGCGATCCACTTGCTGTGGACCCGGCTGGGGCTCGCCCGGGGCGGAGAGTTCACCCTCCAGGCCTGGGTGCTCATCGTCATCCCCCTCCTGGCCGTGGTCGTGGTGGTACTCGGACTCCCCGAATCCGAAACGAAACAGAATCTCATCAACGGTCTCGCGGTGGTGATCGCCGCCGTATTCACCCTCTCGTCCACGACCTTCGCCTCGAATGCCATCTCGGGGGTGATGCTCCGGAGCGTCCGGACCTTCAGGTCCGGCGATTGGCTCCAGGCGGGGGATCAATTGGGGCGGGTCACCCAGCGAGGTCTGCTGCACACCGAGATCGTGACGGCGGACCGCAACCTCACGACGATCCCCAACCGACACCTGATCACCCATCCGTACACGGTCGTCCCCTCGTCGGGAACGGTCGTGTCCGCCCCGGTCTCCCTGGGCTACGAGGTCCCGGCCTGGACGGTCGAGCCCATCCGCGAGGAGGCGGCGGCGGCCATCGGGCTCGAGGTTCCGTTCACCCAGGTGGTGGAGCTCGGAGACGTGACCGTCACTTATCGGGCGGGAGGAGTCCTACGCCAGGTCAGGTCGCTGCTGACGGCTCGCTCCAAGCTCCGCCGTCAGATCCTGGTGGGGCTTCACAGCGCAGGGATCGAGATCATGTCGCCGTCGGTCGTGGGCCATCGGTCGATCCCACCCGACCGGCTGCTGATCCCCGGCGACGCGCAGGTGGACGACCTGCCCGAGTCCGTGATCTTCGAGAAGGCCGACGCGGTGGAGAAGGCCGAGGAAGGACGGTCGACGGTGGCCAAGCTCCAGTCCGAGCTCGAGCAACTCCGGATGGAGCTCGGTGCCGCGGACCCGGCGGATGGCGTCCGGTTGACCAACAGGATGCAAACGCTGGAGAACCGGCTGGAGCGTGCCCGGCGCGTCCTGGCGGAACGGGAGAAGCGGGAGGAAGATCTCAACTCCCCGGAGGGAGGCTGAGCCAGCCGCCACCCCGCCTGCCAAGCTGAGACGGATGACGCGCGTCCCCGAAGGCGGCCCGGGGGAGTCGACGCAGCAGCGCCGATGACGGACCGCGGACCTCCGGGCGCACAGGGGGCGGAGGAGCCTTCCTCCTCAGCCGCCGTCGCCTCTCACGCCCCCACCGCCGCCGCCCCTCGCCTCGAGAGACGGCCCGGAGGGCACGCCGGCACTGCCCTCCCCGTCCACCAGCTCGAAACGGTGCTCCGCGAGCTGCTCCCCACGGTTGAAGAACAGGACGCGCCACGTCCCGATCTCGGACATGACGCCGCCAACCCCGTGCCACGCCCACCACCAGCTCATGGCGAAGAACCGGTCGTGCTGGAACTCGTAGCGCCAGAACAGCCGTCCCGACGGGTCGACGAAGTCGAAGCGGGAGGGGGAGCCCGCTTCCACGTCGGCGAGGTGGACCCAGGCGGTGATCCGGGAATCGGTGGTGCGAACCGTATCGATCGGCGCCGCCGGCTGCTTGGCGAGGTCCAGGTCCATGGGCTGGGTGGTGAGGCCCGACTGGATGAGCGCCCGGGAACGCTGGTAGGGATCCGGCGCCGCCCAATGATCCGCCCGCTCCCGGCACGACCCGGCGAAGGGCGGCACCACGGCACCCTCCCGGCGAAGCTCCAGGTGGAGGTGGGGCATATCCGAATTCCCTGAGCTCCCGACCCGCCCCAGGGCGTCGCCGGCGCCCACCCCATCCCCGACCCCGACCTGGATGGAGCCCTTGGCCAGGTGACCGTAGATGGTCTCGAATCCATCCCGGTGCGACAGAATGACGTGGTTGCCGAACCCGCCGGGGCCGTTCTCGGTGCTTCGGTCGAAGATCCCGTCGGTGACATGGGAGACGGTGCCGGGAGCCGACGCCCGCACGGTCACACCGGCGTCCATCCGGTCGAAGCTCGGCAGGGTGAGATCCACTCCCCGGTGCCCGTCGTAGGACTTCGGCCCACAGGCGTAGTCCCGGATGCCGGGCCCTGCGTCCAGGTCGACGTAGTTCACGTAGAAGACGTCTGTGTTCAACACCGCGTCCATCGGGAACGTCAGGCCCAGGGGGGCGAAGACCGTCACGTCCGCTTCCGCGACCAGGCCGTCCACCCGCGCCTGCACCGTGACCTGCCCCGGCGCGAGGGCAACCACGGCCCCGTCGGTGTCGACGGTTACGACACCCGGATCCGACGAGGACCAGGTGACGGCCACGTCCAGTTGGGTTCCCTGGGCGTCGAGTACCCGGGCGGTCAGAACCTCGCGCTCGCCCGTGAACATCTCGACGAGCGGGAGGCTCAGAGTGAGGGAAGCCGGTCCGCCAGCCGCGGGATCGGTGCCGGAGTCTCCGCAGCCTGCCGCCACAAGGACGGCCACCGCGAAGCCGGCCGCCTCGATGCGGCGGCACCAGAAGGGATGCGAGGACATGGCCTACCGGGGTTTCAGGGTTCGACGTCGGATCCACCGATCATCCTGGCGGGCCGGAAGGAGCGCAAGCGCAGACCGCGCGTCTCATCCTGGCGGGGATCGAACTCCAGCAGTTGCTTGGCCTTGGCGGGGTCGTAGCTGTAGGGCGCGTAGTTGTACGCCCAGGCGCTCGACGACGGGATGGGATCCTGCGTC
>JARRPL010000355.1:0-3258 GCA_037382905.1 Gemmatimonadota bacterium | reverse complement strand
CCCGCCGCGTAGGACAAGACATGGACCGACCATCTTCGAGGCCGTCGCTGGACACGGACGGGGACGCCCGGACGCGCCGCGGCGACCGTCCGCCCCGACAGGGTCGCCTTCCCGGCGAGTTCGAGGACTGGTACCAACAGCATCGCTCCACCGTGTATCGATACGTGCGCTTTCGAGTATCGACCCGCGAGGTGGCCGAGGACGTGACGTCGGAGGTGTTTCTGAAGGCCCTCCGCTCCTTCCACCGATACGACCCCGCTCGAGCGGCGCCTCGGACCTGGTTGCTGCGCATCGCACGCAACGCGGTGACGGACCATCTCCGATCCCTCAAGCGCCGAGGGTCCCTGCACGTGTCGCTGGACCGGGTGCCGGACCTCGTGGCGGACATCCCTTCCCAGGATGAGCGGATCCTCCGGGAGGAGCGGATCCAGACCGTCCTCAACGGGACCCGGAATCTCAGCAGGTCGGACCAGGAGATCCTGAGCCTCCGCTACGGAGCCGGGCTCAGCAACCAGGAGATCACGGAGACGCTGGGGATCTCGAGCAACGCAGTCGCGGTTCGTCTCCACCGCGCCCTCAAGCGACTCCGGGCGAGCCTGACCGAGGCCCCGACGGAAGGTCGGTGAGATTGGCATGAGTCCACGCGATACGACCCCCGAGCCCCTCCCGGACCTGCCGCCGGAGCTGGCGTCCCTGGACCGGGAGCTGTCTCGGATCACGCTGGAGGAGCGGCCCTCCTTCGGCCCTGAACTCCGGAACGAACTCGCCCGGGAGTGGGCCCGCCCGGTTTCCCGGGCCCCCCACCCGTGGCGCCGACACGCGGTGGCGGCGTGCCTTGCGGCGGTGGCGGTGGTGGGGCTCGCGGCCCCGCCGGCTCGCGCCTCCCTGGTCGAGGGGTGGCAGCGGGTCCTCGACGGCCTCAGGGGGGGCGGGGAGATCCAGGAGGCGGAGGTATCGCCGCCGGGGCAGCTCCAGGACGCCCCGCCCATGGACCGCGATCTCGCCGAGGTGGAAGAGGTCCTGCCGCCCACCGACGCCACCCCCGGGGAACCGGAGGCCGCCGGGGGCGAGGCGTCGACCCTCCCGCCTTTCCAGCCCGGGCTGTTCACCTACCCGGCCCTCGTGGATCCCTCCGCCGGCAGGGAGGTGGCCCTGCGGCACTACCCCAGGGACCTCCAGGACGCCGGCAGGGGCGGGGTCGTTCGGCTCCTCCTCTGGGTGAAGGAGGACGGGTCGGTGGAGTCGCCCCGCATCCCCGAGGCCGGGTCCTCGGGAATCCAGGCGCTGGACCAGGCGGCCCTGGAGGCCGCGCCTGCCCTCCGCTTCCGGCCCGCCGTCCGAAACGGGGTCCCGGTCCCCACCTGGGTCGAGTTCGACATGATCTTCGAGCCGCCCCTGGAGCACGACCAGCCCATGTCGCCGCCGGAGGCGCTGGAGACGCCCGGGATCCCCATGGTCCAGGGGTGGGAGCCCCCGGAAAGCTGGGTCGAGGCGGCGATGGTGCCGGCTCCCATCCGCATGGAGGCCCGGTCGCTCCTCCGGGTTGCCATGGGGGCGCCGGAGGAGGTGCTGGAGGCCCGCTACGGGCCCCTGGAGGGCGTGCTGTCGGGGGACCCGCCCCAGGGGGTGAATCCGTTGAACTGGCGGGTGGAGGTCGTCCGTGCCCTGGAGGAGGCCCGGGTGCGAGACCCGGAGAACCCCGCGCCGTATCTGGCCCTGGCACGGCTGCGCCGGAAACAGGGGCTTCGGGATGATGCCCGCCTCCTCTTTGAGCGTGGGTTGGCGCGTGCCACCCGGGGGGCGCGCCCCGTCTCTCCCCGGCTCGTCGCGGAGCTCGCCTACGAGTCGGGTCGGATGGCCCGGGAGCGTTGGTTGAGCTGGCGGCATCTCGGCGAGGCGCCGGCGGCTCTCGTGGATGTCGAGGCCTGTGGCGGAGCTGCTGGGCCCGGTGAGGTCGTCTCACCCGAGATACTCCTGGCCCTGAACTTCACCTGCCCCCGGGTGCTCCAGTCCGCGTTGGACCAGGCGTTCCGCCCGCGGCCCGAGGGCGGCCTCGAGCGGGAGCGGATGCTCTCGGCATTCGTTCGGGCCGTGGAGGCCTACCCTGCACACGTCGGGGCCAATACCGAGCTCCTCCTGGAGTTGGCCGAAGGCCAGGAATGGTCGGAGCTCTTGGAGGGCGCCGGTCGGTTTGGTTGGGCGTCCCAGGGTCACCCCAACGCCAGGCTGCGGGAGGGCCTGGCCTTGCAGCGACTGGGGCGGGTGGAGGAGGCGGAGGCCCGATTCGTGTCCGCGCTCCAGGGTCTGCCGCCCGAGTCCGGAGCCCACCTCCGGGGGCTCCACCGCCTGATCCCCGAGCTCCGTCGGGGCCGGGGCGGATCGGTCTTGCGGGTGACCGACCCCATCCTGTCCACGGCGGTGGACGAGCGGGAGGTGGAGATGCTGGCCCGGGGGGCCTACGCCCTCCTCCGCTTCGGCTCCCTGGAGGCCGACGCCGCCCGCGTCTGGGTCCGCTACGGTCGCCCCCAGCGAATCCGGGCCTTCGGTGCCGGGGGCGGCGTCAGGCTCGAGTTCTGGGATTACGGACCGGGACCGGATCTGACGTTCCGACGCCCGGGGAACGCCCAGGGCGGATCGTTGACGGAAGAGGCCCGGGAGTACCTTGGGGAGCTCGCCGACTTCTTCCCCCACTGGTACGACGATCGGGCGCGACCGACGGCCCTGCTTCCCGCCCAGCTGGCCCGATTCCGGATGCCCGACGCAGACGGCGGGGAACAGGTCCGGATCCGCTTCCGGATTCCCGAGGGTTTCCGCACCGGGGCGGACACGGGAGCGCTCCGGGTGGGCCTCTTCGCGGTGGGATCCGGGGCCGACCCGGTGGAGGCGCTCTCGCGGTCCGTCCCCGTGTCCGAGAGCGGTGACGTGGACGTCACGATCCCGCTGGCCGCCGGGACGGAGACCCTCGTGGTGGAGCTTCTCGACCGGACCACCTTTCAGGTGGCGGCGGCTCGCATCGACCTGCCGAGGTCGTCGGGGGACATCTCCGACCTTCTCCTGGTGGCGCCTCTCGAGAGCGGCACCGATCGGGTCCGGGACGGCGATTCCCCAATCCGGCCCCTCCCCTCCACCCAGGGTGTCCCGGATCGGGTGACGGTCTTCGCCGAGCTCTACGGCATCGAGGCCGGGTCGACCTATCGACTTCGTTTCGAACTCCAGGCGGAGACCCGGCCCGGGTGGATCCCGGTGGAGTCGCGGCCG
>JARRPL010000354.1:0-3258 GCA_037382905.1 Gemmatimonadota bacterium | reverse complement strand
CCTCGCTGGGCCTGCCCATGGAGGGCGGCCCTGTGGAGGGTTGGCAACGTCGTGTGGTTCCCGTCTGCGGCGATCTCTCGAAGCCGCTTTTCGGGATGGCCACGGCTGAATGGAAGCTACTCTGCCGGAGGATCCACACCGTCTATCACAACGGTGCGTTGGTGAACTACCTCCTCGACTACGGGCATATGCGGGACACGAACGTGGGTTCGACCCGAGAGGTCATTCGTTTTGCATCCACGGGTCGCCCGAAGGTCGTGAATCACATCTCCACGACGTTCGTGTTCGGATGGTCGTCGAAGGAGACCCTGTTCGAGAGGGACACCAATCCTGAAATGGAGTTGCTCGACTTCGGTTACAGCCAGAGCAAGTGGGTCTCAGAGCAGCTCATCCTGGATGCCATGAACCGAGGGTTGCCGGCTCGGGTCTTCCGACCCGCGCTCATTGTGCCCTCGGAACGAGGAGGCGGCCACAACTTCGACATCACGATCCGGATGCTGGCTTTCATGTTGGACCACGGCATCAGCACGACCGCGGAGAACCAGGTGAGCCTCACGCCTGCGGACGTGGCCGCGAACAACATCGTCGCGATCTCCAGCCTTCCGGATACGCTCGGCGAGACGTTCCATGTGACGCGCGACGACTTCGCCACACTCCGTGACGTGACCGAGACCCTCGGTGACCTGACCCAGACCCGGTTCGCCTACTACCCCATCAGGGAGTTCGTTCCCATCATGATCGAACGCTGCCGCAAGGGCGACCTCCTCTTTCCGTTGGTCAATTTCCTCGTCCACTCGGTGGACAACATTACGGCGATGGAATTCAAGCGGTACGACAGCTCCAACTACCAGAGGGCTCGGGATCGATCGCCGGCCGGTATGCCGGATCCGCCTCTGGTGAACGTGGTGGCGGGGATCCTTCGGTTCATGGGGAAGCACGGGATCCTCGAGGACCGCAAGGCGGAGCTGCTTCTTCAGAGGCACTGACGGGGGGGCCACGGATGTTGTTCGACGGAAGGATCACCAACGCACCGCATGTCCCCCGGTCCAGGACCTTTCGGGAGGCCCGGGCGCTGGTCCGTAATCCTGTCGAGGTCATGGAGAGGTACCGCCGGGAGTACGGACGCACTTTCACCCTTCACCTGGGCGGCGCCAGGCCAGCCATCGTTTCCATCGACCCCAGCTTCATTCATCAAGCCCTCCACGATACCGCCAGGTACCACGTATCAACCGTTCGGGTCGACCGCATGGCTGAGTTTCAGGGGCAAGGTCTGATCAACAGCCATGGCTCGGAATGGCTTCGAAAGCGCCGATTCCTGAGCCGGGGGGTTTGCCGGGAGCGCTTGGCCGCGCTTCTCCCGCATCAGCAGGGCGTGCTGGAGGATCTGTTGACTCGCTTCGATCTGGAGTTGGATCGAGGGATTCCGGACATGCATCAGCTCATGATCGACTTCACTTCACGGCTGGTGGCGAGATCGATCTTCGGCAATCGCATGGCGGACGACCAGATCGAGCACATCGTGGTCGGCATACGGAGGATTCAGGAGCTGGTGCTCCGGCAGATCTTTCAGCCCTACATGATTCCGTGGTTTCGCATCAGTGGGAAGTCGCGACGATACCAGCGCATCAGAGAGAGGGGCGACGCCATCGCCCGAAGTTACATCGACGCCCGGGCGCAGAATCCGGACGAGGACGGCGGCGACATCCTGGGGTTCTTGCTCAGGACCCCGACGGAGGAGTCCGGGGAGCCCATGGACAAAGAGCAGATCCTGATTGAGTGCATGCAGTTTCTGGTGGCGGGGTGTGAGACCTCGCCGGTGGCCCTCTCCTGGACCTTCTATCTCCTGGGCAAACACCCCCGGTTCATCCATGAGATCCGGGACGAGATCGACGCCGTGCTGGGCTCGGGGCCGATGACCCTCCCAGCCCTCCAGCAGCTGCGCCACACGCGTCGCGTGATCGATGAAGCGATGCGTATCTATTCGCCGTTCTGGATGATCGATCGAGTCGCCGTGGAAGACGGGGAGATCGAGGGAGTCCACATTCCCCGGGGCGTCATGGTTCTCCCCTTCATCCACGGTTTGCATCGGGATCCGGAGTTGTGGCCGGAACCGGAGGTCTTCGACCCCAGCCGCTTCGAGGACGAGGCCGTGAGAGAGCGACACCCGTCTGCCCACATCCCCTTCGGGGGTGGGCCGAGAAAGTGCATCGGGGCCAACATGGCCATGGTTCAGATGATCCTCATTCTCTCCACGTTCGTTCGCAGGTACGACTTCGAGCTGGCGAACGAGAGGGAGGTCGAGGCCGCCCCGAAAATGATTCTCCATCCGGCAGGCGCCATCGAAATGAACGTTCGTCGAGTGTAGCGCCCGTTCACTCCGTCTCCAGCGAACTCCTGGAAGGCGGCTGACTACAACTCATACAGAACGACGAAGGGCATGATGCGACGGGGCGTGTTTGCATCTCTTGTGGTCGCGTTGACCCTCTTCCCGCTGTTCTCGCCGGAGGAGGTCGGTGCCCAAGCCATAGCTGGGCGCCTTCTGGACATGGCGGCTGGCATCCCAATCGCCCTCGCCCGAATGACGCTCCTGGACGCCGACTCCCAGGCGGTCGTTTTCACCATCACCGACACGGACGGACGGTTTCTTCTCGAGGCTCCGAGGCCCGGTCAGTACTGGCTTCAGGCTGAAAGCGCGTTCCACGAGGATTACGCGGACGGCCCGATTCCCCTTGCGGAGGGCGATACGGTCACCCTGACCTTCGGGCTCCAGCCACTTCCCGTCGAGTTGGAGGGGCTCGTGGTGGAGGCGGAACGCCGGTCCACTCGACTGGCCCTGGCGGGATACTACGATCGGAAAGAGGCCGGCATCGGATGGTACCTCGACCAGGAGAGGATCCGAAGTCGTCCAGGGCGTCCCGTGTCCGAGCTCATCGCGATCTTGCCGGACGTCGAGTTGTCCCGTGACCCGATCTTCGGGGGGCAGGAACCGATCTTTCGTCGACAGCAATTCGAAAGCTTCAGGGGCAACAGCCCCTCCTGCTATCCCCAGGTATTCCTCAACGGTGTGGTCCTCGCCCTGGGAGGCTCCACCCCCGCCGGCCTGGGTCACTTCTCCCTCAACGACGTCGAAGCTGTGGAGGTCTACCCTTCGCCGGCGCACCTCCCCGCTCGCTTTTCCGGTCCTTTCGACCGGTGTGGCACCATCGTCCTCTGGACCCGGTAGGGGGTCCGGCAGGGTAGGTCAGCCACCGCTCTCGC
>JARRPL010000353.1:0-3276 GCA_037382905.1 Gemmatimonadota bacterium | reverse complement strand
CATTATCCTCGTCCCTGGTAATATTCAAGGATGATTAAGAAGGATAGTCCCTCGGGAAGAGGATCTGAAAACCGGCACGGTCGGAAGACCTCTGGGCAGCGTGATCTTCCTGACCTCCGAGCCAACGCCTGAGGAGCTGTCCAGCGGCTGATATCGGCACTCACCGGTTCATATCCAACGCCACGCCCCCGCGCTCGCCTCTCGGACCCAGACACCTGGACGAGGCACGCCGGGCGCGCGGCAGTTCCCCGCCAGACACAGTAACTCTATCAGGCAAATACACTTAATGGCTTCGCTGTTCCCTTGTGGAATGGGAGAGGGCCCTGTCCCACCTCTCTGGCACAATGACTGCCTTCCAGAGCCGGAAGAATCGGTGGACTACGCCGGTCAGAGAATCGAGAGGAGAAGATCATGGGCACAGTTGAGCAAGAGACGATGTTCGAGGGCTCCATGGACCAGGAGAATGATACGTCGGTCATCGGAGTCGTCAGAACGCATTCGGATGCCGAAGAGGTGGTGAAAGAGCTCCAGAAGTCCGGGTTCGACATGAAGAAGCTCTCCGTCATCGGAAAAGGGTACCACTCGGAGGAGCATCCCCTGGGCTTCTATTCCACAGGAGATCGGATCAAGAGCTGGGGAGGGATCGGGGCGTTCTGGGGGGGCCTCTGGGGTCTTCTCTTCGGGGCGGCGTTCTTCTGGATCCCGGGCATCGGGCCCCTCGCCGTGGCTGGACCCTTCGTGCACGCCATCGTGACCGGGCTCGAAGGCGCATTTCTTGTGGGCGGAGTGGGGGTGGTGGGTGCGGCCCTCATGGGTCTCGGGGTCTCGAAGGAGAGCATCATCCGTTACGAGACCCGGCTCAAGGCAGACAACTACCTCGTCATCGCCCACGGGACCTCCGAGGAGGTGGATCGGGCCCGCAGCATCCTCAGGCACTCCTCTCTGGAAGAGCCCGAGGTCGTGGTCGCCGGAGCGAGCGCCTCCCGGCATGCCGGTTTTCAGGTCTGAACGCAGATGACGGCCGGACCTTCGGCGTTGCGGCCTCCCCCTGGAAGGGCCGAGGTCGAAGCCGCTGGGCACAGCGGGGGGGAGGGGGGCACCTCCCCCCCAGCAGGCTTCCACGGACTTTCCTCATTGGAAGCCGAGACCCGGCTCCAGGACAGCGGACCGAACGAGCTCACGGAGAAGCGGGTCTCTCCGGTGCGAAAGCTGCTCTCCTATTTCACGGGTCCCATTCCATGGATGATCGAGACGGCGGCGATCCTGTCGGCAGTCATTCGACGATGGGAGGACTTCTTTATCATCCTCGCCCTCCTCCTCCTCAACGCGGGGGTGGGCTTCTGGCAAGAGAGGAAGGCTGATCGGGCCATCGCCGCCCTCAGGCGGAACCTGGCCCTGCGGGCCCGCGTCCAGCGGGACGGACGGTGGAGGGAAATCCCGGCCAAGGAGTTGGTCCCAGGAGACCTGGTGCGAATCCGGGCCGGCGAAATCGTCCCGGCGGACCTGAGCCTCGCGGAGGGGGACCCCCTGGAGATCGACGAATCGGCCCTCACCGGTGAGTCGCTGCCAGTGGAGAGGGGTCCAGGTGAAACGGCCTTCTCGGGTTCCATCGTGCGCCGGGGAGAGATGACCGGTACAGTCTCCGCCACGGGTATGGACACCTTCTTCGGGAAGACGGC
Source organism: Gemmatimonadota bacterium (assembly GCA_037382905.1). GTDB lineage: Bacteria > Gemmatimonadota > Gemmatimonadetes > Longimicrobiales > Gaopeijiaceae > Gaopeijia. The sequence continues at coordinate 1,597 of JARRPL010000353.1, read as the reverse complement.
TCGCCTGGTGGAGGAGGCTGATCCGGAGAGCCACTTCCAGAAGGCGGTGGTGAAGATCGGGGACTACCTCATCCTGTTGGCTGTCGGCCTGGTGGTCCTGATCTTCCTCACAGCCCTCTACCGCCACGAAGGCGTCCTGGACACCGTCCGATTCGCCCTGGTCCTCACCGTAGCCGCCATCCCTGCCGCATTGCCGGCCGTCCTTTCGGTGACCATGGTCGTGGGCGCCTCGGCCCTGGCCAAACGCAGGGCAATCGTCAGCCGCCTGGTGGCCATGGAGGAGGTGGCGGGGATGGATGTCCTCTGTACGGACAAGACGGGAACCATCACCAAGAACGAGCTGGCGGTGACCCGGGTCCGGCCGTTCGGCGATGCCACGGAGGACGACGTGCTCCTCTACGGGTGGATGGCCTCCAGGGAGGAAAATCAGGATCCCATCGACAACGCCGTGATCCTGGCGGCCCGCAACCGACCCGGTCTGGAAGAGAGGGCCGCGAAATTCCAGATCAGCGAGTTCCGTCCCTTCGACCCTGTGGTCAAGCGCACCGAGGCCACATTGGAGACCCCCGGGGGGGAGACCCTTCGGGTGGTGAAGGGAGCCCCTCAGGTGATTCTGGAGCTTGCCAACCCCGGAACCGAGGAAGTGGCGCAGGTGCATCAGGAGGTGGAGGCGCTGGCATCCCAGGGATTCCGAGCCATTGCCGTCGCGCGGGGCACGGGTCGGGGCCCCTTCACCCTTCAGGGCCTCCTCGCTCTCATGGACCCCCCCAGAGAGGATTCCGCCGAGACCCTCCAGCATGCCATGGACCTGGGGGTAAGGGTGAAGATGGTCACGGGCGACCACGCCGCCATCGCTCGACAGGTGGCCCGACGGGTACATCTGGGGGACAGGATCCGGGACGTGTCGTCCTTCTTCCACCGCCCCGACCGGGAGGCGGGAAGAGCGGTGGAGGATGCCGACGGGTTCGCCCAGGTCTTCCCGGAGCACAAGTATCAGATCGTCGAGCTCCTGCAGCATCGAGATCATATCGTGGGGATGACCGGGGACGGGGTGAATGACGCTCCGGCCCTGAAGGAGGCCGACGTCGGGATCGCCGTGGCCGGCGCCACGGATGCGGCTCGGGCGGCGGCGGACATCATCCTCACCGGACCCGGGCTCTCTGTCATCACCGACGCCATCACACAGAGCCGCCGGGTGTTCGCCAGGATGAACAGCTACGCGATCTACCGCATCACCGAGACCATACGGGTGCTGTTCTTCATCACCCTATCCATCCTGGTCTTCGACTTCTATCCGGTGACGGCCCTGATGATCGTGCTCCTGGCCCTTCTCAACGATGCCCCCATCATGGCCATCGCGTACGACAACGCCGACTTCAGCAGGAAGCCGGTGAGGTGGAACATGCGGACGGTCCTCGGCATGTCCACACTCCTGGGCCTGGTGGGAGTGGCCTCATCGTTCGGGGTTTTCTACATAGGGAGAGTTGTCCTGCACCTCACCAGAGAGACGCTCCAGTCCCTGGTGTTCCTGAAGCTCGCCGTCGCGGGACACCTCACGATCTTCCTCACCCGGACCCGGGGACCGTTCTGGTCCAAC
>JARRPL010000352.1:0-6720 GCA_037382905.1 Gemmatimonadota bacterium | reverse complement strand
AACGGAGCATCGCCTGGTGGAACTGCACGACGATGAGATTCTCGTCGTTCCGCGGGTCACCGATCACCGCCTTGAGCGATCCTGGCACGCGGGGTACGTCATAGTCGGACTGCGTGACCATCCCGCCAAACAATCCGTTGCTGCTGGGCCCGCCCGGGCCCGAATTCGAGTTGGTGCCCAGCTGGAACTTGATTGCGCTGGGTGGAGCTGAGGTCGGGAATGCGTAGAGGAACGCGTCGAGTCCCGGCCCACGGCCGTATAGCGAATCCAGGTCGAGAGCAGGGCTCCGCATGTTGCGGATCGTGTTCGCGTCCGTCTCGGATTCCATGTCTGAGGAGACGTCGAGCGTGATGTCGTGGTCCACGAATTGGCCGAAGTAGGTATATCCCGCAGGGATCGAGGATACGCCGGCATCAGCGGCATCGTGGGACCCGACGTTCGGGTCCCTGCCAGGATCACCCATCATGTCGCCGAGTCGGCCTAGCAGGGCCTGGGTCGCCACATTGAATGGAAGCTTGGTGGAGGAACGCGTGGCGTCCGAAGACATGTACCCGAACCGATCTCCGCAGCGCGACGTCAGAGAGGGGAAGGGGAACCAGTAGAGGGGGATCTTTGAGCCGTGGAAGCGCCGGAACGGCGGCTCGAGAGCCCGTAAAGAGGCCTTCACGTCATCAGGCAATTCCTCCGCAGGCGGCGGGTTCTTCTTGTCTCGAGGGGGACCGGTGGCGAGACGTGCCGCTCGATGAGTATCTCGCGGAGGTCACCCGACGTCAGCTTCTTCGATCTCGTGAAGCCCTTGGGCGTGGACGTCGATGACAGGAACTTCCGGAGCCCAGGTGGGATGTCGGAGGTTGCACCAGGCAGCGCTTCCGGCGCCTTCTTGGCCTTCTTGCCCTTCCCGGAACCGGGCGAGTCGGATGGGTTCTTTTTCTTCTTGTTTGATGGCCCCTTCTTTGGGGATGCCATGCAGTAGCCTCCGAGATGGGCGAATCCACGTTGGTCCGAGGTCCACCGTAGGCTCGCCATTGCGGATAAGCAAGCATCATCGTGCGACCGTCGCAGCGGGCACGTGGGGTTTCCCCCTCCCGGGAGCATGTGGGGGCTTTCGATTCCAGACGCCTTGGCTCGCTTCCCCACCGTCCGTCGTTCGATTCAGAAGCGTCCTTCGGGTACCATCCCCGGCTACACGCCGACCCGCCGCAGACCTCCGATGGGCCGACGCAGACACCCGCGACTCGGCGCAGTTCGTCGCCTTTCGGCGCAGGCCGATCCCGGGCGAACTCTCCGTAGGCAGAGGTCCGCGGTGGGAATCCTCGCGGTCATACTGCCGAAGAAACCGAACGCACACCGCTACTCACGTTGCGTGTATCGTGCCTTCCTGAGGGTGCGCGGGAGCCGGATAACTCAAGCCTCCACTGCGGTTTCGCTGTGACGTTGCGCGCTTCCGAAGGCCACCTCACGATAGGCGCTCGTCCCCTGCAATCGGAGGCTCGCGATGCTCAAGCGTCTCACCACCGCCGGCACGTCCCTGCTCGTCCTCACTGCGTGCAACGACACGCCCGTCGAGTCCCTCGACGTGGCGCCGACCGCCGCGGCCCGGTCCGCCATCGATACCGTTACCCGCCTGGCGCCGCTCAGGAGACCCTACGACATCAACCAGCGCGGTCAGATCGTGGGGCAGACCCTTGAACGGCGCGCTGGTCTGTGGCAGGACGGGACGGTGACGGACCTCGGTGCCCTCGCGGGCGACCAGACCAGCCTTGCTCAGGCCATCAACGCCCGCGGCCAGATCGTCGGTCTCAGCGGCTCGTTCGGCGTCGGTGCCCGGGCGTTTCTCTGGGAGGACGGAGAGATGACCGCGCTGGGGACCCTCCCGGGTGGCACCTTCAGCGAGGCGAACGGCATCAACGACCGAGGCCAGATTGTCGGATCCAGCGATTCAGCCGACGGGGAGCGCGCGTTTCTCTGGGAGAACGGCGTGATGACGGATCTTGGGACTCTCCCGGGCGGGTACCTCAGTCGCGCCTTCGACATCAACGATCGCGGTCAGGTCGTGGGGTTCAGCACTACGGCCGAGGGACCCCCGAGGGCCTTCTTGTGGGAGGACGGGGTGATGAGAGACCTGGGCACTCCCCCGGGCCGATTCCAGAGCCGGGCCCTGGCGATCAATAATCGCGGTCAGGTCGTGGGATCGAGTGCCTCGTTCGCCTCCCAGGAGCCGTTTCTCTGGGAAGACGGAGTGTGGACCGCGTTGTCTCCGCTCCTGGATGGTGATGGTGTGGCGGTGGACATCAACTCGCGGGGCCAGATCGTGGGCGACAAGGGGAGCCTGGCGTTGCTCTGGGACGACGGAGTGACGATCGACCTCACTACAGTTGGCAGAGCGTATGCAATCAACGCTCGTGGTCAGGTGGTCGGGGTCAACGGCTCCGGCGCCGTGCTGGTCTCGGTAGGGCGGCCGGGACCCTCCTCGGGCCGGCGGGCTATCCGCTGATCCCCGAAGAGTTGCGCCCGGGCTCGGCGGGCCCGAGGTATCGCTCCAGCCAGTCGATGATCTCCGTCATCACGGTGGGCCAGTCCCCGGGGAAGTGTCCGCCATCCAGGGGGACATAGCGTTTGTCCTCCTCGGGTGCACCCAGGAGGTCGAAGAGGCGGCGCTGTAGCGGCTCGGGGTAGAAGAAGTCGTCCCGGCCGTTCACCATCAGCACCGGCATCCTGGCCCGAGGAGCGTGGTTCAGGGGTTGCAGCTCGGCGGGCCACTGCCTTTCCACGGCACCGCCTCCGAAGAGGACGCTGGCCTTGAAGCGGGGCTCCATGGCGGTGAAGATCGGCCCGTTCCAGGCTCCGTAGCTGTGCCCGTAGAAGGCGACCTTGTCGGCCGCGACGTCCTCCCGGGTCTCCAGGTAGTCGATGGAGCGTCGGATATCCATGGTCCAATGGGTCAGACGCTCCCGGATCAGGCCGCTCGCCTCGCGACCGAAGTGTCCCTCGTAGATGGGGTGGATGACGGCGAAGCCGGTCCGGACGAGGAAGTCGAACCAGGTCGTCTCCATGAGGTCCACGGACGGGAGTCGGAAGGGTGTGGCCCCGGGATAGAAGACCACGGCCCGGAAGGGGGGCTCCACGGATTTGGGCAGGAAGAGGTGGGCCTGGATCCGCTCCGAACCGTACGGGGCATCGAAACTCACGACCTCGCGTCGCCAGTACGGGAGGGCGTCGTCCACCGACTCCACCGAAGCGTTCAAGGGTTGGGCGGGGTAGGAGAACTGTGCCCGCGCCCTCTCGAATCGGGCGTCGTCCACCGGCTCGACGGGGAACTCCCGGCTCGAGGCCACCACCTCAGAGCTCAGCGCCCTCAGCTGGTCTTCGGGGAATCGGGCGCAGCGAAATCCATTCTGGGCCGAGCGGTCCAGGGGCGGTGCGGCGTCGGGCAGATAGAACATGTAGCCCGCATCACTCCAGGCTCCGCCGAGGATGTAACGGTCCCCGCCCACCGGGTTCAACACCCACTCCCGAACGTTGCCCGGCATGTCCACGACCCCGTAGCTGCTCACGGATCGGGTCGAATCGACCGGACCAGGCCCATCGGCGTTCATGTTGCTGAACGACAAGAGCCCTGAGGTGCCGCCGAGGCCAGCGGCCTTGTACCAATGATGGACCGTGGGCAGACGCTTGCCGTGGGCCCCCACGAAGCGCGCCAAGGTGGTCTCCCCGGGGCCGGAATTTCCGTCGCGTCCCCGAAGCTCCTTCCACAGGTGGGGATCCTCGTAGCCCCCCTGGGCCACGAACTCGGCGAAGTCCTGGTTCGTCACCTCATGGTGGTCGAGCCAGAAGGCCCCGAGCTGCTCCGGAGGGCGAACCGGACGCCACTCCGTCGCCGAGGCGACCGGGATCCGGACCATCTCCGGAGCACCGCCCCGTGCCTGCAGCTCGACATTCAGCTCGACGACGTCCAGACCCATGCCCACGGCGCGGAACTGGCGTTCGAAGGGATGGAACCCGTCGTGCTCCACCCGGAGGCGAAGGGCGCCGCCGGGGACCCGGGCCCGCTCGAGGGGCGCGGTGCCGACTTCGAACTGGACTCCGTCGGGTGTGGCGTAGTCCGTGACGGAGACCCGGGCTCCCGGGGGGTCCGTCTTCACCGTGAGGGGGATCGGCGAGAACGTCTGCTCCTTCAGTCGCCGGAACTCCACGTTCCCGTCCAGATACGGTTCCGCCTCCAGGGCGAGGAGCTGGGCGGCGACCATGCGTCGATCGTCCACCAGGCGCTGAATCTCCGGTAGCGCCTCCTCGAAGGCCCACGTCTGCCGGGCGGAGCTCCACGAGGTCCATGCACCCCAGCCGAGGAGGCCGACGAGGGCCAGGACGGCGACGGGAATGCCTGCACGGATGACGATCGGGTCGCCTCTCGGCGACCGTCTCCGGGCGGCGGCCTCCGGCGGGTCCGGAGGGAGGTCTTCCTCGGAGACGGCGCCTCCGGGATCCGGGGCCCGCCGCCCCGTCGTTTGCGGCGCCCCGAGCGTCCCGGTGCCGGGAACGGGTCTCTCAGCCTCGAGACCCGCCCTCTCCTCCGGTTCAACCGATCCCAACCTGCTGCGGATCGTCTCCACCGTCGCCAGGGTCTCGGGCCCTGGCGCCACATCGAGCTCTTCGGCCATGCGGTCCACGAACAGCTCGTGGAAGTGGAGCGCGCCGGTATGGTCGCCGACCTCCCCCAGGATCCGAAGCACGCGACGGTGGACCGTCTCGTCGAAGGGGCAGAGACCGGCTGCACGTCGCGCAAGATCCCCGGCTCTCGACGAGTCCCCGCCCTGGGCACTCGCTTCCGCCGCCTCGAGGGCCACGGAGCAGGCCGTCCGTCGCAACGCTCTTCGAGTCTCGTCCAGCCATCGTTCGAATGCCGGGGACCCGCTGGAGTGGAGACCCTCCAGGAGGTCACCGCGATAGTGGTCCAGGGCCTCCTCGGCGCGTCCAGCCTTCGCCGCTGTCCGGAAGGCGCGCACGTCGCTCCAGACCACGTCCGGGTCCAGGCCGACCTCGTCGCCCCGACCTGGAATCGCATCGTGACCCAGGGACCTTCGGAGATGGTGGAGGGACTTCCGCAGAGCGGCTCGTGCGCGAGGGGAATCCCGCTCGGGCCAGAACAGGGCCACCAACTCGTCCCGGCGGTGGAACCCGAAAGGGTCCGCTGCAGCCAGATAAACCAGAAGCGCCAGGCGCTTGGGCTGCGCCAGAACCGAGAGGATCTTCTCGTCCCCGGAGCCGACGAGCTGGGCGGGGCCGAGTGCGCGTAGTCGAATCATCTCATCCGTCTGGTAAGGACGGCCCGGGTCCGTGCCCGGACGTTGCCGCCGGTGCACCCGGAGCTTCACCGTACGCGCTGCATATCCGCAGTGCAAGGATGGCGTCCGGGCTCGTCGTGCCTGGAGGAGCCAGGCCAGAAGGCAGGTTTCACACGGCGAATCGGCCGCCGGAACGCCGAGGTCACGGTCAGGGAACGGCGTATTCCCTTGTTGTGCGTTCAGTCATCGCGGACCGGCAGGGAGCGATCGAACGAACTCCATGGCCGATCCACGGAATCCCCAGGAACGGAGTGTACCATGGAACGCAGAATGGGAACCGGCGGCCTTGTCGCCGCCCTCGCCCTCCTCGCCGCGGCCGGCTGCGAAGAGGCCCCGACCGCCCCGGACGCCCTCACACCGCCCCAGGCTGCGGCAGCCCAGGCCGCGAACGCCCGCCAGCCCATCTCGGGTACGCTGTTCGTGTCCGACGTGCTGGCGCGACCCGACGAGTCCGTCACGCCGGGCGGGACGACCCGATACCGGGGCACCGTCTTCGTCGTCACCCTGACCGGAGATGTCGAGGGCGAATTCACTGCGGTACAGACGTCGAACTGGAACAAGTACCTCAACGGGGCGCTCAAGGGTGAAACCGAGGGAACCGTCACCTGGAACGGTCGGACGGGTGGCATCTCTGGAACGATCGTCCTCCCCTTGAGGGACGGTGTCCTGTATGGGGACTGGGTATTTCACGGAGACGGCGAGCTCGCGGGCCACAAGCTGCAGATGAAGCTCAACGGTCCCCTGGGGTGCCCTCCGACCGCACCCTGCGACTACACAGGCTTCGTCAGAGTCCCGGCGTCAGCGCAGTAGTCCGGTGGGGCGCGTCCATGCTCCGTCCCCGGGGCTGATGGCCTTGAGAAGGGGAACGGGGGCGGGCGCGCTCCCTTCGGCGTCGCCGATGAATCGGCTTCGAGGACGGCAATGTCTTGCGTGGGCCTCGCGACCACACACCCGCCGGCCGCGGCTGCCGGTGTCGGCGCGCGATCCGCTGGGCGGGACTCACTGCTCAGAATGGGCTCCGGGGGCAGCCCGTCCTCCGGCGGAGGGGCGTCACGATGCAGGTGCGGGAGATGCCCGAGGGATTCCTTGGAACCGTCCAGGAGAAGTGGCTCCGCTGCGGAGAGGAGGCGCTGACGGTCGGCGATGACTTCGACATCGCCGGGGAGTTGGAGCTGCCGGTGCTCGAGGGGCGGGCTGCGCAGCGACGGGCCAGCGACCTCCTTGCGCTGAAGACCCTCGTCCCCCCCGACCCGCCCATCCACGAGTGGCAGGAGAAGCACTCCGTGGACGACCTGTGTGCCCGTTGCGCGGGCGGGTTGACGACTGTCACAGCGCCGGGGAGAGGGGGCCGCGCCGACCACGACCACCAGGAGTCCGG
>JARRPL010000351.1:0-8238 GCA_037382905.1 Gemmatimonadota bacterium | reverse complement strand
ATGTGTTCCTGCTGTCCGCGAACCCTTCAGAGGGGGCAGACCACCTCCACCGTCACCTCACCTCCCGCACCCACGGTGTCCGCGGAAAGATCCCGGGCCACTGAATCATCCACCCACAGGAGCGTCGCCGTCAGCAGCAGCACCACCACTCCGATCACATCCCGCACCCGATTGGACCTTCTGTAGCGCATCATCGTCCCCACCTCACGTTGTGTCGGGCCTGCCCCGACGTCTCATCCGCCACTACGAGTGAGACTCAAGAAAGATTCAGACCGTTGCATCCGTTTCCGCCAGGAGGCGTGCCAGGGCCTCGACGGAGCGGGGGGACGAGCCTTCGGCCTTGTTGTTGACCACCACCAGGGCCGTGCCCCCTTTCTCTACGACGGCACGGGCCGCGCCGGCGACGTCACGTCGCCGCTGCGGGTCGGGGCGGCGGAGTGCATCGAAGGGCGACCAGGCCTCCCGGGCGGCGGGGTAGCTCCACCCGGGCTGCAGCATCCACCGGATCACCTGGACGTCGCCGGCGGTCGGCGGGATCTGTTCGAGTTGACGGGCGAGGGGCACCATCTCGGGGTGGACCACGTAGCCGTGTCCTGCGCCGGCGTGGGTCAGCGCCTGACGGTAGTCCTGGCTCAGGAGGCTCGGCGTCCGGAGCTCCACCGCATAGCGCACTCCCCTGGGAAGGTCGGTGAGGAAGCGGTAGAGCCGCTCCGCGAAGCGCCGGGCTCCGCCCAACGTCGATGCGACGACGGGCGGGAACTGGAAGAGCACCACCCCCAGCTTCCGGCCGAGTCCATCCACCAGCGGTCCAATCACCGTGTCCCGGGCCCACTCCGAATTCAGCAGGAGGCGCGGGTCGGCCCCGGGACCCCCGGGGAAGACGAGGCGTCGGTCCGCCTTGGCCACGAATCGGAAGGACTCCGGGGTCTGCTCTCGATATCGGGCCAGGTCCTCCGGGGGGATGGGACCGTAGTACCCCCGGTCCAGGCCGACGCAGCCGAGGAGCGGATGCCTGGCGTAGGCCGAAAGCCCGTGGGATGCCAGGACGGAGGATGACACCCGGCGGTCGTAGACCAGTCCCGCCCATCCAGGGAAGCTCCAGGACGAGGTTCCCAGGCGGATTCCCCCGGGCAGTGCGCCGGCGAGGGGCCGCGACGCCTCCACCCCCTCCGCCGCGTCCACCGGTGCCCCCGGTCCCCGCTGGAAGAGTTCTGGCTGGGAGCTGGATGTCATGCCCTGTCTGGTCCCGGTGGCTTTGCTACATTGGGGCGGACCTCGCTCGGGGGTCCGAAACGGTCATCCTCTCATCCCCATCCACCCATGGCCAAGACGAGTTCCTTCGACGTCTCCACCGGCGTGGACCTCCAGGAGGTCGACAACGCCGTCAACCAGGCCCGAAAAGAGGTCGCCACCCGGTACGACTTCCGGGGAACCCAATGCACCCTCGACTTCGATCGGGACGCCGGCGCCGTACTCCTCGACGCCGATGACGACTACAAGCTCGCCGCTCTCCTGGCCATTCTCCGAGAGAAGATGGCCCGTCGCGGCGTCCCGGTGAAGAACATGGACGAGGGGAAGCCCGAGCACGGCACCATGGGCCGGGCACGACAGCGGATCGGTCTCAAGCAGGGCATCGACTCGGATACCGCCAAGCGGATGAGCAAGGCCATCAAGGACCAGTCCTTCAAGAAGGTCCAGGTGCAGATCCAGGGAGAGGAGCTCCGGGTGTCGGCTCCCAGCCGGGACACGCTTCAGGAGGTCATCGCCTTCCTGAAGAGCGAGGACTTCGGGGTGGAGCTCCAGTTCGGAAACTACCGCTGAGGCCGTCCCTGGGACCGGGCTCCCGGGAGGCCGTCGCACCGCAGGAGGCAGGATGCAGGTCCAGATCTTCGGCACGAAGAGCTGCTTCGACACCCGGAAGGCGATCCGCTTCTTCAAGGAGCGGCGCATCACCACCCACTTCGTCGACCTGAAGCAACGGGCGGCCTCGAAGGGCGAACTCACGCGATTCGTCCAGAAGTTCGGGAGCGACGCCCTCATCGATCGGGACAGCAAGCGCTTCAGGAAGCTCGGCCTCCAGACCGCCTACTACGGGGACCAGAAGTGGATGGAGATCCTGGAGGAGGAGCCCCTGATCCTGGTCACGCCCCTGGTGCGGTGCGGGAACCAGCTTTCCGTGGGACATGCGGAGGACACGTGGCAGGAGTGGGTCGCGGACTGACCGGTGGGGGCGACCCCGATCTGCACCCCGGTGGTGCGGATCCCCGGGAGTCCTGCGACGGGCCGCATGACGATGATGCCCCCGCCTGGATCCGGTCCGCTCCGGGGATCCATCCCCGGCCCGCCTGACGCGGACCGTCCGCTTCAGCTGACCGGGCGGCTCCGTGGGACCAGGCGTACCGACCAGAGTCCGGAGTTGGTGTCGCTGAAGAAGATGTGGCCCTTGTAGGGCTGGGCGCCCCAGACCATGGTGGCGTTGGCCGTGTACCCCTCGGGGTGCGCCGGTTTGAAGACGGCCATCTCACGGCCCTGGGTATAGAGATTCCCCAGGAGCTCCCCGCTCACGTCCACCGCTCGCACCCCATAAAGGACGTCGTCCTCGACCCAGAAGTTGTGGGTGCCGAACTCGCTCACCTCGTAGCGCGCCACCATCCCGGGGTCTTCCGGGTCGGTGAAGTCCACGACCTGGATGTAGCCGGTGGTGGTGACGGGGATGCCGCCGAGTCCCGTCTCCGGATCGTACCGCTCGGCGTAGGACCCCATGCTCCTGGGATAACCGGCCCACGCCAGTCCCCGGCGATTCATGATCTCGTCGCCCACGAACAGGTAGTTTCGCCCGGCGGATTCAGAGAAATACGGGAAGACGGCGTGTGTGGCCCCGGTGGGAAGGGGGATGGTGGTCACGAAGACCGGGTCGTCGATGGCGCCGCCCCAGCGCCCGTTCCCTACGTCCACCACCACCACCCCGGTTCCCCATTCGGCGGAGTAGGCGATGCCGTCGTGGACCCAGACGTCGTGGACGCGGGAGTCGGGGTGGTCGTACTCACTCACGTACCGGGGATTCTCGAGGTCGGTGACGTCCAGGATCAGGTACTTGTCTCCGTTGGAGAGGGCGAAGAGGTGGGTGTCGGTGGCGAAGACGTTGTGCACCCCCCCGGTGAGACCGTTCTCGAAGGTGGAAGCCACCCGGGGGTGTGCCGGGTCCTCCAGGTCCAGGATGACGACGCCGTTCCTCCGGTCGCTGGCTCCCTCCCGGGACAGGGCGGCATAGCGACCGTCCGGCGACGCCTTGACGTCGTTCACCGTCCGGGCGTCCACGAGGATCGAATCGGTCTTGATGATGTTCGCCGGGTCCGTGACGTCGAAGACGAACGCGTAGCCACCGGCCACCTTGGAGCCTGTGAGGGCGTAGTCCCGGCCGTCGTTCCCCTCGAAGACCCAGAGGTCGGTGGTGCGGTACCGGCTCGTGAGGCCATGTCCCACCACCTCCAGCTCCTGGACCACGTCCCGGGGCTCCACCTCGAAGGTGTGCCGGGCGCTGAGCCTCCCCACCCGGGCCGTGACCTGGTAGACCCCGGGCACGTCCGCGACGAAGCGATCTCCCCGCATCTGGGCGGGGGCGGCGCTCCCGGCGTGGTCGAAGGGCGCCCGGAGCAGCTCGAAGCCGTACTCCACCGGGAGGCCGTCGACGTTCTCGCCGTCGGCGTCCAGAGCCGAGGTCCGGAACCGGATCACGTCGCCCGTGCGTGTGGGGTCACGGGCGTCCACGACGGTCAGGAGCTCCACGGCGTCGAGGGGGGCCACCTCCAGAGCCCACTCCTGGGCGGCGGAACCGACCTGGGCCCGGAGTCGGGTCGCACCCGACGACACGCCCGTGACGTTCCCGAACCGGTCCACCGATGCGATGGAGGGATCCAGGGTGCTCCAACGGACCTGGGGATTCGGGCGTACGGAGCCGTCCTGGTGGAAGGCCCGGGCCTGGAAGAGTCGTTCGGTTCCGCGAAACAGTCGGAGTTCGGGATCCTCGGGGAGGATCTCCACCCGGGCCACCGGAGGCCAGGTGACGGTCACGGGAATGCGCAGGGTGGCGGGCTCGTCCGAGAGGGGCTGCGCGGCGGTTGCCACCAGCGCGTACTCTCCGGCTTCGAAGACCTGCACCCGGCCGTCCCGATAGCTCAGGACGCCTCGGGGCCCCGCCACCCGGACCGGGATGTCCAGCACGGCGCCACCCTCCCCCACCGCCTGGACCGTCAGGGCCTCGGAGGCGCCCACCTCCAGCGTCAGGCGTTGCGGCTGGGCCCTGAGCGTCACCGTCGCCTGGCCGGCGAGGCTCGCCGGCCCGAGCAGGGTCACGGCCCACAGGAGTGGGGTCAGAAGATCGAGGGGACCAGGACGGAGGGCGACGCGCATGGAACTCCTGGGCTCTGGAGGAGTGAAGCAGCATCGTCCAATCGTGTGTCTTCGGCAGCTTCGGAGAAGCCCCCCGGGCGCTTTGTGTCCCGCCGACGACTCCTATATTCCGACGACCCGATCCCTCCCCACCCCCGACGATCATCCGTATCGACGCCCCCATCCGAGAGGCGCCCGCCGAGCCCGCACGGTTCGTCACGGCGCGCCGGTCCGTCCGCCGGGGCGACCCTCGCGCCTTCCTCCGGGAGATGGATGGGCAGCCCCGGGGGTTCTGGGCCCGTGGGCCCCGGTGGGCCGCCCACGCCGGTGTGCTGGGTGAGGTCGTGGCCCCTCCCGGGCCGGACCGTTTCCGCTTCGCGGCGGCAGCCTCCCGGTCCTGGGCCGACATGGGCGACGGCCGGGAGGCGCTCCGCTTCTATGGTGGATTCTCCTTCAGAGACGACCACAGGCCGAAGGAGCACTGGGAGGCGTTCCCTCCGGGGCTCTTCCATCTCCCTGCGGTGGAGCTCGACGGCGAGGGGGAGGGCCCGGCCCGACTCCGGGTGCGGGTGCCGGTCCAGGACGACGCCCCCGGGGCCCGGGAGAGGGCCGAAGCGTCCGCCGACCTCCTCCTGTCGAGACTCGCCGGCCGCCGGGACGATCCGGCCGACGCCGCAGGCTCCGTCGCCGCCCGGACGCGGGCGGGAGACCAGGCGCCATGGCTGGATGCGGTGGAACGGACCCTCGCCGCAATCCGGCGGGGTTCCCTCTCGAAGGCGGTGCTGGCCCGGACCCTGGACGTGGAGTTGTCCCGAGCCCTGTCCACGGCGGAGGTCGTGCTCGCCCTCTGGAGCCAACACCCCGGGACCCATGCCTTCCTCTTCGAGCCCCGTCCCGGCACCTGGCTTCTGGGCGCCGCTCCCGAGGCGCTGGCCACCCTCCGGGACGGTCGGGTCACTGCGACGGCGGTGGCGGGGTCGGTACGGCGTGGCAGCCATCCCGACGAGGACCGGGCTCTGGCGCGATCCCTTCTCGCGAGCGGGAAGGACCGGGCCGAGCACCGGGTGGTCGTGGAGGACATGATGATGCGTCTTCGGGCCCTGACCCGACACGCCACCGCCGAAGCCGAGCCCCACGTCCTGACGCTGGCCCGGATCCAGCACCTGGAGACGGAGATCGAAGGGGAAGCGCTCCCGGCCCGTCCCATCCTGTCCCTGGTGGAAGCCCTCCACCCCACCCCGGCGGTGTGCGGTGTTCCCCGGGACGCGGCCCTGGCCTTTCTCCACGATGCCGAGCCCTTCCACCGGGGCTGGTACGCGGGGCCGGTGGGCTGGTTCGACACGGAGGGGGAAGGCCATTGCCTCGGGAGCGGCCATCGAAGGCGTGGTGCCGTGAGCTTGCCGGACCGGAACACCCTCTGGGCCCGAGCGCTCCTCCAGGAGCTGGTGCGGTGCGGGGTGCGGGAGATCTGCGTGGCGCCGGGTTCCCGTTCCACGCCCCTCGTGCTGGCTGCCAGCCGAGAGGAGGGGCTCCGGGTGCGGGTCTTCCTGGACGAACGCTCCGCGGCCTTCTTCGCCCTCGGGGTGGGGAAGGGGACGGGGACCCCGGCGTCGGTCATCACAACCTCCGGGACGGCGGTGGCCAATCTCCTTCCGGCGGTGGTGGAGGCGTGCCAGTCCGAGGTGCCCCTCCTTCTGGTTACGGCGGATCGGCCCCATCATCTCCGGGACTCGGACGCCAACCAGGCCATCCATCAACCCGGGATCTTCGGTGGCTTCACCCGTGCGGCGTGGGACCTCCCCCAGCCGCGGGTCGAGGCGGATGCGCTCCTGCACCTCAGGGCGGTTGCGGACCGGGCGGTAGCGGCGGCCCGTGGGCGCCGGCGGGCCCCGTCCATTTGAACCTCCCGTTCGCCAAGCCGCTGGAGCCCGTGGAGGACTCGGGAGACGTGCCGGAGGGATTCCCGGAGAACCACGGGACGGCCCTGGTGGGCCGCGACCCGGCGCCGCTGGTGGAGATCGGCATCCATCGGACGTCGGCGAACGAGGAAGAGCTGGACCGGCTCGCGGGCTGGTTGGAGGAGGCGGAGCGTCCGGTCCTGGTGGCGGGCGTCGCCTCCGAGCCCGCCCGGATCGGGTCGGCCCTCACCCGGTTCGCCGCCGCCGCCGGCGTGCCGCTCCTTGCGGATCCCCTCTCCGGGGCCCGTGCCGGCCCGGGACACGGGAGCGCCCGGATCACCGCGTACGATCTCTTCCTCCGTTCTGCGGAGGTGCGGCGGACGTTGGAGCCGGATCTGGTGATCCGGGTGGGGGCGGGGCCCACCTCGGCCGCCCTGCTCCGGTGGCTGAGCCGCCATGGATCGGGGCGCCAGGTCGTGGTGGACGGCGGTGGGCGCTGGAAGGACCATCAGAACACCGCTACGAACTACCTGCAGGCGGATCCCGCGGAGACCCTCCGGGCCCTGCTGCCGCGGATCCGGCGGCCTTCCCCGGCCGCCTGGCGTCACCGGTGGGAGACCGTGGACCGGGCCACCGCAAAGGCGGCAGCATCGGCGGTGGGACCGTCCCACGAAGGGCAGGTGGCGGAGGCGGTCATGCGGGGTGTCGATTCCGACGACGTCCTTTTCGTCTCCAACTCCATGCCCATACGGGATGTTGATGCATTCGGGGGCGAGCGGGGAGATGGCCTCCTGCTCCTCGGGAACCGGGGAGCCAGCGGCATCGACGGGATCGTGTCGACGGCTGCGGGGGTGGCGGCGGGCGCCGGCCGCCGGACGGTGGTTCTCCTGGGAGATCTGGCGTTCCTCCACGACGCGAACGGCCTGCTCGCCGTCCGCGAGGCGGGGGTGGAGCTGGGGCTGGTGGTCGTGAACAACGACGGGGGCGGCATCTTCCACATGTTGCCGATCCGGGAGCACGATCCTCCGTTCACCCGGCTGTTCGCCACGCCTCACGGGTTGGATCTCTCGCACCTGGCGCGGCTCCACGGCCTCCCCCACACGCGGGTGGAGGGGGCGGCAGGCGTACGGGAGGCGTTGTCGCGCCACCAGGTCGGCGGCGGATCGTTCATGGTGGAGGTGATCACGGACCGGGAGGCGAACCGGGTGGGGCACCAGGCGGCGTTCAGTGCGGCGGAATCGGCGGCCCTGGAGGCTTTGGAGAAGCTGGAATCCGACGACAGCGGGGAGATGTGACGGTGAGTCAGCCGGACTGGACGGCGGTGCATGAGCGCCGAGACATCCGCGGGTGGAACGCAGACGGTGCCGGCCTCATCGCCTCGTCCGTGGGGATGGCCTCCGGTGGGCGGAGCGTTCCCGCCCGGGCCGAGGGGCGCTGAGACGCCATGGCGTCGCCCTGGCTCCTGGCCATCCGTCCCAGGACTCTCCCTGCCGCAGCGGCACCGGTGATCCTGGGCACCGCCATCGCCCACCACGTAGGGGGATTGGCGTGGCTGCCGGCGCTGGCGGCCCTCGCCGGGGCGCTCCTCATCCAGATCGCCACCAATCTGGCGAACGACTACTTCGACTTCGTGAAGGGCGCCGACACCGAGGACCGGGTCGGCCCGACCCGGGTGACCCAGGCGGGACTCATCACGCCCGGGGCGGTCCGGCGGGGTATGATCCTCACCCTCCTGGCAGCCCTGGCGGTGGGGGTCTACCTGGTGGCGGTCGGGGGACTTCCCATCGTGGTGATCGGCCTCCTGTCACTGGTCTGTGCCGTCGCCTACACCGGCGGGCCCTGGCCCCTGGCCTATCACGGCCTGGGAGACCTGTTCGTGTTCGTCTTCTTCGGACTTGTGGCGGTGGCCAGCACGGTCTACGTGCAGATGCTCGAGTGGCTTCCGGAGGCG
>JARRPL010000350.1:0-3337 GCA_037382905.1 Gemmatimonadota bacterium | reverse complement strand
ACCACGTCCTTTCCACCGTTCAGCTCCGGTCCCGTGATGGAGCCCATATCGGTGCACGCTCCTGCCAGCACCGCCAGGACTCCCAACTGTACGCTTTGCTCCAGGAAACCTCTACGATCCATGGTCGGCCCACCTTTGGGAAGGATGCCGGCGACGACGACACCTGCGTCGGGCACCGGGTTCGGAGATGATGTCTGGACAGGTGCAAGGGGTGGGCCAGCAGGGCACTAGGGCGTAACTTCAAGTGGGACAACGTATTGCCCCGCCCCCCGGGGCCGGGGAGCGGGGTGGGCGCTGCGCAGTATTCTGCACGATCACGCAATGGATTGCGCGTGGGTTACTCCTTCTCCTCCTTCTGGGGCTGGGCCAGGTACTCGTCCAACCACTCGTAGATGCGCTGCCACATGTCCCGGATGTTGGCCGGGGACGCGGGGCTGTGCCCTTCTCCCCAGTAGCGCACGAACCGAGCGGTCTTTCCCAGTCGGTAGAGCCCGGCGAACATTTCCTCCCCGTGGATGACCGGAACGAAGTCCATGTCGCTCTGGATGATCATCAGGGGGGTCTCGATCCGGTCCAGGTAGAAGAACGGGGAGTTACGCAGATATCTCCAGAGGGCACTCCACGGGGGCTCCCCCATCCGGCCCTGGCTGGTCTCGCTCCAGGTGGCCCCTTCCCTCCGCTCCTGTGCGTTGTCCCAGTACCGCTGGTCGGCATCGAACTTCGCATAGCTGGTCAGAAGATTCGCGTCACCGTCCATGGCGATGGCGGCCTGGAAGCGGTTGGTGTAGCTGACCAGGGTGTAGGTGCTGTAGCCGCCGTAACTGTGTCCGGCCACCGCCAACCGTTCGGGATCCGCGATCCCCAGGTCGATGACCTTGTCCACGGCCGCCAGGACGCCCTTGGGGAGGTCGATGTACGGGTCACTGGCGACGCCGTCCCCCTCGAGGGGCATGCTGGGGAAGAGCACGGCGTACCCGTGGGCGGCGAAGAGCTGGGGATTGAGGGAGCTACCGGAGCCCTTCTCGAAGGAATAGCTGAGTGTGTCCCGGAACACCGACCCCGCATATACCCACGTGACCAGGGGGTATCGCTTGCCCTCCTCGTACCCTGGAGGAAGTAGCAGGACGCCCTTGAGGGAGTCTCCCTCCACTCCCCGGTACTCGATGAGCATCCGCCGGGCGTCGGCGATCTCCGGGAGGGCCCTGTTCAGGCTGATGGCGGTGTCGAACCGGGGGCTCTCCCCGTCACCCAACCAGAGGTAGGTGCCAGTCCGTTCGGTTCCCTGGTACACGGCCAGGGGCCGTTCCGGGTCAAAGACAGCGAGCCCGGCCCGTGGGGTGGGTTGGGGGAAGTCCCTCACCTCGGCCTCCGTGGCGCCGAGGTCGACACGGTAGAGCTGCCGCTCGGCTCCTTCTCCGGCCTGGACGATTACCACGGGGGAGGGAGCAGGGCGTGTCCCACTGCGGGAGGGCCAGACGATGGAGGTGAACTTCGAGTCGGAGGGGGTGGAGACCCGGGAGGCGGTGGCGGAGCGGGTATTCACCAGCCAGAGGGTGCTGTCCGCCAGGCCGACGAAGGTGGTGCCGTCCAGTACCGGGAGAAGGGAGCGAGGAACCTCCTTCAGACCGGCTGTCAGGTTGCGGGCGTTCGTCAGGTCCCGGGACAGCAGCCACCAGTTGGACCGGTTGGCTTTCTTGATGCTGTCCGCCGCGAGGGAGTCGGGTTCCTCCTGAGGCGTTTCTCCTCCCGCCTCGGCCGCCGTCGTCCCTTTTCCCTCATCCGCCGACCTCGGCTGGGCAAAGACCAGAAGATCGCCGTCGGGGGTCCACTGGGCAGAGGTGATCTCGAGGCTGTCCGTGTCCAGGGTGCGCACGGCTTCCACGCCTGGGCTCACGAGGAAGAGCCGCGCCTCGTCCTCATCGTCGGAGAGCCGCCCGGGTGCGATGGCGGCCGATCCGTCGGGGAGCCACTCCACCCTGGAACCGGCGCCGGGGACGTCCTCGATCCACTCAGGGGTGCTGGGTTCCTCTGAGGAGATGATGGCGATACGGGTGAGGCGGGACGTGGACGAGGCCAGCGGTTGGGCCGGAGGCGGCGCGTGAGGGCCGAGGTCCGCCTGGATGATCAACACGCCGCTCCCCAACGCCGGCGCGGAGACGGTCACCGACTGCAGCGGATCCTCGGGAGGGACTTCCGCCAGGGCCGTGGTTTCGCCGCTGACGACATCCAGGCGCATGAGACGTGCCTTCGGCCGCTCCCGAGGCGTGATGGCCGACCCGCTCTCCAGAACGCTCACCGTGGGTTCCTCTCCCAGCCTGGCTTTCCTCCACTCCTCGGGGGCGATGTCCATGGTGGTAAGCCCGTAGCCCGGGGGAGGGCTCACGAACAGGACCGAACGGTCGTCGATCCACGTGAGGCCCACGGAGGAATTGGGACCGATGACGAATGCCGCCCGGTCCAGGACTCCCTGGGAGGACGGTGACCGGGTGCGGTCCCCATCCCTCTCCCAGACGAAGAGGTGGAGCTGGTCGTCTCCCCCTCGGGTGGAGAGGAACGCCAGCCGGTCTCCGTCCGGTGACCAGAGGGGGGAGAACGCTCCCGTGCTGTCCCGCTGGCCGTCGGTGAGGGTCCGCGTCTCCCCGGTGCGTGCCGAGACGAGCCACACGTCGGACCGTTCTCCTCGGAGCGACGGCCCGCGAAAACGGCTCGGGCTCGTGGGGGGACGACGGATTTCCACGGCGAGCCATTCCCCGTCGGGGGAGAGGGTGCTCGACCCGATGGACCAGAAATTGACGACGTCCTCCGGGGTGAGTGGCCGGAGGGATTGAGCCGCGGCCTGACCGGTGGGGCACAGCGCGGAGATCGACAGGGCAAAGGCGAAGGACAGCGTCCCGCGAATCCGGGGTCTCATAGAACCTCCCGTGGAGTGGGTCGGCGCGCCTGCACCGGGAGTCCGCCTCCAATCTGTCGGGGCGGAGTCCGTTCGCAAAGCACCGGGGCGTGGCTCTCCGCCTCCCACCGAAAGCAGCCGAGCTATTCTCACTACGGTGGGGCGATTAACCTGGACCCGGGCCGGTCCGGGAGTCCGGACCAGGGATATGGACTCACCAGAACAAGGAAGGTTGAGACGCGATGAACAGCATCGACCGGCGGGACTTCATTCGGAGCAGCGTCGTCCTGGGTGCGGGGGCAGCGACCACGGGCCGGTGGCCTGAGGTCACACGGGCCGGCGGGCTCCAGAGCACCGGCATCCCCATCATCATCACCAGCCACACCAACGAGACGGGCCAGGAGGGCCTCCGACAGGCCTGGGAGATCCTTTCTTCCGGAGGCTCGC
>JARRPL010000349.1:0-3350 GCA_037382905.1 Gemmatimonadota bacterium | reverse complement strand
GGGGAGCTGGTGAAGCGCTTCGACATCCTGGCCATTCAGGAGGTCAAGCGGGAGACGGACGCGATCCGGCGCCTGGTGGACGAGGTGCTCGGCCGCCACTTCGGCCTCATCCTGTCCGACGTCAGCGAGGGGGACCGGGGGAACTCGGAGCGACTCGCCTTCATCTACGACCGGCGGCGGGTCCAGCTCACCGGGCTGGCCGGGGAGATCGTGCTGGCCCCCGAGGCCGAGACCCCCGACGAGTGGCCGACCCAGTTCGTGCGGACGCCCTACATCGTGGGCTTCGACGCGGGCTCGGTCCGGGTCACCCTGCTCACGGTCCACATCCGTTGGGGTGACGGCGACGAGGACCCGGCCCGGGAGGTGGCGATGCTGGCTCCCGAGGTCGCCCGCCGTCTGCGAACGCGCTCGGCGAACCCCAGCGCCGAGGCCCACAACCTCATTCTCCTCGGCGACTTCAACATGCACGCGGGCGGACCCGGGAGCGCCTTCGCCGTGGCCCTCTCCGAGGCCGGGCTGATCATCCCCCCCGAGCTCTTCGGGATCCGCACCACCGTGAAGGGGACGCCCACCCATTACGACCACATGGCGTGGTTCTCGGGCGCCCTCGACATCCCCGGTCGCCACAGCGCCGGGTCGATCCCCTTCGACGACATCGTCTATCGGGACAGGCCCCCGGGTACCCAGCTGGGCGCCCGGGTCTCGGACCACTTCCCGGTGTGGGTCGAGTTCTCGACGGATCGTTCGATCGAGCAGTTGGCGGATGTGCTCGGGGTCGAGGAGGACTGGCGGATGATCGACGCGGCGGTGGAGTTGTAGTGAGGAGGCGCCGAACGAGCGCCGCGCCAGTCCTCTTCACGGGATCGGGCGTCAGCTCCCCCGGGTGGTCCGAGGCGAACAGGCTGCTCGCACTGGAGTCAGCGGCACGTCCGCGACCACGAGACCCCCGGCATCGCTTCCGCTTCCCGTTTCCCTGATCAGTGGGGTTCGTCCCTCAGCTCCGGGTACAGTCGCGCCTCGCAGTCGGGACAGATCCCGTGGCTGAACTGAGCCTCCGAGTGCGCGTGCACATAGGTCTCCAACCGGGTCCAGAAGCCCTCGTCATCCCGGATGTTCTTGCACGAGGCGCAGATCGGGATCAACCCGCTCAGGATCTTCACCTCGGCGTGAGCCAGGACCAGCTCGTTCACGAGCCGCTGCTGATTCAGCATGTGGATCCCGACGGTGAGGCCCAGGACGATGCCGACACCGATCAAGCCGTTCACGACGGCGAAGTTGCCGGGATCGAAGAAGCTGGCAGACGGCGAGCCGAAGAACCCCGAGCCGGCTCTCAGCAAGAGCACCGCGGCCAGGACCAGAACGAAGCTCCCGGTGAACCGGGACGCCTGGGCGACGGGTTCCTCGGGGTTGAGGAGGAGGATCGTAGCCAACGCCAGCGCCAGGCCTCCACAGTAGACCCCGGCGATCACGATTCGAGCCTGGATGTTCGGCCAGACGAAGGTGAAGACGAGAAAGGAGAGGACGACGGGGACGAGGGCCCACCACACCCACGCCCTCACGGGTCCCCGCTCCAGGAAGACGCTGCCGGCGTTCAGCAAGAGGGCGAATCCCACGAACAGGACGGTGTTTCCGCCGACGATGGAGACCGGGTCCGGGAGTACCCCCCGGCCGGCGAGGAGGAACTGCCCAAGGCTGATCAACCCCATGGCCCCTACCCAGATACCGAAGCCCTCGTAGGTCTTCGTGAAGCGCCACACATAGGCGAGGCACACCGTGGCCAACGAGAATGAGGCGAACAGCGCCACGAGCAGCGTTCTGACATCGAGTTGGAGCAGCATCGGGTGGCCTGGGGGCATCGGGCCGACAATCGGGCAGAGGACTCCGAAGGTAGTGTCGGGTCACGCCCGGCGCCCGCCGAAGCGCCATCTGCTCCTCCCGCCTGAGGACACGCCGGCCCTACGATGCCTGTCCCTTTCCTATCCTTCCTGGTCCGTCAGACAGCGCGACGGAGGTCCCCCACGTGCGGCGTCGGTCGGACCGGCCCCACAATGGGATTGGGGGTCTTCCGGACAGACATCGCCGCGCCCCTCCACCTAGCTTTCGTAGAGGGCAATCCGCTGGAGGACCATCGCCGCTCCGTGGCCTCTGGTCCCGATCCGGTGGCCGGAAGGAGCCCATGGATGGTTCTTCTTCGTAGAGTGGTTCTTTCGGTGGTCGCGATCTGTCTGATCCTGCCCGACAGCGCTGCCGGACAGGAGCCCGGCAGCCACCTTTCCCGGGGCGCTCTGCTTCTCTGGGGTGGGGTGTCGGGCCTCGGGCTCGCCGTAGCCTACATCAACCCACCCGGCGAGGGGTGGCTCATCTCCGACGGAGCAGCGTTCCCGGTAGGCATCGTCACCGGGCTCGGGTCTGCCCTGATCGCCAGTGTCGCTGCAGGCGAAGTGGAACCGTCCATCCGTCGTCGTCCCCGGCTGCGGGTGGCGGGTGGAACGGGAGTGGGGCTCGACCTCGACTATTCCGTCGGTGTCCGGTACCCGGTCGGGCCGGACTTCGAGATCGACGCGGCCGTCCTCATCGTGAGCAACGGCTGGGAGAGGTATGAGACGGAGACACGTTGCGGACCATTCATCGGGTGCATCACGGGGACGTTCCTGACGGAGTACGCCTGGGAGCAGTCCGTTACGGCCCTGGTCCGGGGTGTTCGAAGGCTGGGTGCCGATCCGAACTGGAACCCGACCGTATCTCTCGGAGTGGGTCCAGGCCTGACTCACGTCGAGACTGAGGCTGGCACAGAGCGGAGCACCGCCCTGGTTCTGGATTTCGGGTTGGGTATGGAGCGAGGCCGGAGATACCGGTGGACGGCCGAGACGGGAGCGCGGCTCGTACCGCTCGGCTCCCTCGACCAGGTTCGTCTGGACAACCCGACGTGGTATCTCCGCCTGGGTGTGGCTTGGGGCGGGTGATTGCACCTCCGGGCCACTGCCCAACTCGCGATTGCTTCGGATTGATCTGGATCCGACGGCGTCTTCTTCGAGTATCCGCGCGTCGGGTCCTCCCCCTTCGACCTCGGGCCACCAGGCTCCGTCTCCCACCGCGACCCCCTAGATCAGAGCCTGCCCGGCGACGGCGGCACCGGGTCGCCGTGACCGGCCTCGAGCCGTAGCCCCTCCGCGCCCGCCCACTTCGCCATCCCGATGGACCACCGGAGCAGCCTCGCCCGCCTCCCTTCCTCTGCGCCGTCCTCTTCCCCACCAACACCCAGGGCCCCTGCCCAGGGGGCCCCATTGGCGGCGTTTGCGTTCGTCGGCCCGACCTCTCGACCATCCCACTCGCCACCCGGACCCCGTTTC
>JARRPL010000348.1:0-3354 GCA_037382905.1 Gemmatimonadota bacterium | reverse complement strand
CCATGATCTTGTTTCTCCTCATCCCCGAGACGCTGGCCGGCGTATACTCCGACGATCCCGGGGTGGTCGGTCTGGCCGCCGGCCTCCTCCCCATCGCCGCGCTCTTCCAGGTCTTCGACGGAATCCAGGTGGTGGGCACCGGGGTCCTCCGGGGGGTCGGTGACACCCGGGTGCCCATGATCCTCAATCTGGTGGGGTTCTGGGTGCTGGGAATTCCTCTCGGTGCGGGGCTGGCGTTCGGAGCCGGAATGGGCCCCCGGGGGCTCTGGTGGGGTCTGGCGGCGGGACTCATGGCCGTGGCGATCCTGCTCCTGGTCCGCATTCGGCGGAGGATGGCCGGGGCTCTGATCCGGATGCACATGGACGAGGAGGAGGACGGGTAGAACCTTCCCGGAGAGGCGGGGGTATCGCGCCGCAATGGAAGTCCTGCCTCTGTTCCCGCTCCCGGTGGTGCTCTTTCCCGGCGCCCCCATGCCCCTCCACATCTTCGAGGCCCGCTATCGGCGCCTCGTGGCGCGATGTCTGGAGTTCGACAAGCGCTTCGGCCTCCTCTACCACGACTCGGACGTCCGGGGACCCTTCATGAACGAGGTGGGCCAGGTGGGGACGGTGGCCCTGATCGAGGACTTCCAACCTCTGCCCGACGGTCGCTCGCTGGTTCTCGCCCGTGGAATGGAGAGGTTCGAGATCACCAGGGGCATCGAGCAGCGGGAGCTGTTCTACGAAGCGGAGATCCAGCCCTATCCGGACGAGACGCGTCCACGCCCCGACGCCATCCAGGTGGTCCGTGAGCGCACCCTGGAGCTCTTCCAGGCCGTCGTCCAGCGTCTGGACGATCCTCCAGGGGAGTTGCCGGAGTTCGATCTCGAAGCGGATCTGTCCTTTCAGCTCGCGCCGACGGTGCAGATCGACGCCCGGTGGCAGCAGTCGCTCCTGGAGCTCCGGCAGGAGTCACACCGTCTCGAGCGTCTGGACGCCGTCTTCCAGGCTGCGGTGGACCAGAGTTGAATTCCCCCCAGGTGGACGTTCCGGAGGACATGGTGGAGGAGCCCACCGGCGACTCCCGGTCGGATCCGTGGATCGAGACCCGGGCCGGTGGTCTCTTCTTCGTGAACGCCGTCCTGGTGGCTCCCATCTTCATGGCCCTCTATCCCTGGACGCTCCGGTGGATCCTGAGGAGTCTGGGCGTCCTGGATCGACCGAGTCGGGTTCTCGACCCGGTGCCCGCCGTGGCGGACCATTTCGCTCCCTATGTGGGATGGGTCTCGATCCTCGCCGCATGGCTGGTTTGGAAGAATCTCCGGATCGTGGACCGGATCTGGGCCCGGAGAGCACTCTGGGTCTTCCTGGCGGCTCACGCCGGCATGGTGGTCTACACGGTCACCCGGTGGCTCTGACCGGGGGAGAGGGGGACCCGACGCTGGAGCATCTCCCCGTGACCCGGCGAGCCCGCTACGCCCGGCTGGGGGAGGCGAGCCCGTCGGTTCGGGAACTCTGGATCGTACTCCACGGCTATCGACAGCTCGCCGGCCGGTTCATCCGCCGGTTCGACGCCGTGGCGGCGCCAGACCGGATGGTCGTGGCTCCCGAGGCCCTGAACCGGTTCTATCTCGACGACGGCCCGGGGCGCCACGGCCCCGAATCCCGGGTCGGGGCCACGTGGATGACCCGGGAGGACCGGGAGAGCGAGATCCTCGACTATGTGGACTACCTGGACCGGCTCCACCATCACCTGCGGGGATCGTTGGCCAGGGACGTCCGCACGGTGGGGCTGGGATTCTCCCAGGGGACCCATACGCTGGCCCGCTGGGCGGCGCTGGGTCGGGCCCGTCTGGACACCCTGATCTTCTGGGGCGAGGTCCTCCCGCCGGACCTGGATCTGGACGCCGCCCGGGCCGGCTTCGGCGATGCCCGGCTGCTGTCCGTCCAGGGTCGAGAGGACGGCCACCTCACGCCGGCGCTCCTGGAGCGCCAGGAACGGCAGATGTCCACGCTGGGCCGTTCGCTTCCGGTCCACTGGCACCCCGGCGGGCACCGCCTGGAGCGCCACGCGCTGGAGCGGGTGGTGGATCTCCTGGCCGGAGCTGGCTAGAAGCGGCCCAGCAGGCCGATCTCCGGTACCAGTTCGTAACCCAGCTCCCGTTGGACGGTCTCCTGTGCGAGCTCCATCAGCGCCCGTACCTCCGCCGCCCGGGCACCGCCCAGATTCACGATGATGTTGGCGTGCTTGTGGAAGATCCCGGCGCCCCCGAGCACCCTCCCCTTGAGCCCCACCTCGTCGATGAGGCGACCCGCCCCGACCCCCTCGATCTTCTGGAAGATCGATCCGGCCGAGGGGTAGAGCCAAAGGTCCGGGTGCCGATCGTCCCGCCACCGAAGGTTCTCCCGGATGACCTCTCGGAGCGCGTCCACCGGCGCCGGGGTCAGCCGGAAGTCCGCCGTGAGGACCACGTCGTCCCGGTGGTGGAGGATCGAGTCGTCGTAGCCGAAGCGGAAGTATGCGGCGGGCACGCGGCGCCGCTCCCCTTCCTGCGTCAGGATCTCGGCCCCCTGCAGGACCTCCTCCACGAAGCAGGTCCGGGAGCGGTCCGGAGAGAGGAAGTGGAGGTTCTGCCACAGCGCCCCACCCACCGTGGAGGGGATGCCCACGTAATGATGGAGACCCGCGAGACCCCGCTCCACCGTGCTCATGATCAGGTCGGGGAAGGTTTCCACGCCGGCACCGGCCCGGACCGTCACCTCGTCCAGGAACTCGAGTCCCTGGACCTCGTTCCGGATCACCAGCCCAGGGATGCCCTCGTCCCCCACCAGGATGTTGGCGCCGCGGCCCACCAGCGTGTACGGGACCCCGAGCTCCCGGGCCACCGTCACCACGTGGGCCAGCTCGTCGGGGGTCCGCGCCCGCACCAGGAGCTCGGCGGGCCCCCCGATCCGGAAGGTCGTGAGGGGTGCCATGGGGACGTGGCGCTCCCGGACCAGGGCCCCGTCCAACCGGCTCAGCAGGATATCGACGGCAGACTCGGCCATGGGATGCAGCGTGCGGGGAGGGATCGTGGGGGCCCCTGGGGAGGACGACCCCGGGCAAGATAGTGGACCCCCGTGGGGCCCGGTACCTCAGCCTCCGGACCGGCGGTATTCCCCGTCGAAAGCCACGTTCCAGAGGTCCCCTCCGTCGGTGGAGAACTCCCAGAGCTGGCGCACCCGGTCCCCCGTGTCGTCCAGCACGCTCCACGTGATCCGGTTGAGGACCTCGACCCCGTCGGGTCGTACCGTGATGCCCTCCAGCACCATGGCGCCGTCTCGAATCCCCCCTTCGATCCGGAGGAGGAGTCCCTGGTTGTCCACCCAGCTCTG
>JARRPL010000347.1:0-3355 GCA_037382905.1 Gemmatimonadota bacterium | reverse complement strand
CGCCCTCATGGCCATCCGGCCCGGCGGCGCCACCAATCTGAGCGGCGGCTGGCTCCAGGGGCGGGCGCTGCTCCAGGAGCGCTTCGAGGCCGAGGGGGTGAACCGGGTCATCCTCCTGACGGATGGGCTGGCGAACCAGGGGATCACCGACGCCGAGACGCTGACTCGACTCACCGCCCAGGCCCATCGGGACGGGGTGGGCACCACCACGGTGGGCGTCGGGGAGCACTTCGACGAGGAGCTGCTGGCGGCCATGGCGGACGCCGGCGGCGGGAGCAGCTACTACATCGAGCGGCCGGACCAGGCCGGGGGGATCTTCGAGGAGGAGGTGGAGGGCCTGCTGAGCATCGCCGCTCAGAACCTCACCGTCTCCGTCCGGCCCCGCACCGGGGCCTCGGTGGCCACGGTGCACCACCAGTACCCGTCGCAGGTGGGGGCGGACGACGCCCTGATCCTCTCGGTGGGCGACCTCTACGCCCGGGAGCCCCGGGAGGTCCTGGCGGACTTCCTGGTCCCGGGAGGATCCGCCGCCTCCACCGAGTCCGGGGGGGAGGACATGGCGGAGGGAGCCGACGGCGGGTCTCCGGTGGCGGACTTCGTCATCGAAGCGGACTGCTGGACCGGCGACGAGACCATGGAGCGCCGCCGCATCTCCATCCCCATCACCTGGAGCCCGGACGCCGGGGCCGTCACCCACCCGGAAGTGGCCCGGGTCTTCACCCTGCTGGAGGCGGCCCGGGCCCGGCGGGAGGCGGTGGAGCGGGGAGACCGGGGGGACCTGGCGGGAGCCGTCCAGACGCTCCGGGACGCGGCAGGCCACCTGGCGGCCCACCATCCCTCCGACCCCCTCATGGTGGCGGAGGCCCAGGATCTGCACCGGGCGGCCCAGGCCATGGAGGACGAGGCGGAGTTCCGGGCCATGGACCGGAAGTACCTGCGGACCCAGGCATCCCACTATGCCCGAAGCCGGCGGTCGGCAGGACAGCGGACCACCAGGGGTTGAGAAGCCGGCGGCGGATGCGGTACTTGAGAGACGTCGCCCCCGAGACATCCGACGAGGAGAGCCAGAGATGAGCGCGAGCCTGCCCCGAAGAGCCCTGCCCGCCGCCCTCCCCTTCCTCCTGGTGCTGGCGGCGTGCGACGACGATCCGGTGGGGCCCGAGACGGCCCAGCTCTCGCTCCAGATCTCCTCGGCCCCGGAGTTGGAGGTGCCGGTGGACAGCGCCACGGTGCACCTGGAGGGGCCCACCCCCCGGACCGTGAGTGCGGACGAGGGGGAGGTGGTGGTCATCGGCTCGCTGGAGCCCGGGACGTACCAGGTGGGGGTGGAGGGCTGGTCCTCGGAGCGGATCGCCTGGTTCTCCGAGCTCACGGTGCGACTCGAGGCCGGTGAGGAGGCGGAACGCGTGGTGACGGTGGACCGGCTCTTCGTCCCCGATGAGGTGACCGCCACGGAGGAGGAGGGGGTGGTCTCGCTGCAGTGGGATGCGGTGCCGGGGGCGGTGGAATACCTCATCGTGACGTCCTCCGGGAGGCCGGAGTCCGACCCGGTGGAGGAGCAGGACCGCACCAGCGCCACCACCTTCCAGACGGGCCCCCTGGGGGCCGGGGACTACACCTTCCGGGTCCAGGCGCTGAACCGATTCGGGAATGGAGGGCCGCGGGTGGAGCTGGCGGTCACCGTGGCGCCGGATCTCTTCACCCTGGACGTGACCGTGAGCGGCTCAGGCAGCGGGGTCGTGACCTCCACCCCCGAGGGGATCGACTGCGGATCGGACTGCCAGGAGCCGTATCCGGAGGGGAGCACCGTGACGTTGACGGCCGAGGCGGACGCCGGCTCGACCTTCGACGGGTGGGAGGGGGCGGGCTGCACCGGTACCGATCCCTGCGCGGTCACCCTGGACCAGGATCAGACGGTCACGGCGACCTTCACCCTGGATCCCGTCTCCTTTCCCGTCACCGTCCAGGTGGAAGAGGGCGGCGAGCTGCCGGTGGGATCGGTGGTGTCCGAGCCCGAGGGCATCCGCTGCGGCGACGGCTACGACGACTGCTCCGCCGAGTTCTCGGAGGAGCAGGAGGTGGTCCTGACCCACCGGTGGCCCGAAGCGCTCCAGGGCACCCCGGATGATGCGGGGACGGGCTTCGGCGGCTGGAGCGGGGATTGTGAGGGCTTCGATCGCTGCGTCCTCAGCATGGACGGCTCCAAGGAGGTGGTGGCGACGGCGGCCGCCGAGCTCGTGACCTATCGGACCGAGACCCGGATCGAGGACAGCGACGGGTGGTTCGTTCCGGAGCTGGTCAACTGGGTGGTGCGGTGGGAGGAGCGGGCCTTCGACTGCTTCGTGGAGATCCTCCCCAACGACGGCGCGAACAGCCCCACCTACTGCACGGCACGGGTCGCGCCCGGCCTCCGGATGTCCCTCAGCTCGGAGGTCGGGCCCGTGGACTGGGACGGAGCGTGCGAAAGCATCGAGGAGAACACCTGCCACGTCGTGGTGGGACCCAACTCCGAGGCCATCTACCCCGTCTGGGATTGGAGCCCGCCGGAAGGCCACTCGATCCTTCAGGTGGACTACTACGGAGGGGACGGAGGAGCCGTGCGGTCGGACGTGGCCGGGATCTACCCGGAAGGCAACTCCAACTATGCCCGCTATCCCCTCGCGTGCGGAGCCTATGATAGTGGGAGCTCCAAGGAATATCTGCTGCAATGCAGCCAGGTCTTCCCCGACGGCACCCCGGTGACGCTCACGCCCTCCCCTCGTCCCGGGTACGAGTTCACGGGCTGGTCGGGAGCCGGCTGCACCGGGGCGGGTCCGTGCGTCGTCGTCATGGATCAGTCGTACAAGGTGACGCCTCTGTTCGCGCCGGTAGGTGCGGTGGCGGCCGGAGCCTCTTCGGGTGATCGAAGCAACTGACCCGGAAGCCCGAAGGCCGTCCCCCCGTGCCGGCGGAAAAACCTTGCTGCGCAAAGGCCGTCGGCCGAATGGTGGAAGGGTGACGTGGATGTGTTCACCCCGACGGACGCCCGGGAACGGGCCGGCCACTGTCACAGGGGGGTGTGACCGTCTGTTCGACCGCCTCCCGCTCCAGACTCCGGCCTTTTCTTCGCCTCGACTCGATGCGTCTGAGTAACGACATCCTCCGGTTCTCGGCCTCCAAGGGGCCCTGCCTCGTGGCCTCCTTCCCCGGCGGGCTAGACACCGAGCGGCCGCTCACGCCCGAGGACCTGCTGGTGGTGGCGCCCTACAACGCCCAGGTGCGGCGGATCCAGGCGGCGCTGACGGAGGCGGGCTTCCCCACCGACCGGGTCGGCACGGTGGACACGTTCCAGGGGCAGGAGGCGCCGGTGGCGATC
>JARRPL010000346.1:0-3367 GCA_037382905.1 Gemmatimonadota bacterium | reverse complement strand
CGACGAGTACCGCGCCGGCCGAGGCCAGGTTGAGCTGGTAGTGGAGCCGGGGGACCGCTCCACCATCAACGGGATCACCCGGACCTGGACTACTTGCTGGTGGTGCAGCTCACCGACGTGCAGGGCGAGTTGGTGCGCTACTGGCGCGACGGCGAGGAATGGCGGCACGAGACCATCGAGACGCCGCCCATGGGAGCCGTCTCCCCCGCCTCGACGTCGGCGGACGACAACCGGTTCTTCTTCACCTACACCTCCTTCACCCGTCCGACCACCCTCTACCTGGCCGAGGAGGACGGGTCGATCCGCGAGGTGCGGAGCCTGCCCCCCCAATTCGACGCCCAGGGCATCGTGGTGGAGCAACACCACGCCACCTCCGCCGACGGCACCCGGGTCCCCTACTTCGTCGTGCGCCCCGAGGACGCCGCCATGGACGGGAGCAACCCGACCCTCCAGACCGCGTACGGGGGCTTCAACATCTCCCGTACTCCCGGCTACCTGGGGGCCACCGGCAAGAACTGGGTGGAGGAAGGGGGCGTCTACGTCCTGGCGAACATCCGGGGGGGCGGCGAGTTCGGGCCCGAGTGGTGGAAGGCGGCGCTGAAGGAGAATCGCCAGCGGGCCTACGACGACTTCATCGCCGTATCGGAGGACCTCATCCAGCGGGGCATCACCTCGCCGGAGCACCTGGGCATCCAGGGCGGAAGCAACGGTGGGCTGCTGGTGGGGGTGGCCATGACCCAGCGCCCCGACCTCTACAACGCGGTGGTGATTCAGGTCCCGCTGCTGGACATGAAGCGCTACCACACCCTCCTGGCCGGGGCGAGCTGGATGGCGGAATACGGGGACCCGGACGATCCGGAGGAGTGGGCCTACATCCGGGAGTACTCTCCCTACCAGAACGTCGACCCCGACGCCGACTACCCCGTGCCCTTCATCTTCACCACCACCCGGGACGACCGTGTCCACCCGGGGCACGCCCGCAAGATGGCGGCGAAGATGGAGTCCATGGGCCACGAGTTGCTCTACTTCGAGAACGTGGAGGGCGGGCACGGCTCGGGCGTCACGCCGGAACAGCAGGCTGAATCCCTGGCGCTGACCCAGGCGTATCTGCATCAGCAGCTGGGCTCGCCCAGGAGACCGGTGAGCCAGTAGCGCACAGCTTCGGCGCCGAGGGGGGGTGCCTGGCGGGACCGGGCACTTCGTGGCCATCGTACCCCCGAGCGACCCGTCGCCTTCCACCCTGATCGTCCATGCCCGACATCGACGCTCGGCTGAATGAAGCCCTACGGGGGCGGTACCGGATCGAACGCCCCCTGGGACATGGTGGGATGGCGACGGTGTTTCGGGCCGAGGACCTGCGCCACGACCGGGCGGTGGCCATCAAGGTGCTTCACCCGGAGATCACCTTCGCCGTAGGGAGCGAGCGCTTCCTGCGGGAGATCCAGGTGACCGCTCGGCTGCGCCACCCCCACATCCTCCCCCTCCTGGATTCCGGAGAGGCCGACGGGCTCCTCTACTACGTGATGCCCTGCCTGGACGAGGAAGACGAGGCCCTCACGGCCCGGCTGAACCGCGAGGGTCAGCTCCCGGTGGAGGAGGCGATCCGGATCACCCTCCAGGTGGCGGACGCCCTGGAATACGCCCACGGTCAAGGTGTCGTCCATCGGGACATCAAGCCCGGCAACATCATGCTGGAGGCGGACCATGCCGTGGTGAGCGATTTCGGGATCGCCCTCCTGGACGATCTGCCGGGGCAGCGCCTCTCGGGGAGCCGAGGGAGCCCCGGCTCGCCGGTGTACATGAGCCCGGAACAGGCCACCGGCGACGCGGGAGCCGACCACCGGAGCGACATCTACTCGCTGGGCTGCGTTCTCTACGAGATGCTGGCAGGGGATCCCCCCTTCGCCGGTCGGATGGCCCGGGCGATCCTGACCCGGAAGCTCACGGAGCCGCCCCCGAGCCTCCGATCGGCCCGGCCCTCCGTTCCGGAGCAGCTGGAGCAGGTGGTCCTCAAGGCGCTGGCCGTCTCCCCGGCGGATCGGTATGCCGACGTCTCCGAGTTCTCGACGGCTCTCCGGCAGGCCCAGGGCGCCACCCGGAGTACCCGGGCGGACGGCGACCCCTTTGCGAGTCCCGGTCCATCCGGCCAGACCCGGCCCTGGTCCCTCCGCCGGGGTGTGGTGCTGGTGGGCTCCGCCATAGGCGTCCTCCTCCTGGTGACTGCGCTGGGGCTCCTCTCGAACCTGGCCTTCGATCTGGCCCTGGGGGTGCCGGCGGAGCACGCACCCACCGAATCCAATGCCTTCGTCGTGGGCATCCGGGCCCTGGTCCCGGAGCTCTTCTGGGTGCTGGCGGCGTATCTGGCGTGGATGGCCATTCGAAGCGCGACGAGCCTGATCCTCGCCGGGGCCCGGGGGATCCCCGCGGTGGATCACGGGCTCGAGACGCTGGCCTCGTCCACCCGGGAGCGGTGGGGTCGCGTCTGGAGCCGGATGGAGCCGAAGGCCGCCGCGGACCTCTTCTTCCTGGTCGCCCTCGCCGCCACGGTCCTGGTCCTCACGAGTTTCGGCGACCTGATTTCTGCCATCTGGGGTGAGGGCGACGCGGAGCTGCTGGGCTGCGACCACGGGTCCCTTCACTTGAGCTACACCTTCTCCCTGACGGCCCTCATCGTCGCCATCGGCGTCGGCGGCCACAGGCTCTTCCAGGCGCTGTATCGCAGGGGGGCCAGCGGACCCCGGATCGCCCTGGTCCGCGGGGCCAGCCTGGCACTCCTCCTGCTGCTGTTCATCAGCGTGACCTTCCCGTGGCGGCTCCTCTTCAACAAGGGCCACCCACGATTCACCATGGATGGCCACCCCGCCTATCTCATCCAGGAGACGGAGGGCGGCCTGCTCCTCTATCGGCCGGACCTTCGGACCACCGTCGAGGCGCAGCGGGACGGTCCCGTGGATTTGCGTCCATTGGGGACCAACGGGTATCTCTTCGAATCCAGAGAGAGCTTCGACGGTCAGGATCCGCTCTGCTGAAGGCCGACGCCGACGACACCGGATTCGGCTGTCGCGGCCGAGGTCTCAAGCCTGGAGGTGATCGTGAAGCGGATACTCAAGTACCTGGCCGTCGCACTGCTGCTCCCGCTGGCGGCGCCGTCCAGCGCTGCCGCCCAGAGTAGCGTCGGCGGGCTCCTGGACTGGGTCCACAAGCTCAGCGGACCCCAGTTCATCGGACCCACGCTCTCCTACGCCGTTGGGGGGCAGGGGGCCCGGTTCCGGATCTCCGGGTCCTACCGGTGGTCTTTCTCCTCCGAGGACGCCATCGACCCCGACGACGGCTCCATCACCATGCTCTCCATCGAGCCCGCCGGGGA
>JARRPL010000345.1:0-3398 GCA_037382905.1 Gemmatimonadota bacterium | reverse complement strand
TGGAGCTCGGGGAGCTGGATGCCGCCGTCACCTACGCCACGGACGTGGCGGCGGCCGGCGGGGCGGTCCAGGGCATCGAACTCCCGGACGCGTGGAACGTGGAGGCCCGCTACGCCGTCGCCGCCCTCAGGGACGCGCCCAACCCCTCCGCCGCCGGGGGTTTCGTGGCCTTCCTGCTGTCGCCGCGAGGCCGGGACATCCTGGTGCGCCACGGCTTCGCCCTGCCGGTCGGGTCGGGCGGGATCCCGTGAGGAACACCGCCTCCCGGCGGAGCCTTCGAGGACGGCCGCCCCTCCCCTGGATCGTCCTGGCGGCGCTGGGAGCGGTCCTCTTCCTCCTCCCCCTCCTCGGACTCCTGGCCCGGACTCCGTGGCGCCGGCTGCCCGCCCTCCTGGGCTCCCCGGTGGTCACCGACGCCCTGGGCCTTTCCCTCGTCTCGTCCCTCACCGCCACCGCCGTCGCCGCCGTCCTGGGAATCCCCCTGGCCTGGCTCCTTGCCCGTACCGACTTCCCGGGCCGGGGATTGCTGAGGGGGGTGGTGACCCTCCCCCTGGTCCTCCCCCCCGTGGTGGGCGGGGCGGCCCTCCTCTTCGCCCTGGGGCGCCGGGGTCTGGTGGGGGGACCGGTGGCGGATGCCACGGGGCTGGTCCTGCCCTTTTCCCTGGCGGGGGTGGTGCTGGCCAACACCTTCGTCTCCATGCCCTTCCTGGTCCTCACGGTGGAGGGGGCGCTCCGGGCCGTGGATCGGCGCTACGAGGACGTGGCGGCCAGCCTGGGGGCGGGACCCTGGACGGTGATCCGTCGTGTGACCCTCCCCCTGATCGCGCCGTCGCTGGCCTCGGGTCTCGTGCTGACCTGGGCCCGGGCCTTCGGCGAGTTCGGCGCCACCATCACCTTTGCCGGAAACCTCCAGGGACGCACCCAGACCCTTCCGCTGGCCGTCTTCGTGGCGTTGGAGAGTGACCGGGACACGGCGGTGGCCATCAGCCTCCTCATGGTGGGGGTGGCGCTATTGGTGCTGGTGCTTCTCCGGGATCGCTGGTGGGGGCGAGTGTGAGCCAGGGACTCGACGCCCGGATCGTGGTCCGGAGGTCGGAGGATTTCACTCTGCAGCTCGACCTCTTCATCCCCCCGGGTCGCACGGTTGCGCTCCTGGGCCCGAACGGTGCGGGAAAGTCCACCGCCGTGGCGGCCCTGGCCGGGCTTCTGCCGCTGGACTCGGGGCGCATCGAGCTGTCCGGCCGGGTGCTGGACGATCCCGTCGCCGGTATCTTCGTGCCTCCTGAATCCCGGCGTGTGGGCGTGGTCTTCCAGGACGCCCTCCTCTTCCCCCACATGACCGTACTGGAGAACGTGGCGTTCGGACTCCGGGCC
This sequence comes from Gemmatimonadota bacterium, assembly GCA_037382905.1. Lineage (GTDB taxonomy): Bacteria > Gemmatimonadota > Gemmatimonadetes > Longimicrobiales > Gaopeijiaceae > Gaopeijia. The sequence continues at coordinate 2,024 of JARRPL010000345.1, read as the reverse complement.
CTTGGCGTGGGGCGGCACGAAGCCCGGGGTCGCGCCCGGGAGTGGCTTGGCCGTCTGGGCTTGGAGGGCCTGGACGTCCGGCGTCCCGGCGAGCTGTCCGGAGGCCAGGCTCAGCGGGTGGGCCTGGCCCGGGCTCTGGCCCCCGAACCGGGGATCCTCCTCATGGATGAGCCCCTCTCGGCCCTGGACGTGACCCGCCGGGCCGAGATCAGACGCGTTCTGACGGAGCACCTGACGGACTTCCCGGGGCCACGGCTCGTCATCACCCACGACCCCGCCGAAGCCTTCCAGCTGGCCGACGAGATCCACCTTCTCGAAGGGGGGGTGGTGACGCAGGTGGGCTCGGCGGACGACATCCGGCTGACGCCCCGGACCGCCTACGCCGCCGACCTGGGAGGATCGAACTTCTTCGTCGGCACGGCCCGGCAGGGCCAGGTGGAGATCCAGGGCTTCACCGTGGCAGTGGCGGACCGGGAGATCCAGGGCCCTGTACGGGTCTCGATCCCCCCGGCGGCGGTCTCGGTCCACCGGGACCGACCTGGAGGAAGCCCCCGCAACCGATGGCGCACGACCCTGGAGCGCGTGGAGGACGACGGACTTCGGGCCCGGCTCCTCACAGGGCCCCCACTCCCCCTCATGATCCAGGTCACCCCGGAGGCGCTTCGAGAGTTGGAGCTGCGGACGGGTGCCGAGGTGTGGGTGTCGGTGAAGGCCTCGGAGGTGAGGGTGGAACGCCGCTTCGACGCGGGCCGGGCCTGAGGGGCCAACCGGCGAACGCCGACCCACCGCTGTCCTCGGCGCCGCTCTCTCCTCGGGGCCGCCTTCCACCGCCCCCTCACCACTCGAGGGTCAGCTCACCCCACGCCTCCACTCGTTGTCTTCCCGGTCCACGTCCGGAAGCCAGGCGTCCGGGTCCAGAACGACCCGCACCACGCCCTTCAGATCTGTGGCGAAGGTGTAGTCGTCACCCCGCATCCAGATCTCCGCCGGGAGCTTCCGGTCCACGACCGTACCGTCCGCCAGCTCCATCCTCAGCAGGACGGGCATCACGAGCCCCTCGTCGTTGCGAAGGCGGATCTCCGTACCCGCTTCGCCTTCGTCGACGCCGACCACCGCCTGGTCCAGGACCTCGGTGGTCCAGAACCATCCCCGCCAGAACCAGTCCAGGTCGTCCCCGGCCACCTCCTCGATCCGGCGCATGAAGTCCGACGGCTTGGGGTGCCGGTAGGCCCAATCGGCGATGTCGGAACGGAAGGCGGCGTCGAAGCGCTCCTCTCCCAGCACCACCTCCCGGAGCAGGATCAGACCGTAGCCGGGTTTGCGATACGCCATGAATCCCAGACCCTGCCGACGGAGCACATCCGGCGCCGTCATGATGGGCTGGTCCGCGATGGGCGACTGCATCTGCTGGGCGATGAACAACCCGGAGGTCCGGCGTGTCCGGGCCGCCGCATCCCCATAGAACGCCAGGTTCGAGTAGTGGTTGATGAAGGTGTTGAACCCCTCGTCCATCCAGGCGTACCGGCGCTCGTCGTTGCCCACGATCATGGGGAACCAGGTGTGGCCGAACTCGTGATCCGTGACGCCGAAGAGTCCTGGACCCCGGGCCCCGACGCCACAGAAGACGATCCCGGGGTACTCCATCCCGCCCACGACGCCCGCCACGTTGACGGCGGCGGGATACGGATAGGGGAACCACGTCTCCGAGTAGTAGGGGATGGTGTGGAGCAGGTACTCGGTGCTCCGCTCCCACCCGGGCAGCTCTTCGTCTCCCAGCCCCTCGTGGGGGTAGGCGGACTGAAGGAGGACGCCGTTCCAACCGGCAGCGTCCCAGATGAAGGCGCGGGACGCGGCCCAGGAGAAGTCCCGGGCGTTCTCCAGACGGTATCGCCAGGTGAGGGGGCCCGCACCCTGGGGGCGGGAGTCGGGGTTCCCCACCTCATCGGGTCCCAGGATCGTAACCGTCCGATCGCTGGTGAGGGCCCGGCGATAGCGGTCGAGCTGGGACGGAGTCAGGACCTCCT
>JARRPL010000344.1:0-3405 GCA_037382905.1 Gemmatimonadota bacterium | reverse complement strand
GCCGCCGCACCATCACCCCCGCCACGGGATCCCGCATGCTGGTCATCGGCGACCCGGCGGACACTCACCTCTCCCCCCTCTCCGGTGCAGAGGCCGAGGCGCTGGACGTCACACGCCTCTTTGCCGACACCCCCTACGAGGTGCGGGAGATCATCCACGGCACCCACTCGGAGATCGTCCGGGCCCTCTTCTCGAGCCGAAAGGGCAGGGACCTGGGCTACCGCATCATCCACATCGCCGCCCACGGGGAGTACGACGCCGAGGGGAGAGGCGAGTCGGGCGTGGTGATCGGCGACCACCTCTATCTCACGCCCCACACCTTCAACCAGCTCCGCCACGTCCCGGAGCTGGTCTTCCTCAACTGCTGCCACCTGGGCCGCATGGAGGAGCGACGGAGGCCGTGGCGCCCGAACCGCATCGCCGCGAACCTGGGCACCCAGCTCATCCGCATGGGGGTGAAGGCGGTGGTCGTGGCGGGGTGGGCCGTCAACGATGCGGCGGCCCGGACCTTCAGCCGGGAGTTCTACGGGCGGATGCTGCAAGGCGACCCCTTCGGCTCGGCGGTCCTCCACGCCCGCCAGGCGACCTGGCACTCCCACCGGGAATCCAACACCTGGGGCGCCTATCAGTGTTACGGCGACCCCCAGTTCACCCTCCCCGGCGGCGGCGTGCCCCCCGCCGACTGGCGCCCCAGCTTCCATCACCCGAGCATGGTGGTCACCGAGCTGCGGAACCTCGTGTCCCGGGCCCGGACCCTGCGGCTGCACACCACGGCCGCCCTGGGCAAGGATCTGGACCGCATCGTCGAGGCCATTCCCGGATCGTGGCTCGACCATTCCGACGTGGCGGAGGCGCTGGGGCTCGTCCAGGGCGAGCTGGGCCGGCTGGATCAGGCCCTGTCGCACCTGGAGCGGGCGGTCCGGTGCGACCGGCCCCAGGCCTCGGTGGCCTCCCAGGAGAAGTGGGGGAACTACCGGGCTCGTCTCTCCGCCCGCACCTGGCTCGACCAGGACCGGGCCCTGGAGGACCCGGACGAGCGGGAGACCCGCCGTGCGGAGCGTCTCCAGGAGCTGGAGGCGGCCATCGGTCGGATCGAGGCGCTCATCGACCTCTTCGGTCCCACCACGGAACGGCTCAACCTCCTGGGAAGCGCCAACAAGCGGAAGTCGCTGGTGGCGCCGGTCCGGGAGCGCATGGACGTGCTGGGCGAGGCGCAGGACCAGTATCGAGAGGCCCGGCGCCATGCCCTGGAGAGCACCGGGGTCGAGGACTTCCTCTCCCTCACGAACTGCCTGGCCATCAGCGTGGTGCGTCGGCTGAGGGGTGGAGGCACCCCCGCGGACGACGTGGAATTCCGACGGACCTACGAGGCCGCCCAGAGTCTGCTCCTGGAATCCGAAGAGGAGCTCCACCCCTTCTTCGGAACGTCGGCCCCCGCCGAGCTGGAGCTGATCCGGTCGCTGCGGGCGGGGACGCTGGATCAGGAGGTACAGGCCATCGGCGACGGGTACGAGGCGGCCTTCCGCAGGGCCGGGTCGGTGGGTGAGCTGGCCTCGACGCTGGACCAGCTCTCCTTCTTCATCGAGATGCTCCGGGTGGACTCGGACGAGGCCGCGGACTTCCGGGTTCGCAACCGGGAGTTGCGGGAGCGGGTGGTACCGGCACTGGAAGCGCTCAGAGGGCGCCTCGCCGGTCTGGCAGGATGATCGACGCAGGACGCACTCATTCGACGACATGAACGGGAGAGCATCATGATCAGGCTCGGCACGCACGACCTCGACGTATCGCAGGACCTTCGGACCCGGTACGCGGATCTGCTGAAGAAGACGACGCGGGTCAGCCTCTCGGATGTGGCGTCCGGCCACGACAAGCTGGACTTCCACCCCCGGCCCGAGGCCGACGGGCAGTCCATGTCGGTGTCGGAGGTCCAGAAGGCCCTCAAGGACCTGGGCTTCTTTCCCGGTGGCGCGGTGGACGGCCTGTGCGGATACCGCACCCGCTCCGCCATCCGGCTCTTCCAGGAGTACGTCCGGTCCGTGGAGGGGCTGGGCGGTGTGCCCGACGGCCTCTTCGGGCCGAACACCGAGCGCCACCTGAAGCGCTGGTTGGATGAGGGCCTCGCGCCGGACTGGGCCCCCGTGGTGGCCCGCTGGAAGGCCGGCGATCTGGCCGGGACGGAGTACGCACGGTGGCTCGAGCTGGGCCGGAAGGTGCAGGCCAAGTACGCGGCAGAACCGACCCGGACCCTCCGCATGGTGAAGGAGTTCGGCCGCACCACCGACACCCACCCCGTGGAGGACTGGGACTTCGGCCCCGACGCCATCCACCTCTTCGGCGTACGCCGAAACCAGTTCAGCGGGAAGTTCGACGACGTCTTCGTCCTCCTCCTGAAGGGGCTCGTCTTCAAGTTCCAGGGCTCCACCGAGCCCGGCTCATCGGATCACGACGACGGGCGCCCCTTCCTGGTCCAGGGCCAGCACGACTACCACTTCGGCTGGCACCAGAAGAGGTACCTGGCCCTGAGGCCCAAGGGCGCCGGCGGCGGGGTCCTGGTGGTGCGATCGAAGAACGACGAGGTGCTGGACGACAGCGACCTGGACAAAGGGCTGTCCGCCAACGGCTCCATCAACATCCACTGGGCCGGCAAGGGACTCGTACATGACGTAAGCACGTGGTCGGCAGGGTGCCAGGTCATCACCGGGTCCCTCTACGTGAATCACCGGGGAGACCTGGTGGACTGCGCGGACTTCGTGGCGGTCAACAACAGCGGCGTCAGCAACGCCAAGACCCGCGGGGCCTACAGCCTGATGGTGGACCTGGCCACGGCGCTGGCGGGGGATCTGGAGAGCGCCGAGGTGCGCTACACCCTGCTGGAGGAGGAGGACCTGGAGGTGGATCCCGTGATCCGGGACGACCTGGCCCGGGTCCGGGCCGCGGCGATGGAGCGGGCGAAGGCGCTGTAGCGTATCCTGGGATGGCGGGCGGGCTGGATTGGCGGGAGCCGGGGCCGGAGGGGATCGCCTATCGCGATTCCCTCCGGGCCAGCTCCGCTTCCACCCCGCGAACGAGCCATTCGAACGCGTTGCCGTCGCCCCACCCTCGTTCCAGCTCCGCGTAGGGTCGAGGCTCGGAGAACGGGGAATCCTCGCTGGCCACCAGATTTCGGGGCCGGTCCACCCGGACGAGTTCGAACTCGTCGAGCCTGTACCCCAGGACGTGCAGGGCGGCGTCCAGGAGGTCCGACCACCGGCCGCCGGCTGCGACGTACTCCTCGAGCGCAGTGGAGTCAACGTCCCAGCTGCGGACCGTGCGATCGGCCGAGGCTGAGGCGAGGGCCCGCCCGTCGGGGCTCCACGCCACGCTCATGACGCTGCTGGTGTGGCCGGTGAGGCTGCGGGTCTGCAG
>JARRPL010000343.1:0-3436 GCA_037382905.1 Gemmatimonadota bacterium | reverse complement strand
TTCAGCGCCCGGCGCAAGGCCAACCTTCTGGAGCCGAGCAGCGCCCTCATCCTGGTGGTCTACTGCGTGGCGCTGGGGGTCCTCTACGGCTGGTCCGGGCCCTGAGCCAGAGAGGCGGCGTCCGCCCTCGCCTCTCTCCCTGCCAGGGTCCGGATCACCTCGGGCTCCCCGATGATGGTGACGTCGTCTCCCGCCTGAAGCACGGTGTCGCCTCGAGGGATGATCCCGTGGCCGTCCCGGCGGACCAGGGCCACCAGACTGCCGGACGGGAGCTCCAACTCGCGGATGGCCCTGCCCGACCATTCCTCGGTCCGTGGGGAGCTTCCCACCTGGAGACTCAACCACCGTTCCTCTCTGAGGAGGGATTCCCGCAGCTCGGTGGCATCCCGCGCGGCCATCCAGAGGCCCAGGAACCCGGGATCATCCACTCGGCTGGCCAGGAAGCCCAGGAGCCGGAGGTGCTGGCCCGCGTCGTCGTCGGGGCTCACCAGGAAGATGACGGCTCGAACGCCGGCGAGGCTCTCGTGGAGCCCCTGTTCCACCCGCCCCGAGGCCTCCACCCCGCCGCTGCAACGGACCAGAACCATGACCGGCTCGGGGATTCCATCCAGACGGATGTGCGGCAGGGCCGCCCCGTGGGCCACGGGCATGTAGCCGGCTTCCATCCCGGAGAGGAAGCCGGCCTGCAGGATCTCCGCCGGCACCCCCACCCCAGGGGCCAGCCTGTCTGCGGCCATCTGCGCCAGGGCCGACAGTTGGACCGGTGTCGTACACTCCAGGACCTGCGCCCGGGCGATGATCCGGTCCCACGGATCCTGCTCCCGTAGTCCCTTCTCCCGGACGATGGACCGGAGTTCGACGTCGAGCCCCGTGTGTCGCAGGGTTCCCAGCCGGGCGAAGGTGTGGAAGATGGCGCCGGTCCGGTCGACCCGATCCCGGGCGTAGCGGAAGTACCAGCCGATGGTCACGGCCACCAGGCCCATCGTGAAGAGGATCGCCAGCTCCCCCATCTCGGCGATGAGCCACAGCGGGGAGAGGAAGCCGAAGATCTGCATCCACGGATAGAAGGGGGATCGATAGCCCGGGTCGTACCCTTCGATGCCGCTCTCTCGCATGATCACCACCGCCAGGCTCAGGAGCGAGAAGAGGAGGAGCTGAAAGGCGGAGGCGAGCTTCGCGATGTTGGCCACGTCCAGGACCAGGATGGCCACCACCATGAGCAGGGCCGTCACCACGATGGAGAAGGTGGGGGTCTTGAACCGTCCCAGGGTGGCAAAGCGAGGCGAGACCAGGCGGTCTCTCGCCATCGCCAGAGGGTAACGGGAAGCGGACATGATGCCGGCGTTTCCGGTGGACGCGAAGGCCGCGATGGCCGCAACCACGATGAGCCCCACGCCCAGCCCACCCGGGAGCCAGTCGAAGAAGGCCTCGGCTGCGGTCGCCACCGGGGTCAGGTCGTCCCGGAGAGCCTCCGGGGGCAGCACCGCCACGATGATGTAGACGCCCACGCTGTAGACCACGGCCGCCGTCGCCAGCGACAGGCCCATCCCCAGCGGGATGTTCCGGTCCGGGTCCTGGATCTCCTCGGAGACGCTGGCGACCTTGGTCAGCCCGGCGTAGGAGACGAAGACGAACCCGACCGTGCCCATGAACCCCGCCAGGCCGAACGGAAGGAAGGGGGTGAACCGCTCCCGGGTCACCTCGACGATGCCCATCGAGAAGACCTCGCCGAGGCCCTGGGCGATGAAGAAGCCCAGGATCGCCACCAGGGCCGACACCAGGATCCGCTGAAGGCCGCTGGTCTCCTTGGCCCCCATGATGTTGATGGCCATGAAGGCCAGGGTCAGGGCCACGGCCAGCGGCTCGATGGGCACATCGAAGTAGATGCCCAGGTAGGCGCCCATCCCCACCAGTGCGAAGGCGCTCTTCAGGACCAGGGCGAGCCAGGTGCCCAACCCGCCCACCGTACCCACCATGGGGCCCAGGCTGCGATCCAGAAAATAGTAGGCGCCCCCGGCCCGGGGCATGGCGGTGGCCAGCTCCGCCACGCTCAGCATGGCAGGGAGAATGAAGATTCCCGCCACGAGATAGGCCAGAGGCACCGACGGCCCCGTCTGGGCCGCGGCGAGGCCGGGCAGCAGGAAGAACCCGGAGCTGAACATGGCTCCGGTGCTGATGGCGTAGACGTCGAAGAGTCCGAGCTCCTTGGGGAGCCGTTCCGTTCGTCCGAGGCCCGGTTCAGTCGAAGACGACATGGATCTCCTCCGGCGCGGCGCCGGGTCCGGGGGCTGGCACGATCAACTTCAAGTGCGGAACGGCATCGGACAAGTATATAAAAACACTCGGATGGATAGCTTCGGGCTATCCGAAAACGCCGGCGTCCCGGACCGGGGCCGCACGGGCCCGGTGGAGCTCAGGGCTCGTCGGAGCTCGAGAGCCCTCCGGCGAGCTCCACCCGGGCAGCGGCGGTGATGGCCCCCACCGCAGGGTGCTTGATGCGGCGATCGGCGGTGATGGCGTAGAAGCGCTCCAGGATCCCCTCGGCTCGACCCACCCGCTCCACGGCATATCGGATCTGGATGTCGTGGGCGATGATGGCGGGAGCAGCGAACATCCCGGCGCCCCCTTCCGAGAGGACGTTGATGAGGTCGTCGTTCTCGATCTCGGCCACGATCCTGGGCTGAATGCCGTGCGTGGCGAACCAGTCCTCCAGGGAACGCCGAAGCGCGTACCCTTCCGCCGGGAGGAGGAAGGGCTCTCCCTCGAGGCTCCGGGGGAAGCCCTCCCGGAGCCGAAGCGCCAGCAGGGGTGGTCCGAAGATGTCCACTGGACTCCGACCCAGGGGGTGGTTGAAGGCCCGGACGTTCACGTTGGTGGGCACGGGGATGTCCGCCAGGACCAGGTCGAGCTCATGCGTGGCCAGCGCGGCCAGGAGGACGTCGGTCCGCTGTTCCCGGACGAGGAGCCGGACCGGATCCTCCACGGCGAAGGCGGCCTCCAGGAGGTGAAAGGCCACCATGTTGGGGATCGTTCCCGCCAGCCCCACCGACAGCCGGAGCGGGCGTCCTTCCAACCGACCCCGGACCGTCTCCTCGAGCTCTCGCCCCAGGCGGAAGATCTCGTCGGCGTAGTCCAGGACGATCCGACCCTCCGGCGTGAGGGTCATGGATCGCCCGCTCCGATCGAAGAGCTCGTAGCCCAGAGCCCTCTCCAGCTTCTTGAGCTGGGTGCTGATGGAGGGCTGGCTCACGTGAAGCACCTGGGCCGCGGCGGTGACGCCCCCCTCGTGGGCGACGGCCCGGAAGTACTGAAGATGCCGATAGTTCAGAGAGGGCATGGCGGTCGGGGTCGGGGGGCCCGGCAACATGCGCCGGGCATCCCGGACCCCGACAGGTCAGCCGGTGAACGGGCGACGGTGGCGCGGGCCCCGGAGTCC
>JARRPL010000342.1:0-3446 GCA_037382905.1 Gemmatimonadota bacterium | reverse complement strand
GAGCCGACGACCTTGCCGCGCGTCTTGGTGGCGGCGCTGCCGCGGCGGCGCTTGGCGAGCTGCCAGCGCACGACCTCGTGCAGCACCGACTCCTGCGGCTCGGGCAGGTCCAGGGTCACGCTGCGACCGCTGCCGATGACGTCGATCGTGACCGGCATCAGATCCCCTTCTTCCGGGCCGAGCCCTTGACGACGACGAGGCCGCCGTTGGGTCCGGGAACGGAGCCCTTGAGCAGGATCACGTTGTCGTCCTTGCGGACTTCGACCACTTCGAGTCCGACGGTCGTGATCGACTCCGAGCCGTAGTGGCCGGCCATCCGCTTGCCCTTGTAGACGCGGCCGGGGGCCTTGCGGTTGCCGATCGATCCGCCGTGGCGGTGCTTCTTCTTGGTGCCGTGGGTGGCCGGCATGCCGGCGAACCCCCAGCGCTTGATGACGCCGGCGGTGCCGCGTCCCTTGCTGGTCCCGGTGACGTCGACCGTCTCGCCGTCCTCGAAGATCTCGACGGTGACGGCGTCGCCCTCCGGGGCGTAGTCACGGAACTCGACGAGGTGACGCTGCGGCGCCACGCCGTGCTTCTTGAAGTGGCCCAGCGCAGGCCGGTTCTGAGCCTTCTCGGAGGTCTCGTCCCAGCCGAGCTGCACGGCCTCGTAGCCGTCGCTCTCGGTGTTCTTGCGCTGCACCACGGGGCAGGGCCCGGCCAGCACGACGGTGACGGGTACGAGCCGTTCGCCGCGCCAGACCTGGGTCATGCCCACTTTGGTGCCGAGGATCCCTTTCACTAGCGGCCTCCGACCGTCTTGATCTCGATGTCCACCCCAGTCGGGAGGTCGAGGTGCATGAGGCTGTCGATGGTGCTCTTGGTGGGCGACTTGATGTCGATCAGCCGGTTGTGGGTGCGGATCTCGAAGTGCTCACGGCTGTCCTTGTCGGTGAACGGACTGCGGAGCACGCAGAAACGGCGCACCCGCGTGGGCAGCGGCACGGGGCCGGCCACGTCGGCGCCCGTCCGACGCACCGTGTCGACGATCCGGGTGGCGGAGCTGTCGAGGCTGCGGTGGTCGAACGCCTTGAGCTTGATGCGAATCTTCGGGGCCTGCACGGACTACTCCTGGATGCCCGTCACGACGCCCGCACCCACCGTACGACCGCCCTCCCGAATCGCGAACCGAAGACCCTCCTCCATCGCAATCGGCTTGATCAACTCAACATTCAACTCCACGTTGTCCCCCGGCATCACCATCTCCACATCCGCCGGCAACGTACACACCCCCGTCACATCCGTCGTCCGAAAGTAGAACTGAGGCCGATACCCAGCAAAGAACGCACTATGCCGGCCCCCCTCCTCCTTCTTCAACACGTACACGCTGCCACTGAACTTCGTATGCGGCGTGATCGAACCCGGCTTCGCCAACACCTGACCCCGCTCAATGTCATCCCGCGACACCCCACGAAGCAGAACCCCGACGTTATCGCCAGCAATCCCCGAATCCAACGTCTTCCGGTGCATCTCCACACCCGTCACGACGGACTTCGCCGTATCGCTCAACCCCACGATCTCGACCTCATCCCCCGTCTTCACCTGACCCCGCTCCACACGACCCGTCGCAACCGTCCCACGACCCGTAATCGTGAACACATCCTCCACCGGCATCAAGAACGGCTTATCCACATCCCGCTCCGGCGTCGGAATGTACGAATCCACCGCGTCGAGAAGCTCCCAAACCTTGTCGACCCACTCATCCTCACCCCGCTGCGTACTCGGGTTGGCACTCAACGCCTCAAGCGCCTTCAACGCCGACCCCGCCACAACAGGAATGTCATCCCCAGGAAACTCGTACGAAGACAGAAGCTCACGCACCTCCATCTCCACAAGCTCCAGAAGCTCCTCATCATCCACCATGTCCACCTTGTTCAAGAACACCGTGATGTAAGGAACCCCCACCTGACGCGCCAACAGAATGTGCTCCCGCGTCTGCGGCATCGGACCATCCGCCGCCGACACCACAAGAATCGCGCCATCCATCTGCGCCGCACCCGTAATCATGTTCTTCACGTAATCCGCATGCCCCGGACAATCCACGTGACTGTAATGACGCGACTCCGTCTGGTACTCCACATGCGACGTATTAATCGTAATCCCACGCGCCTTCTCCTCCGGCGCCTTATCAATCTGCTCATACGTCAACGTCTCCGCCGACGGATCCATCGCCGCAGCAGCAAACGTAATCGCCGCCGTCAACGTCGTCTTCCCATGATCCACATGCCCAATCGTCCCAACATTCACATGCGGCTTCGTACGCTCAAACGCTGCTTTCGCCATGTTCGTCTCCCTGAATCCTCGTGATTACTTCTTGGTGAGTTCGTCCTGGATGTTCTTCGGGACCTCTGCATAGTGGTCGAGGAACATCGTGAAGGTGGCCCGGCCCTGGCTCAGGCTGCGCAGGTCGGTCGCGTAGCCGAACATCTCGGCCAGCGGGACGTGCGCGTTGACGACCTGGGCGTTGCCGCGGGGTTCCATGCCCTGGATCTGACCGCGGCGCGAGTTGAGGTTGCCGATGACGTCGCCCATGTAGGTCTCGGGGGTGACGACTTCGACGCGCATGATCGGCTCGAGCACGGCAGCCTTGCCCTGCTCCATGGCGTTGCGGACGGCCATCGAGGCCGCGACCTTGAACGCCATTTCCGAGCTGTCGACCTCGTGGTACGAGCCGTCGTAGAGCTCGACCCGCATGTCGACGATCGGGAAGCCGAGGAGCGGCCCGTTCTGCATGGCCTCCTCGACGCCCTTCTGCACGGCCGGGATGTAGTCCTTCGGCACGGTCCCGCCGACGACGGCGTTCTCGAACTCGAAGCCTTCGCCGCGGCCGAGCGGCATGGCCTTGATCTTGACGTGACCGTACTGGCCACGACCGCCGGTCTGGCGGACGAACTTGCCTTCGACGTCGACGGCCTTGGTGATCGTCTCGCGGTAGGCGACCTGGGGCGCACCGACGTGGGCCTCGACCTTGAACTCGCGGCGGAGCCGGTCGACGATGATGTCGAGGTGCAGCTCGCCCATGCCGGAGATCTTGGTCTGGCCGGTCTCCGGGTCGGTCTCGACGCGGAAGGTCGGGTCCTCCTCGGCAAGCTTGGCGATGCCGTTGGACAACTTGTCCTGGTCGGCCTTGGAGGCCGGCTCGATGGCCACGGTGATGACCGGCTCGGGGATCTCGATCGACTCCAGCTCGATGGGGTGATCGGTGTCGGTGAGCGTGTCGCCGGTGCCGGTGTCCTTCAGGCCGATGACCGCGCCAAGGTCGCCCGCGCCGATGCGGTCGACCTCCTCGCGGCTGTTGGCGTGCATCTTCAGGAGGCGCCCGATGCGCTCGCGACGACCCTTGGAGACGTTCATGACGTAGCTGCCGGACTCCAGCACGCCCGAGTAGACGCGCACGTAGGTCAGGC
>JARRPL010000341.1:0-5268 GCA_037382905.1 Gemmatimonadota bacterium | reverse complement strand
TCCTGCACCGACTTCCGGGGCATGTCGAGCCGGCCGGTGACGTAGAAGCCGCCCTGGGGAGCCGGGAGCCAGCTCGTCGGCCGCTCGTCGCCGGGGTCGTCGTGCTGGATGTGCATCGTCAGCGACCCGTCCTCGTTCCGCTCCAGACCCCGCGTCCGGTCGCCGATGGAATACCGTCCCATGGCATTCTCCCCCATCAGCCGCGTCACGCCTTCGTACGTGGTCAGCGACCAGAACGCGTCGACCGGGGGCAGCTGTCCCGGAGGCAAGGTGAGCGTCTACGACCTCCCACCGGTCAGGGAATCACCGCCGGCGTCGGTCTGCGCGACGGGGTAGAGCGCCTCCCGGGGGCTGATGGTGTGGTTCAGCGTCGACCCCTCCGGGCCAGGGTACGATCCAGGGAGCGGATCAACTTGTCCGCCGCGCCGCTGACGGCGTGGTCCACCACCGCCGCCTCGTCGCTTACCGAGATCGGCTGGACACCGGCGAGGCGGGCCTCGAGGACGCATCGCTTGTCCTTGGCGCCGGATCGCTGGTCGCTGTTCTGATCGCTCAGGTGGACCTCCACCCGGGTGACCTGCTCACTGAACCGATCGAGGCTCCTCGCGAGCGTGTCCGTCACCCGTCGCACGAGATCCGCGTCCCCTTCGATGTTGCTGTCGGTGTTCACCTGGATCTGCATGAAGTCATCCTCTCGGTGTGTGGTTCCAGAGTCCTTGAGCTACCCCCGGGTCGTGGGATCGGCACCACGGGTGTAGCCCCACCTGGACGCTGCCGCTCCCGGGCCCTCCTCTCATCCGGACTCCGCCTGTCCGGCGGCCCGCTTCAGGGAAGAATTGCTCGTGGGGAAGGCGTCTCGCAGCTTCCCCAAGTGTGCAGGGCAGCACCGATTCGACAAACTTCGATCCCTCGACAGGAGAAGAAGACCATGGGCTTCGCGCCATCCTCCATGACCCTCCGCTCGTCCGCGTTCGATCCGCACGGGCGCATTCCCAAGAGGTACAGCGGTGAGGGAGACGACATCTCACCGCAGCTGGAGTGGAGGGACGCGCCTGGGGAAGCGAAAGGGTTCGTGATCCTCTGTCACGATCCCGACGCACCGCTCTGCAAGTCCGGGCGCTACGGCTTCGTCCACTGGCTCCTCTACAACATCCCGGGATCGGTGACGAGCATTCCCGAAGGCGGAGGGCACGAATACACCGAGGGCCGGTCGGACTTCGGCCGCGATGGCTACGGTGGCCCCATGCCGCCGGAAGGTCACGGTCCACATCACTACTTCTTCTGGGTGATGGCCCTCGACCAGGAGCTGGAACTGGAGGCCGGCCTCACCATGGAACGGCTTCTGGAGAAGGTCGAGCCGCACGTGATCGGCATGAACCGGCTGGTGGGGACGTACGAGCGGAGCTGAGCCCGAGGGTTGGCCCGGTTGGACACCGGCATGGAGGCCCGTGAAGCTTCCGGGGTGTTCGAAGTGCAACTCTTCTCGGTGAGAACGTGGCGCGAACGAACGAACAGGATGGCCCGCAGGATCTCGGAGACCTCCTCGACCGCATCGAAGAGGCCTCTTCCGGTGAGGACCGGATCACGCTGGAAATGATCATGGATGCGATGGGATCCCGCTCGTTCGGCCCGATACTCCTGCTGGCGGGCATCATCACCCTGATGCCGCTCGTGGGTGACATCCCCGGCGTTCCGACCATGATGGCGATCCTGGTCCTCCTCTCCGCCGTACAGCTACTCTTTCGTCGTGAGGGGATCTGGCTCCCTGGCTGGATCCTCGACCGGTCGATCGAGCATGGGAAGCTGGAGCGTGGCCTCGAGTGGGCCCGTCGTCCGGCCGGGATGCTGGACCGCTGGCTACGACCCAGGATCCCATGGCTTTTGCAGGGGCCGGGTTTGTGGGTCGTGGCGGTCGCGTGCATCACGATCGCCGCCGCGATGCCCGCGATGGAGTTCGTGCCTTTCAGCGCGAATACCGCGGGCATCGCCCTTACCGCGTTCGGGCTCGCCCTCGTGACGAGGGACGGCGTCCTGGCGCTCATCGCCCTGGCCGTCACCGTCGGTGGGCTGGTGTTGGTCACCTGGGGGTTGATTTGAGCCCACCTGGAACACGCATGGGATCGACGGTGGGTCGGGGTCGAATTCCCTCTCGAAGAGCCCGGTCCCGAGGGGACACGGATCTTCCGCTACGGGATCGTCGACGGCGAGACCTGACCCCTTCTACCCTCCGGCGCCCCGGGGGCCCATACTCGGGGCATCGCCGTCTCGTGACGCTTTCCCTGCCTCCAGGACCCCCGATGGACTTCCGGACGATCCTCCGCGCCCTCGCCCTCGTCGCCCTCCTCCTGCCCGCCTCCAGGGCGGTGACGGCCCAGGCCCCGACCCGCCTGGTGGCGGACCCCGCCATCAGCCCGGACCACATCGCCTTCGTCTACGACGGGGACCTGTGGATCGCCAACCGGAACGGGAGCGATCCGATGCGCCTGACGACCCACCCCGGGACCGAGTCGAGTCCCCGCTTCAGTCCCGACGGCAGCCGCATCGCCTTCTCGGGGGAGTATGACGGCAATGTGGACGCCTTCGTGGTGTCGGTGGAGGGCGGCGCGCCCACCCGGCTCACCTGGCATCCGGCGGCGGACGTGGTGCAGGGGTGGACACCGGACGGAGAGCGGGTGGTCTTCTACTCGGTCCGGACGAACCTGCAGGCCAGTGAGGGCGCCCAGCTCCTGTCCGTCGCGGTGGACGACGGGCTCGTGGAGGCGCTGGAGGTCCCCTACGGCTTCGCATTCTCCATCTCCCCCGACGGCGAGCGGATCGCCTACTCCCCCGCCGCCCCGGCCATGCAACAGTGGAAGCACTACCGGGGCGGACGGGCCTCCCGCATCTGGATCGCCGAGCGGGACGATCTGAGCGTGGAGGAGGTGCCGCAGCCCGAGGGACGCTCCAACGACCTCTCCCCCATGTGGGTGGGGAGTGACCTCTACTTCCTGTCGGACCGGAACGGCGAGTTCAACCTCTTCCGGAATGCCGACGCCGGGCCCGAGCAGCTCACGACCCACGACGACTTCCCCATCCTGGCGGCCTCCGCCGGCTCCGACGGTACCCTCATCTACGAGCAGGCCGGGTGGCTCCACACCTTCGATCCCGCCGCGGGCCGGACCGAGCGGATCGACGTCCACGTCGTCACCGACCTGGTGGAGACGCGGACCCGGTGGGTGGAGGGCGACGACTTCATCCAGACCGCCGGCATCTCGCCTACCGGCGCCCGGGGGGTGTTCGAGTCCCGGGGCGAGATCGTCACGGTGCCCGCCGAGAACGGCGACGTCCGGGTGCTCACCCACACCTCCGGCGTGCACGAGCGCTCGCCGGCCCGGAGCTACGAACTTCCAGGCGCCGGGTTCTCCGACGACCCCCGCTGGTCGCCGGACGGGGAGTGGATCAGCTACACCGACAACGCCCGGGTGCTGTACGTCCTGAACGTGGAGAGTGGCGACGTCCAGGAGGTGGCGGCCCAGCCGGTGTACGGGCCCGTGGACGACCAGACCCACACCTGGTCTCCCGACTCCCGCTGGCTGGCCTACATCCTGAGCGACACCAACGGGATCGGGCGCCTCCACGTCTTCTCCCCGCAGACCTCCGCGTCCCGGGAGATCGAGACCTCCCTTGGGCACGTCACCTCCCCGGCTTTCGACCGCAGCGGGAAGTACCTCTACCTCTACGCCTCCACCGACGCGGGGCCGGTACAGTCGTGGTTCGACATGTCCAACAACGACACCGAGGCCCGGGGGACCCTCTACCTGGCCATCCTGGACCCGTCCCTCGCCTCGCCTCTGGCGCCGGAGAGCGACGAGGAGCCGGTGGCGGACGAGTCCGAGGGCGGAGCCGAAGGCGAGGCCGGCGGCGCCACGGAGGCCGAGGGGGGCGAAGAGGACGAGGTGCAGGTGGTGTGGGAGGATCTGGCGCAGCGGATCGTGCCCCTGGGGGTGGGATCAGGCTGGTTCACGGGACTGGAGACCGGGGCCGAGGGGCAGCTCTTCTACCTGCGGCGCGAGAGCAGCGGGTCGGCGGGCGGCCCCCCGAGCCTACGGCGCTGGGACCTGTCGGAGCAGGAGGAGACGACGCTCCTGACCCCCGCCGGCGGCTTCGTGGTGTCGGCGGACGGCAGCAAGCTCCTGGTGAACGCCGGGGAGACGGCCCACATCGCTCCGGCGGGCCCGCCCATCGACGCCGCCGAGACCCGGATCGCCCTGGACGAGATCCGCATCCAGGTGGAGCCCCGGGAGGAGTGGGCCCAGATGCTCCGGGAGATCTGGCGGCAGCAGCGGGACTGGTTCTACGACCCCGACATGCACGGCGCCGACTGGAACGACATGTGGGACAAGTACTCGGCGTTCCTCCCCGACCTGGCCACCCGGGCGGACCTGAACCGGGTCACCCGGTGGATGCTGTCCGAGCTGGCCGTGGGCCACAGCCGGGGAGGCGGCGGGGACTTCATGCGGGAGGCCGAATCGGTTCCCTCGGGATTGCTGGGCGCCGACTTCGAGCCCGTCGACGGCCGTTGGCGGATCACCCGGATCTACCGGGGCGAGAACTGGAATCCCGGGCTCCGGGCCCCCTTGGCCGAGCCCGGCATGAACATCCAGGAGGGGGACTACCTGCTGGCGGTGGAGGGGGAGCCCCTGAACGTGCCCGACAACCCCTACGCCCCCTTCGAACAGCGGGCCGACGAGCAGGTGTCCATCACCGTGGGGCCGAATCCCGACGGGTCCGGGTCCCGTACCCTCACCGTGGTCCCCACCACCCTGGGGGGTGAGAACAACCTGCGGCTGCGGAGCTGGCTCGAGGGGAACGCCCGCCGGGTGAGGGAGGCCACCGACGGCCGGGTCGCCTACGTCTGGGTGCCGAACACCGCCTATGCCGGGTGGGAGTCCTTCAAGCGCTACTTCTTCCCCCAGGCCGACGCCCAGGGGATCATCGTCGATGAGCGCTTCAACGGCGGCGGCCAGCTGGCGGACTACGTCATCGACCTCCTGGACCGGGAGTACGCCTCCAGCTGGACCATGCGCTACGGCCAGGACCTCCAGGTGCCCCAGGCCGCCGTCTTCGGACCCAAGGTCATGCTCATCAACGAGTGGGCGGGTTCTGGAGGCGACTACATGCCGTGGCTCTTCCGGCAGCGGGAGCTGGGCACCCTCGTGGGCACCCGCACCTGGGGCGGCCTCGTGGGGATCCTGGGAACGCCACCCACCCTGGACGGCGCCTCCTGGA
>JARRPL010000340.1:0-3468 GCA_037382905.1 Gemmatimonadota bacterium | reverse complement strand
CCTATGGACCGCTCCCGCCACGCCGCCTCCCTCGTCCTCCTCATCGCGTCGGCGGGCTGTGCCTCCGGATCTCCCCCGGCCCCGCCCGTCCCGGTGTTCCGCCAAGCAGAGGAGGTTCCCTGCGAGTACGAGGTCATGCGAACCGTCGAGGCGTCCACCCGCCAGCGCTTTCTTTCCTGGGAGCAACACCAACGAGCCGAGGAGCTCCTGTTGGGTCAGGCCGGATCCCGCATCGACGCCGACGCCGTCCTGGCACCGGACTCGGAGCAGCAGCTCTTGAAGGCCGTGGACGCGCGGTCGGTTCCGGCCCACGTCGACATCTATGAGACGACCTTCGAGGGGAAGGCCCTGCGGTACGTGGACACGCGCTGTCGCGAGGCGGTCGCCGGGGGCTGATGCCTGGGTACCGCCGGGCATTTGCGTGTCCAGGGCGGACCATTCGGCGGGCTACGGCTGCCCGTGCTCTGCAGCTCCAGGTCGTATCGCAGCCCCAGGTAGGTCAGGCGGTGGTGCGGGGTCGAGCCGAGCTCCTGCACGGCTTCCCGGGGGGCCCGTGAGCCGGAGCCGGCGTTGCTCTCCCGGCCGTACCCCGGGGTAGCGGCGTTGCCGCAGTTGTCTCACCTGAAGACCTGCTGCATCGGGGTGCTGCCAACCGCGCCACTCATCTTCGCCCAGACGTCGGTCCTTGCGCCGCTCGTCCACACGATCGTCTGAGTTCGACGGGACCCTCGTGGCTGAGATCGGGGGCCGCTACGGCGTCTCTGCCAGATCGGACGAGACGAGGTCCCGGATCGTCTCCGCAAGCCGTTCGGCGACGATGCGATTTCCATAGGGAGTCAGGTGCACGTAGTCCGTGTAGACTTGTGTGCCTTCAGCGGCATCGTAGATGTCGGTGAGGTCGACGAAATGGCCTCCGAGGGATTCTACGACCTCCTCGATCCTGTCCGCGATCATTGGGGTGGCCCGGCTGTAGAACTCCTCGGCCCCTTCCTGCCACCCCACCATGAAATCGAAGAGCTCCTGTTCGGGAGGGGGCATGCGGTCGTAGTGCTCTCGCTCCAGGATGAGCACCGGCTGCAATACGAAGACCGCCGGAATCCCCTCGTGCTGCAACAACAGGGCGTTCCGCTCGATCATCTCGAGAGCATTTCGCTCGAAGACGTACTCCAGGTCCTCCAGAGACCTTTCCACATCGATCGGTGGTGGCGTGCTGTTACCCGACAGGATGGTCTTCGCGTTACGCATTGCCCGGATCGCCACGTGAGCAAAGGCGCTCTTCCGGAAGAGCCACCAGCCGTTCATTCGTATCAGGGAGGACAGCGTCGCGGGACCCATGATCCGCTGTGCCTGCTCAGTCTGCGCATAAGTCGCGAACTGGTCGTGGTTCCGGTCCGTCTCGTAGTGGTCATTCCAACCGTCGATGAAGATGATCAGGTCCGGCTCGTAGTCCAGGATCGTCTGATTGAGGTAGATGAGATGATGGTGTGTCCAAACGCTCGGGATGCCGGCGTTGATGACCTCCACCCGATCGTGGTCGAGACTCTCGCTGAGGAGGTCTTCCAGGTACGCGTCGATGGTCTCCGAGTTGTCGAGGACGTCGAACTCGGTCTCGATGTGTGTGAACATGCTCCCGGTTCCATATGCGGTCGACGCTCCCATCAGGAAGACGCGGTACGTTCCGTCGGGCTTCCTCCTGGTGACCGGCTCATCACGGCGAAAACCCTGGGCGTTGTGCCGGAGGACGCCCCGCGTGTCGACCCAGTTCCGGCTGGGATGGATGTTCTTGTACGGATCGAACTCGTACTGAAGGAATTCGCCTCCGGCGTAACCACGAAAGACCCGAAGGTAGACCTGCCCGACGCCCTCCAGCGCCACCACCACGATCAAGACCAGAATCGACCAGAAGAGCAGGCGCGTCCAGAGCGGGAGGCCCGCTCGGGAAGGCTCTGAAGTGGAGTTCTCAGTCATTGGCGGAGCTCAGCCGAAGCTGATGACGGCGTCCCTTTTCGACGTTCCTCGGGAGGAGGAATACGGTGCCGATACTAGTCTCAGGTTGAGATTCGGCAAACCGAGACCCGACTCGAGAGATGGAGTGCTGTCTGCTCACCGGGTTCGGCCTGAGCGCTGGCGTATCCATTCATTCGGCGTTGAACCGGGCCGACCTGGGCATTCGTAGACGAACCCCGGGCCAAGCACGAAATCGAGCCGATGTCACACGAGGAAGCGAATCGGACCCGAAGCCCGACCCGGGTAGGGTCGTGGCTCCGGGCCCGAATCGGCCGAGGGACGCGACGTCGCGTGCGTCGAGCCTCGAGCCTCTAGCGGGTGGTCACGTACACGTCGCTCGATCCTGCCCGGCTGGAGCCGAAGTAGAGGACGCTGCCGTCCCACGCGAGCGACGGGCGGGTCTCTCTCGCGGCGCTGTTGATGCCGGGCCCGAGGTTGACGGGTGTCGACCACGGGTCCTGCCAGGAGGCCCGGGTCGCCACGTAGATGTCTGCGTCACCCAGCCCCCCGAGGTCCCCGCGGTCGCTGTAGAAGTACATCTCGAGTCCGTCTCGCCGGACGTTCGGGTGCCCGTCGTCTGCGGGGCTGTTGATGCCGGGCACCAGGGTCGGCGGGCCGAACTCGCCTCCGCGGGACTCACTCATGTAGATGTCGCCCCCGGTGGCTCCCGCCCGCGTCCGGCTGCTCGAGAAGTAGAGCACGGGACCCGACCCGGGCTGGGGCATCGGGAACGGACTGAACTCGTTGGCCTCGCTGTTGACGGTGCAGCCGAGGTTCTGTGGCGGATCGAAGGAGCCGGCCCGCCAGCGGGACACGTAGATGTCGGTGCCCCCGCAGGCGTCGGCGTTGGCCCGGTTGCTGACGAAATAGAAGGTGTGCCCGTCCCGAGCGAGGGTCGGACAGAAGTCGTTGGCCGACGAGTTCACCTCCGGACCCGCGTTCACCGGCTCACCCCACGGCTCGTCGGGGCCCGAGCGGGTGGCATACCAGACGTCGATCCCCCCGAACCCACCCTCGCGGTTGGAGGCGATGAAGAGGTGCTTCCCGTCCCGGGAGGTGAACGGACAGCCCTCGATGAACAGGTCGGTGTTGAAGTTCGGATGGGCTCCGAAGGTGCTGGCTTCGAGGTCCACGGCAACGGACCAGGGGGTCATGTCGGCGAACGGACCGAACGCGGCGGGGGGCGCCTCCAGCGCCGCCGAATCGTTCGGGGCGTTGATCGATTCGCTGCAGGCTGCCGTGAGGGCGGCGGTGAGGGCCACAACGGTCAGCCGGTGGCCCGGGTGAGGACGCATGCGCATGAGCTGGACTCCTGAATGGGGACGATGGACTCGCGGGAGCAGGGCGTCCGCCGGGGGTTCCCCGAACCCCCAAGGAGGAACATCGGGCTCGCCCGGCGGGGCGTTGCGCTTGACCTGCGAGTTGGCTGCGGCCTATAGGTTGGCCCACGGGCTTCGCCGA
>JARRPL010000339.1:0-4501 GCA_037382905.1 Gemmatimonadota bacterium | reverse complement strand
CACCTCCGCCTGCTCCGACCAGCTCCTGGAACCGGAGCACGACGTCACCGGGCCCACGGCGGCCTCGACAGTGGCGGCGGCGGCCAGCCTTCCGTCCATCATCCCCCTCCCGGACGACTTCCAACCCGAGGGCATCGCCTCGGGGCGTGCTGGCTCTTTCTACGTCGGTTCCCTGGCCGACGGACGCATCTACAAAGGAAGCTTCCGGACCGGGGAAGGTTCGATCCTCGTGCCCGGCACGCCCGGAACCCTGGCCGTCGGCCTCGACCTGGACGAGCGGAGCAACCTGCTCTGGGTTGCCAACGGGCCCGAGGGCGGAGCGAGGGTCTACGACGGGGGGACGGGCGCTCTGATCGAGGAGTTCGGCTTCGTGGGCGCCTTCGTGAACGACGTGATCGTGACCCGGGACGCCGCCTGGTTCACGGACTCGTTCGCCCCGACACTGTACCGTGTACCCCTCGACGCGAACGGGCAGCCCGCGGGTGGGTTCCAGACGTTCCCTCTGGGAGGCGACTTCACCTTCATCCCTGGCGCCTTCAACGCGAACGGGATCGAAGCGATCCCTGGCGCCGAGACCACCCTCGTGGTGGTGAACAGCGCCAACGGTCGACTCTACACGGTGGACTCCGAGACGGGCGAGGCCACCCTGATCCAGGGGGTATCCCTGCCTAGCGGTGACGGCCTCCTCCTCGAGGGACGGCGGACCCTCTATGTGGTCCAGAACGCCCTGAACCAGATCGCCGAGGTGCGGCTGAGCCCCGATCTCGCCGCGGGTGAGGTGGTCCAGACGCTGACGAGCGGCCTCTTCCGGATCCCCACCACCGTCGCCGCCTTCGGGCCCGCCCTCTACGCCGTGAACGCCCGGTTCGACGTGGCGCCCCCGGGAACCCCGAGCAGCGGGATCGAGTTCGAGGTCGTCCGGGTGGAGAAGTAGAGTCCCCCGCTCTCCGGGACGTCCTCTGTCATCTCCTGCGCGCCGGGTGACGCCGGCCAAGCCGGGCCCGTGTGGACCGGCTTGGCCGGAGCACGTCCCGGGCCCGGGCGCCTGGACCGACAGCGCCCCCGGGCCCGGAGGGAGACTCAGCTCCGACCGTCCGCCACTACCCGCAGGACGTCCATGGCGGTGACGATGCCGGCCAGGCGGCCCTCGTCCAGCACCAGGGCACGGTGGATCTTACCACGGACCAGGAAGTCGGCGAGCTCCACCAGCGTGGCGGTTCCCTCCACCGTGAAGGTGACGGGCGTCATGATGTCCGACACGGAGAGCTGGTCCAGGGGCCCCTCCGGTTCCACGGAGTCCCACCCCGGGCCCACGACCGGCGCCTCTTCCGGAAGGAAATAGTCGCTGTAGGGGTCCACCTCCGGATCCTCGGGATCCACGGTGTTCTCGGGGACGGAGACGGGGATCCAGCGGGTGCCGGACACGGGGACCGAGTCGGACCCGGCGGCCACCCGGATCACGTCCGACGACGAGACCACACCCAGCACCTCGCCCGAGTCCGTGACCACCGGCATGCCGGAGATCCCGTTCTCGCTGAGAAGACGCGTGAGCTCCCGAACCGTCTGGTCCGGGTGGGCGGTGACGACATCGGTCCGCATGATGTCTTTGACGTTCATGGCTGGTGCCTCTCGAATGGTCGATGAGTTCGGGGTCGGGACCCCGACGGGGCGACCCCTACGAGTCGAGGGTAGGTCCCGCCTCGGGGGCGGGGCAAGCGCGCCGGAGCTCCAGAACCGGGCCCAAGTCCCTCGGCTCGTGTCAGGGGAATTCCGCTTCCCTGTGTGGGCGCACCTCCGCACCCCTATCAGGCCCTCTTGCGGGGGTACCGGAAGCCGGCACACCATTCGGTAGTGCCCGGTCCAACGCGACTGGATGTCCCGCCCCGAGTCTCTCCCAGGACCCGGGGCCAGCCAGGGAGATCCCCGACGGGCGTAACGACGGAGCCCGCCCACGCCGGAATGCCTTCCGGAGGCGGGGCCGGGCCGGGTGGGGAGATTCGGCTCATGGACAGGCGGGATTCCCGGGAGCCTCCAGGGACGGGGAGAGACGGCCGCGGCCTGGTCGTGGCGGTCCGCAGCCCCGTCGTGGACGTGGCGTTTCCGGAAGACCGCCTCCCCCCGATCAACACGGCGCTGGTGCTCCGGGATCGATCGCCGGTCGTCGCCGAGGTCCATGCCCACCTCGACCGGACGACGGTCCGGAGCGTGGCCTTCCAGACCACCACCGGGCTGGCCCGGGGCACCGAGGTCGAAGCCGTGGGCGAGCCGGTGATGGTGCCCGTGGGTGACGCCGTGCTGGGTCGGCTCCTGGACGTCACCGGGAACGTCCAGGACCACGGCGCGCCACTCCCGGCGGACGTTCCTCGCAGGCCCATTCACAGCGCTCCTCCGCCCCTCTCCGCCACCGCGGCCACCACCGCGGTCTTCGAGACGGGAATCAAGGTCGTGGATCTGCTCGCTCCGCTGGCCCAGGGAGGCAAGGCCGCCATGTTCGGCGGGGCGGGGGTGGGCAAGACCGTCCTGATCATGGAGCTCATCCACGCCATGGTGGCGCACTACGACGGGATCTCCGTCTTCGCCGGCGTCGGGGAGCGGGCCCGGGAGGGGCACGAGCTCTGGCACGAGATCGAGGCGTCCGGCGTCCTTCCCCGCACGGCGCTGGTCTACGGCCAGATGGCCGAGCCTCCCGGGGCTCGGTGGCGTGTGCCCCTCACGGCGTTGACCACGGCGGAGTACTTCCGGGACCAGGAGCAGACCAACGTCCTCCTGTTGATGGACAACGTCTTCCGGTTCGTGCAGGCCGGCGCCGAGGTCTCGAGCCTTCTGGGCCGCCTCCCGAGTCGGGTGGGGTACCAGCCGACCCTGGCCACGGAGGTGGCGGCGCTCCAGGAGCGCATCGCCTCCGTCGCCGGGGCCTCGGTCACCTCCATACAGGCGGTCTACGTCCCCGCCGACGACTTCACCGATCCGGCCGTGACCACCATCTCGGGTCACATGGACAGCTTGATGGTCCTCTCCCGGAAGCTGGCGGCGGAGGGGTTCTACCCGGCCATCGACCCTCTCTCCTCCGACTCGGCGCTGCTGGATCCGCTGGTGGTGGGGGACGGTCACTACGCGGTGGCGGAGCGGGCCCGGGAGACGCTGGCCCGGTGGCGGGAACTCCAGGACATCATCGCGCTCCTGGGGGTGGAGGAACTTGGGGCCCGGGACCGGCTCGTGGTGCGTCGCGCCCGACGGCTGCAGCGATTCCTGACCCAGCCCTTCGTCGTGACCGAGGCCTTCACCGGGACGCCCGGGGTCAGCGTACCTCGGGAGGAGACGTTGTCGGGGGTGGCGGCGATCCTGGACGGGGAGACGGACGACTGGGCCGAGAGCTCCCTCTACATGGTGGGGACGCTGACGTGGTGTCGGTACGGGCCGAAGACGCCATCGGAGCCTTCGGCATCCTGGACGGACTCGAGGATTTCGTCACCACCTTGGTGGTCTCGGTCGTGGGTTGGACCTCGTCGGGAGGGGACGCCCGGTACTGCGCCGTCCGGAACGGAGTGCTCACCGTGACCGACGGTCGGGAGGTGAACGTGGCGACTCGCGAGGCGGTGGTGGGGACCGATGTGGAGCGCCTTCACACCGAGGTCCTGAGCCGGCTCGAGCAGGCCCGGGAGGACGAGCGAGCGGAGCGTTTCGAGACCACCCGCCTCCACCTCGCCGCCATCCGGGAGATCACGCGGCAGCTCCAGCAGGCCCGTCGACAGGAGGCGCCCTGATGAAGAACCCCCACGAGACCGACCCGCTGGTCGCGGAGACCCGCAGGCGCGGTGAGCGACATCGCCGCTGGCGCGAGGCCGGCGACGAGGGCGTGGCCCGACGCCTCGCCCAGATCGGCGTTCTGGGCTGGATGATCGTGACGCCCACGCTCGCGGGCCTGTTCGCCGGCCGCTGGCTGGACCGCCGGACCGGTGGCGGGCTCACGTGGACGGGGGCCCTGCTGGTGCTGGGGCTGGCCGTGGGATGCTGGTCGGGGTGGCGCTGGATGCACGAGCCATGACCGGCGGACTCGCAGTCCTGACGGGGCCTTTGGGACTCCTGGCGGGCGCGCTGGCCGGCGCCGTGGCGGGCGTCGCGCTGGGCCACCTCTACTTCCGTTCCCTCCGCCACTCCGTCGACCGGATGGTGGAGGGCCGGAGCGGTGGCCGCATCCTGGCGCTCACCTTGCTTCGGGTGGCCCTGCTGGGTCTCGGGCTCCTTGCGGTGGCCCGGATGGGTGCGGTGGCCCTGGTGGCGGCCACCGGCGGCATCCTCGTGGCCCGGAGCCGGGTCCTCCGGCAGGTGGAGCGGGAGGCACCATGACCCAGCTCACCCGGTCCCCCGAGCTCCTCCACGTCGGGCCCGTGCCCATCACCGAGCCGGTGGTGGTGACGTGGGGGCTCATGATTCTCATGGTGGTGGTGGGGGCCTGGCTGGCACGGCATCTCGAAATGGTGCCGGGACGGACGCAGGCGGC
>JARRPL010000338.1:0-4413 GCA_037382905.1 Gemmatimonadota bacterium | reverse complement strand
AACACGCTCGAGTCGATCCGGCACGGCGTCGAGGCCGGGGCGGACGCGATCGAGTTCGATATTCACGCCACCGCGGACGACCACCTCGTCCTGTTCCATGACGACACGCTGGAGCGCACGACGGGCGGCGCGGGCGTCGTGGAGGAGATGACGCTCGAACAGCTGCAGCGCCTCGACGCGGGTCATGGCTCCACACCCGACTTCGGCCGCAGCTTGCCGGATGTCCGTTGGGATTTCTGGTCGGGGAAACTCTCGGCATTTCGTCGGTAACCGCACTACCGAACCGATCTGGACTAGGGTCGAAATAGAGATAGATGCTCCATATTGCTTTAGTTTCCTGGGGATCGAAGCTTGGCCGCAACGAGGATCCCGAAGAGGCTCGCCGGAGTCAGGCGTCGCTCCCGTGACCTGCAGATTGCGGCATGAACACCCTGAAGCCGAACTCCGCTGGACAATACGCGCACGAGTTGAACATGAAGGAAACGAAATCCAACGACCCGGCCCTCGGCGCCCCCGTGGAGATCGAGTGCTAAGCGACAGTGGCCTCAACCCGGAGGCCATTCGGGAAGCCCTGGTCGACCTCCTGCCGCCGGGAGTGGCACTCGCCGTCTGGGGGGTTGACGTCCACGAAGAGGAGCTCCACCCCGACGAAGAGGAGGTCGTCCGTTACGCCGTACCGTCTCGGCGTCGGGAGTTCGCTCGTGGCCGGGCCTGTGCCCGACATGCGCTGGCCCGGCTGGGCCGATGGTCCGG
Organism: Gemmatimonadota bacterium; assembly: GCA_037382905.1. Classification (GTDB taxonomy): domain Bacteria; phylum Gemmatimonadota; class Gemmatimonadetes; order Longimicrobiales; family Gaopeijiaceae; genus Gaopeijia. Next base: position 3,660 of record JARRPL010000338.1, on the reverse strand, counting down.
GCCCATCGGGGTGGGTCCCCATCGGCAGCCCGTATGGCCCCGAGAGGTCGTCGGATCCGTCACACACGCAGGACGCAAAGGAATCCGTATTCAAGGCGCTCTACCCGGAATCAGGGGTGTGGATGGCATTCGACGCGGTGTCTCTGCGCCATGGGTCCGACGCCGGCAGCCTTCGGGTAGCTCCTTCGGGTCTGAGCCCGGCGGCTCCCGGGGTGGAGGACCTCCGGGGGGGCTACCGGGTGTCTGCCGAATGGGTGGCCACCGGATTCTGGCGGCATTCGGCCGCCGCCATCTCCCGCCGCCCGACGAAACGGTAACGAAACCCGTTTCGCAGGAGGGGGTCGGAACCTCATATAGGTTGGATGGGGACAGATCGGATGTCCCTCGCCCGAGCCGGGCCGCCGGAAGGCCCGGAACGGCCGGTCGCCCGGCTGTTCTCGAACTGCGGATTCGTCACCTCCATGGAATTCTTCCACTTCGGCCCAGAGCGCAGGCTGTTCGGGTCGTACGTCCCACAGGCGGGAGGGGAGGGTGCGTCTTCGGTAGCGGTGCTATGCTACCCCTTCGGGCAGGAGTACGTGCGGGCCCATAAGGCCTTCCGTCAGCTCGCGCTCCTTCTCAGCCGAACGGGTGTGCCGGTGCTGCGCTTCGACTATTCCGGGACCGGCGACTCTGCGGGGGCGGCTACGGAGGCGAGCTTGGACGGGTGGCTCGACGACGTGAATGAGGCCATCGGGGAGGCTCGGCGGCGCTCCGGTGCGGACCAGGTGCGGCTTGGCGGTCTGCGACTCGGGGCAACTTTGGCGGCACTCGCCGCCCGCGACCGCGCCGAGGTCGAGCGGCTCGTGCTCTGGGACCCGGTCGTGACGGGGACCGCATTCGTGGATGACCTGGAGACCAGGATAGGCCATCGGGAGGGAACCACGTGGTGGGTCTATGGGTTTCCAATCACTGAGTCATTACGTGAAGATATATGCAGAATTGACTTACGCGACGTGCAACTTCAGGCGGAGACCCGGGTCATTCAGATGCTCTCGCGACCGGCTGACAACTACGATGCACTCGCCGAGGCCCACGTGGATCACGCCGGGGAAGTCGAGTCGCGCGTCGTACCATCTCCGTGGGACTGGAACTACTCGGATGCCATGGGTGGCATCCTCCTGCCTCGGGACATGGTGCGTGCGGTCGTCAACGCGCTCGGTGGATGAGGGATGACCCCCGGCCTTCGAGAGGAAGTCTTCCGAACCGAGACCGGCCTCGTTGGGATCGTTACCCTGCCGGAACCCACGAACGATAGAAGTCTCCCGGCTGTAGTGATCCTGAACGCCGGCAACATCCATCGGGTCGGCGCTGGGCGAGCCGCGGTCACGCTCGCTCGCGTGTTGGCGGGCCGCGGGTACCCCTGCCTCCGCTTCGACCATGCCGGGGTGGGCGACAGCGCTCCCCGTGGTGACGGAGTGGGCCTGGAGGAGGGCCGGGTCTCGGAGATCTCCGAGATGCTCTCGGAGCTGGAGGCGCGACGCGGCATCGATCGGTTCGCAGTGTATGGCCTGTGTTCGGGTGCACGGGACGCTTTCCACGCCGCACTTCGCGATGAACGGATCGTGGGGATCGTCCAGATCGACGGGTTCGCCTACCGAAACGTCCGGTACTACGTGAACAAGGTCGTCCGCCGGATCGGGAATCTGCCGTCGGTGTTCCGGAGCTTGGGTCGGCGCCTGGGGCTGGTGGAAAAGCCCTCGCCCGTCCAGCCCGGCGTGGACATGTGGATCGAGGAATGGTCCGCCTACCCTCCACGCTCCCAGATCGAGGCAGGGTACAGGGACCTGGTGGCAAGGGGCGTCCGCATGTTCGTCGCTTTCACCGGCTCATGGCACGAGGAGTACAACTACGAGCGGCAGTTCATCGACATGTATCCGGGTGTTAATTTCGACGACGTCCTGACCTTGCGCTATTTCCCCGATGCCGCCCACACCCTCACTGATCCTCTCATTCAGCGCACGGTGGTGAGGGAGCTAATGCGGTGGCTGGACGCAGCCTTCGCCACGGACCGAGAACCGGCGTCGTGACCCCGGTGGATACGTCCGGCAACCCGACCGCGGATCGCCGGGCCGCCTCGCAAGCGCGGAGGGTCCCCGATGCCGTAGCGGTGGTCCATGGGGACACCCGGCTCACCTACGCAGGCCTCGATGAGGCGGCGGGCCGGTTCGCCGCCGCGCTCCGGGCGCGTGGCGTCGGGCTCGGTGAGCGAGTGGGGCTCTCGGTGGATCCCGGATTCGCCCGCTGCGTCGCCCTCCTTGGCACGCTTCGGGCCGGTGCCGCCTACGTGCCACTTGACCCCGCTTATCCCCGGGCTCGGCTAGAGCTGATGGCCGAGGACGCTGATCTCGCGCTGGTCATCGCCTCGCCCGGAGCGCAGAACGTCTTCTCCGGTATCGGGACGCCGGTCGTCGAGCCGGACGACCTCGCCGCGTTCGCCGGTGAGCCGCTGGTCGACTCCCTGGCGGCTCCCGCCCGACCCGCGTACCTGATCTACACCTCGGGCTCGACCGGCACGCCTAAGGGGGTGGTCATGCCTCATCGGGCGCTGGCCAACCTGATCGATTGGCAGGTGTCCGAGCCGGGCTTTGGAGAGCCGCTTCGCACCCTGCAGTTCACGCCCCTGAGCTTCGACGTCCACTTCCAGGAGATCTTCGCCACTTGGGCCGTGGGCGGGGAACTGGTGCTGGTGGATGACCCGGTGCGCCGGGATCCCACCCGCCTCCTGGCCGTTCTCGAGCGGGACGAGGTTGAGCGAATCTTTCTCCCCTTCGTGGCCCTGCAACAGCTCGCCGAGGTGGCGGTGACCCACGGCCCCGTGCCCGAATCGCTGCGGGAGGTAGTCACCGCCGGAGAGCAGCTTCAGGTCAACGATGTGATCCGCGCGTTCTTCGAGCGTCTGCCGGGGTGCCGGCTGCACAACCACTATGGTCCCTCCGAGACACACGTGGTCACCGCACACACTCTCGAGGGCCCTCCTGCCTCGTGGCCACTCCTCCCGCCCATCGGCCGAGCCATCGCCAACACCGTCATCCATCTCCGCACCGACGACGGATGCGCCGTGCCGGACGGTGAGCCGGGCGAGCTCTGCGCCGGAGGTGAGTGTGTCGCGGACGGATACTGGCGAAGGCCGGACCTGACGGCGGAACGGTTCGTGGAGGCGCCGGACGGTGGACGCATGTACCGGACCGGGGATCTGGCACGCCGGGACCGGTCCGGAAATCTCCTGTTCCTGGGCCGGCTCGACGACCAGCTCAAGATCCGTGGGCACCGGGTGGAGCCGGGGGAGGTTGAGGCGGAAATCCTGAAGCACCCGGCGGTCCGGGAGTGCGCTGTCGCCGCCCGGGGCGACGGGCACGGCGGTCGGCGTCTGACCGCCTATCTGGTGCTGGACAGCACCCGACCCGACGTCCGGGAGCGGGCAGAGGCCCTTCGGAGGGAGAAGCTCGCCCAGTGGCAGGGTGTGTGGGAGGGGACGTACGCCAAGACCGAGTCCTCCGGGTCGCCGGAGCTCGATCTTCGCGGCTGGGTGGACAGCTATCACGGCCGTCCCATTCCGGCGGATGAGATGCGGAGCTGGGCCGACGGGTCCGCCGAGCAGGTCTTGGCCCTGGGTCCCCG
>JARRPL010000337.1:0-3601 GCA_037382905.1 Gemmatimonadota bacterium | reverse complement strand
TCTTCTTCCGGTCCCGGTAGGCGTGCTCCCAACCCTTCTCCACCGCGTCCTTGGCGGTGCGGTAGAGGTTCTTGCGACCGCCGAAGTACCCCTTGGCGGCCTTGAAGACCTTCTTCTTGCGCTGATTGCGGTGCACGGCCCCTTTCGAGCGTGGCATCGTCCCGGTCCTCCTACTTTCCGTAAGGCATGAGGCGATCCATGCGGCTCTTGTCCGCCTTGGACACCAGGTCCGACGACCGGAGCCGCCGCTTCCGCTTCCTCGACTTCTTGGTGAGGATGTGGCTGTGATTGGCCTTGAACCGCTTGAACTTGCCCGAGGCGGTCCGCTTGAGCCGCTTCGCGGCGGCCCGATTCGTCTTCATCTTCGGCATGGTCGTCTCAGCTCTGCTTGAGAGGCGCGAGGATCATGGTCATGGTGCGTCCCTCCATGTTCGGTCGGGACTCCACCGTGGCCACCTCCTTCAGATCTTCCGTCACCCGCTCCAGCACCTCACGGCCCAGTTCGGCGTGGGTCACCTGACGACCGCGGAACTGCATCGTCAGCTTGACCTTGTTGCCGTCCTGGAGAAACCGTCGGGCGTGGCGGGTCTTGAACTCGTAATCGTGTTCCTCGATCCCGGGTCGGAACTTCACTTCCTTCACCTGGACCTTGTGCTGCTTCTTCTTGCTCTCCCTGGCCCTTCGCTGTTCCTCGTACCTGAACTTTCCGTAGTCCATGATCTTGACCACGGGGGGGCGTGAATCGGGTGCGACTTCCACCAGATCCAGCCCCTTCGTGTCTGCCCGCTCCCGGGCTTCGTCCAGGGAAACGATGCCCAGCTGACCGCCTTCGTCGTCGATGAGACGGACGGGGCTGATCCTGATCTGGTCGTTCACGCGGACCCTGCGCTCGCTTATGGCCGTGCCCTCCGCTAGGGGGACGAAACGAGCCCATCAACGAGAAACGGGCTCGAAACCCAGGTTCCGAGCCCGAATGCAGCGGGGACGACCCCGTGGCCGTCCCGGCGCCCTCGAACCCGGTGGGCTCCACGATGGGAAGCCCGGGGGTGGGGCCGTGGCGAACGACCCACTTCCGATCTGTCTGCCGACCTCACATCGGCTTCGGAAGATGGGCGGCCAGGGATTCGGCGTCAACCGCCGGCGCGGTGGGGCCCTCCTCAGCGGGCATCCCCTGTCCCGAAGTCGGGGTCCAACGCCCGCGTGCGGATCTCGTCCACGATCCGGGCCACGAAGGCCGCTCGCTCCATGACCACCTGCTTTCGGCCGGCTCCCCGCCGTCGTACCGCTACCGTACCGGCCTCCACCTCCCGCTCCCCGACGACCCCCATATACGGGACCTTCTGGAGCTCCGCATCCCGGATCCGGGCGCTCAGGGTGTCCCTGGCGTCCAGAACGGCCCGGACGCCGGCCTCCGTCAGCTCCTGAACCAGCGTTCGGGCCTCCTCCTCCTGATGCTCCGAGATGGGGAGCACCCGGACCTGCTCGGGGGCCAGCCACACGGGGAAGGCACCGGCGTAGTGTTCCACCAGTCCGCCGACGAATCGCTCCATGGATCCCACCAGGACGCGATGGAGCATGATGGGACGGTGACGCTCGTTGTCCTCGCCCACGTACTCGATCTCGAAGCGATCCGGGAGGTTGAAGTCCAGCTGGACCGTTGGACCCTGCCACTTCCGGCCGATGGCGTCGATGAGCTTGAAGTCCAGCTTGGGTCCATAGAAGGCGCCGCCGCCCGGGTCGAGGGTGTAATCCTTCCCCCTCCGTTCCAGGGTGTCCGCCAGCATCCGCTCCGCGGAGTCCCAGTCCTCCGGCGCCCCAAGCGCCTTCTCGGGGCGGGTGGCCAGTTCGATGGTGTAGGGGTACCCGAAGGTGGTGAGCATCTCGTCCACCAGATCCAGGAGGCGCTCGATCTCGCCGGGCGCCTGGTCCGGGGTGCAGAAGACGTGGGCGTCGTCCTGGGTGAACCCCCGGACCCGGAGCATGCCGTGGAGCACACCGCTCCGCTCGTAACGGTAGACGGTCCCGAATTCCGCCATGCGGATGGGCAGGTCCCGGTACGAATGCTGATGGGCCTGGTAGATGGCGATGTGGCCCGGACAGTTCATGGGCTTCGGGCGATACCGGGCCCCCTCCACCTCCATGGCGCCGAACATGTTCTCGTGGAAGTTCTCCAGATGCCCGGAGATCTCGAAGAGCCGCTCGCTCATGACGTGGGGCGTATAGACCAACTCGTAGCCGTGCCGGAGGATGAGCTCCCGTTCGTAGTTCTCGATCTCCATGCGGACGGTGGCACCCTTGGGGTGCCAGAGAATGAGCCCAGAGCCCACCCGGGCGTCGGTGGAATAGAGGTCCAGCTCCCGCCCCAGCGTCCGATGGTCCCGCTTCTTCGCCTCCTCCAGTCGCTCCAGGTGGGCCTCGAGCTCCTTCTCCTGGAAAAAGGCCGTCCCGTAGATGCGCTGGAGCGTCTGGCGGTTCTCGTCGCCCCGCCAGTAGGCGCCGGCGGTGGAGAGGAGCTTGTAGTGCGCGAGTCGCCCGGTGCCGGGGATGTGGGGACCCCTGCACAGATCCAGGAACGGTCCGTTGCGATAGACGGTGATGACCTCGTCCTCGTCGAACTCCTCCAGCCGCTCGAGCTTGAGGGCGTCGTCGGCGAAGAGCTCGCGGGCCTCGGCCCGGGTGACCTGTCGACGTTCGAAGGGCTGGTCGCTGGCGATCACCTTCCCCATCTCCGCCTCGAAGGTCTCGAGTTCATCGGGGGTGAAGGGCTGGTCGACCTCGAAGTCGTAATAGAAGCCCTCGTCGATGGCGGGTCCGAACCCGATCCCGGCACCGGGCCGCAGGGTGCGCACCGCGGTGGCCAGGACGTGGGCCGCGGAGTGGCGGAGTACCGCAAGGGCCTCCGGATCCCGTTCGGTGAGGATGCGGAGGTCCACCTCGCCCTCCAGGGGGCGCATCAGGTCCACGACCTCGCCGTCCACCACGGCCGCCACCGCGGCCTTGGCCAGCCCCGGACCGATGGCCGCCGCCACGTCGCCGGCGTTGGCACCCGCTGGGAGCTCCTTCACACTTCCATCCGGCAGCTTGGCCCGGAGGGGTTCGCTCATCGTCTTCTCGTCCTCTGGTTCATGGCACCGGCGCACCCGCACGGGTCGCCGCAATCCGGGCTCGGGGCCCGTGGGGTTTCTTCAGGATCCGGCCACCGCGGAGGCCGGCACGGAGACCCGGAGGAGTCCGCGCCAATCACCTTCGGCGTAGCCCGTGGCCCGGTCCTCGGGATAGTGTTCGTCCAGCGCCTCCAGCACGTCGGGGGCCAGCTCGTCCCGGGCGCCGTGACACTGAACGCACAGTCCGGCGGTCATCAGCGGCTGGTAATACCGGTAGCTCCCGTCCTCCATCCGGCGGACATGCATCTCCGGGACCCCGGCGTCCGAGTCCAACTGCGCCTGGAACCACTGCAGCGCCTCCTCGTCCGCGGCGTCGGGGGCGTTCGCGGGATTCCGGAGGCGGAGCGAGGTTCGGGTCACCTCCATTCCCTGCTCCCGGGCCACCCTGTCGGTCAGGGGAAGCGCCTCCACGTTGCAGAACTCCAGCGCCCCGGCGG
>JARRPL010000336.1:0-3629 GCA_037382905.1 Gemmatimonadota bacterium | reverse complement strand
CCCGGCGGGCGTTGGCCACCGAGGCGTTTCGCCTCTGGGCGGGGGCCGAGCCCTGGCTCGGTGAGCTCCCCCACGGCTTCATCCACGGAGACCTGAACGACGAGAACGTCCTGGTGGATGGTGACCGGGTGGTAGGGGTGCTGGACTTCGGCGACGCCCTGTACAACCCCCTGGTGTGCGACCTGGCCATCGCCCTGGCGTACCTGCTCCTGGAGGAGCCGGACCCCTGGGAGGCGGGGGCCCGCCTGGTGGAGGGCTATCATGCCCGACGACCCCTCTCGATCACCGAATGTGAGCTGCTCTTCCCCCTCATGTGTGGCCGTCTCGCGGTCTCCGTCACCATCGCCGCCGGACGCCGGAGGGAGGAGGCTCCCAGGGAGTCCTGGTTCTCCACGGAGGCGGCGGCATGGCGGGCCCTGGAGGGGTTCGCGGGGATCGACCCGGCGGAGGCGGCGGACCGTCTCACGTCCCGGATCGAAGTCACCCCCTGGCCGGACCGGGGGCCCCGACGGACGAGCTGCTGGCCCGCCGACGCTCCCGCATCGGCGCCGCCCTCTCCGTGAGCTTCACAACCCCCCGGACGGCGGTCCGGGGGCGAGGCGCGCGCCTCTACGACGACCGGGGTCGGGCCCACCTGGACCTCTACAACAACGTTTGCCACGTGGGGCACTGCCATCCCCGGGTCGTGGCCGCCGGGCAGGCGCAGATGGGGCGGCTGAACACCAACACCCGCTACCTCTACGACCTCCTTTCCGAGTACGCCGACCGGCTGTGCGCCACCCTGCCTCCGGAGCTCGACCACTGCTTCCTGGTGAATTCGGGCTCGGAGGCGAACGAGCTGGCGCTGCGGTTGGCTCGGACCCACACCGGCCACCGGGACGTCATCGTCCTGGAGAACGCCTACCACGGGCACACGACCACCCTGATCGACATCAGCCCCTACAAATTCGACGGGCCCGGCGGCGAAGGCCGGAAGGAGTGGGTCCACGTCGCGCCCATGCCCGACGGATACCGGGGTCCCTACCGGGGATCGGGGCGGGACACGGGGGTCGCCTATGGAGAGGCGGTGGGACGGCTCGTGGGGGCGATGGATCGGCCGCCCGCCGCCTTCATCGCCGAGTCGCTGTCCTCGGTGGGGGGGCAGATCGTGCCGCCGGAGGGGTACCTGGAGACGGCCTTCCGCCACGTGCGGGGAGCCGGCGGGCTCTGTATCCTCGACGAGGTGCAGGTGGGCTTCGGACGGGTGGGAACCCACTTCTGGGGCTTCCAGCAGCAGGATGTCGTCCCCGACGTGGTGGTGATGGGGAAGCCCATCGGGAACGGCCATCCCCTGGCGGCGGTGGTCACCACCGGGGCCGTGGCCCGGACGTTCGCCGGGACCGGGATGGAGTACTTCTCGACCTTCGGCGGCAACCCCGTGTCCTGCGCCATCGGGCTCGCGGTCCTGGACGTCGTGGAGCAGGAAGGGCTGCAGGAACACGCCCTGGTGGTGGGGACGAAGCTCCGGGACGGCCTCCGATCGCTCATGGGGAGTCACCCGTTGATCGGGGACGTCCGGGGAACCGGGCTCTTCATCGGGGTGGAGCTGGTGCGGGACCCCGACACCCGGGAGCCCGCACCGCGGGAGGCGGCCCGCCTGGTGAACGCCCTCCGGGACCGGCGCATCCTCACCGGGACCGACGGCCCCCACGAGAACGTGATCAAGATCAAGGGACCGCTGGCGCTCGGCGAGGCCGATGCGGCCCTGGCGGTGGAGATGATGGACGAGGCGCTGGCGGAGGTCCAGAGATGATCGACCCCATGGGCCTGCTCGCGGTGCTGGCGGCGCTGGGGCTCATGGGAGGGACGCTCGTGCTGGGCCGGCGCCTGACGAGGGGAGTCCGATGGACGCGGCCCGTGCGGCTGAGGGCAGAGCCGGTGCCGGACGGGTGGGAGGAGATCGTCCGGGGAAACGTCCCCCTCACGCGGAAGCTGTCGGACGCCGACTTCACCCGGCTCCTGAAGCTGGTCCAGGTCTTCCTCGCCACGAAGCGGATCGACGGGGCCGGCGGCCTGCGGATGACCGAGGAGATCCGGGTCACGATCGCGGCGCAGGCCTGTCTCCTGGTTCTCTGGCTCGAGGTGGGCCTCTTCCCCGGGCTGCAGACGGTGGTCGTCTATCCCGGGACGGTGGTGGCCCGCCGCGTGGGCGGGGGGATGCACACGGGTGTCCTGACGGAGAACCAGGGTCCCACCCCGATCCTCGGGGAGTCCTGGCGGCACGGGGTCGTGGTGTTGTCCTGGGATAGCAGCCGCCAGGGGGCTTTCGATCCCCGGGACGGGAAGAACGTGGTCTTCCACGAGTTCGCCCATCAGCTCGATCAGGAGACGGGGGAGGCGGACGGCGTTCCCGTGGGGCTACGCCTGTCGTCCATGAAGCCCTGGGCCGAGGTCCTCGAGGCACGCTTCCAGCAGCTCACCCGGGCGAGGGACCAGGGGGAACCCACGGTCATGGACACCTACGGAGCGACGAACCGGGGTGAGTTCTTCGCCGTGGCGACGGAGGTCTTCTTCGAGAAGCCGCAGCAGCTCCGGGAGAGCAAGCCTGACCTGTACGACCTCCTCCGGGACTTCTACCGGGTGGATCCGGCGGAGGGGATGCGGGGCCTCCCCTGACCTGGCACGATCCTCGCGTTCCCTGGCTCCGGACGGACCGAACTCCTCTCGACCCGGGACCAGACCATGGGACAGTGTCAGCGCTGCGGGAACGACTACGACAAGTCCTTCGACATCGTGAAGGACGGACGAAGCCACACCTTCGACAGCTTCGAATGCGCCATCGCCGAGCTCGCCCCCCGATGCGACACCTGCGGCGTCGCCATGATCGGCCACGGGCTGGAGGCCGACGGGCGCTTCTTCTGTTGCGACCACTGCGCGGAGAAGAGCGGGGTATCAGGATTGAATGATCGGGTCTGACGACGGCGCGCGCCTCCGGGCGCCCCCATCGGTCGGACCCCGCTCCTGAAACCGACGGACGGGACGCAATGGGTGAACACGGGATCGAGATCGACGCGCTCCTGACCGCGGCCCGGGCGGTCCAGGGGGTCTTCGAGCTGCGGAAGCCGGATCTCAAGGCGGGGGCCGTCGCCGCGGCTCTACGCACCGCCTCCGGCGCCATACACACCGGGGTATGTCTCGACCTGGCCTGCGGGGTGGGATTCTGCGCGGAGCACGCGGCCATCGCCGAGATGCTCAAGCACCGGGAGCGGGAGATCGCGGCCATCGTGGCGGTGAACGCCCAGGGCGTGGTGCCGCCGTGCGGGCGGTGCCGGGAGCTGATCCTCCAGCTCACGCCCCGGAACCGGGAGACGGTGGTGGCCCTGCCCGGTGGGCGGCGAAGCACGGTGGGGGATCTGGTGCCCGGCTACTGGCTGGACGGGGAGCAGAGCTGACTCCCGGAACCCTGGGCAGGGCGGACGCCGAGGAGACGCCTGGCGCTGGCAGGGGAGCCGGGAGCATGATCATCGGCGGTCCTCCCGGGCCTCGGGACGGACCCTCTCCCCTGGATCGGAGCGTCTCATGTCCGTCGGTACTCCCGAGGAGCTGGACGGCCTCATCACCGCGGGACGTGCCGCGGCCCGGGTGCTGGA
>JARRPL010000335.1:0-3643 GCA_037382905.1 Gemmatimonadota bacterium | reverse complement strand
GCACGCCTAACCAGCGTACCCGTAACGACCTAGGCCGAGTTTTCTCTATTTCCTTCTTGAACAAAAAGCAAACGAAAACGGCCCTCCCGACACATTGTCGAGAAAGCCGCTTTGAGATGGGCCTGGGTAGACTCGAACTACCGACCTCACGCTTATCAGGCTCACAGCGCATCCCCCTGCACAGAGCATCCTGCACAGAATCCACTGTGAACTGAGGACGGCGGGCGCAGCCTGCGACTCGCTACTCTCCCTCGGAAGCAGCCTCCCCCCTCCCCACTGACACCGGTACTGACACCCGTGCCGAGGGAGGATCGGAGTGCCGATCCGGCCCAGTGGGCAACAGGAGAAGCCCTCTCAGGGCCTCTCCGCGCTCGGTCATCACAGTCCCCCCTTCGGCCGCAAACCGAGTCGGGCTTCGGAGGCATCGGACACGCTGGAGCTCCTGGGAGTTCCTCGGAGCCCCTCCCCCAGCGCGAGTTCGCCCGGCCGCCCTGGAAAAGATGCTCCGACAGATGCCCCACCGAGTGTTGAGAGATTCCGACTGCGGGAGTTGGCCCCCGCGTCCTCCGGTCCTCCGCTCGTCCGCCCCATTCGCCACACTTCCCTACTCCTCTGGCGTCGACGGGCATCCACTCGCTACTCTCGACTCTTCCCGGTCAGGACAGAGTCGGCTCAGTGTGCAAGGATTGGCTTGAATGACGCTGGACATCGGAATCACCCTGGGTGTCATCGGCCTGGCCGTGGTTCTCCTGGTTCTGGAGGTGTTGAGCCCCGACGTCCTTCTCCTGGCGGCCCTGGCAACCCTCCTGGCTCTGGAGGTCGTACCTCTCGAGGAGGGTTTGGCGGGATTCTCCGACCCGACAATTGTGGCCATCGGGTCTCTTTTCGTGGTGGCCAGCGGCCTCCGGTCCACGGGAATCCTGCGTAAGGCCGCCGAGCTACTGTTCGGCGGGTTTCGGAGCCTGCGTGGGGTCCTTCTTCGCCTCGTCCTGGCATCCGGCGTCTCATCGGCTTTCCTCAACAACACCCCCATCGTCGCCATGGGGATCTCCTCCGTTCTGGGATGGACCCGGGGAAAGGACGTCTCGGCGTCGAAGCTTCTGATCCCCCTCTCCTATGCCTCCATCCTGGGAGGGATCTGCACCCTGATCGGGACCTCCACCAACCTTGTGGCCGACGGGCTGTTGAGGGAGCACGGCTATCCTGGTCTGGGATTCTTCGAGTTGGGCCTTCTGGGTGTGCCCCTGGCAGTGACGGGCTTCGCCTATTTGGTGTTGGTCGCCCCTCGCTTTCTCCCGGACCAAGCAGAGCTGGATCCGGAGTTGGGCCCTCATCCCGAGGACGAGGAATCTGCGGAGGCAGGGGGGGAGCTCCGGGAAGTGGTGATTCCCGAAGGATCCATCCTGACGGATGACACGGTGGAGCATGCGGACTTCCCTGGCCGCTACGGAGCCACGGTGATCTCCATCATCCGGCATGGGGCGGAGATGGATGAGGACCCGGAGAAGGTGATCCTGCACAGGGGCGATACCCTCTTTCTGGCGGGCAGTCCCGGGTTTGGGGACGTATTTCAGGAGGAGAGGGAGTTCCTGATGGTGGGCCGGGAGATGGTTGGAAAGGAGCTGGACGAGGAGTCCCTGTGGCAACCATCAGCGGCCAAAGTCGGGCTCCTGATTCTCGCCCTGGTGGTAGCTTTGGCCACCACGGGAATCATGCACATTTCCGTCGCGGGCCTTCTTGGAGCCGTGGCCATGGTGGCCATGAAGCTGGTGACGCCCGCGGAGGCTCGGAAGGCCGTGGATTGGTCCGTCCTCATCGTCATCGGGGCAGCCATCGGTTTGGGCCACGCGCTGGAGGTCACCGGTGCGGCGGTGTGGCTTGGAAAGGGGATCGTTGCCCTGGGTGCGCCCCTGGGGGCCATGGGAATCCTTGCGGCGGCTCTCCTGGCATGCATGTTCTTCACCCTCACCATCACGAACACCGCCGCCGTGGCTCTCATCTTCCCCGTAGTCCTGTCGGCGGCCACCTCCCAGGGACTGGACCCCAGACCCTTCATCATCGCCATCACGGTGGGCGCTTCCCTGGCCTTCGCCACCCCTCTGGGGTATCAGACCAACATCATGGTGTACGGGCCCGGGGGATATCGCTTCTCCGACTTCGTTCGCGTGGGGCTTCCCCTTCAGCTTCTCCTGGCGGTCCTCTCCCTTTTCCTCATTCCCTTCATTTGGCCCCTGGGCTGAAAGGGGAGTGCAGGAGAGGGGAGGGCTGCACCCTCAGTCTGCCCCTCCTTGCCCTTCCTCAGCCCACTCCCTGCGGACCTCCCTCGACGATTCCGTCCAGAAGCTCCAGGATCTCCTGATTTGGCGGTATGTCGGACATTCTGTGGCCGTAGTGAGCGAATCGGACCACACCTTCTTTGTCCACCAGGACCTGAGCAGGCATCCGTCCCAGTTTGAAGAGGTTCACTTCCTGTCCAAAGCGCTTGAGGACCGTGTGCCGAGGGTCGGGCAATCCGGTGAAAGGCAGCTCGTGCATGTTCCAGAACCGGGAGAAGGCCTTCTTCCCTTCGGGGCCCACCACGATGATCTTCGTGTCCCGCCTCACGAACTCCTCATAACCTTGGCGCAACGGCGCCATGTGCCGTTGGCAAAAGGGTCAGGTGAACCCCCGGTTGAAGACCAGGAGGACATTCGCCTTGCCGCGGAGGTCCGAAAGGCGAACGGGAACCCCGGAAAAGTCGTCGAGGTCGAAATCGGGAGCCGGACTGCCCAGCTCTACTCTCGGCATCTCATCCCTCCAGTCGAACGATCAAGCCCGAAATCTCACAGCCAGGCATGCGGTGAGGACCGACCCAAGCCTCAGAAGCGGAAAACGAAGGAGGCTACACCAAAGTGGAGCCAGGCGAAGTTGTAGACCGACTCCACGTCCGCGCCGCCCTCCAGCGTTCGGTATCCCAATGTCAACCTCCAACGATCCCCCAGATCATAGCCGAGCTTCAGGGAGGAGTCGAAGGCTCTTCCCGGCCCTCCGGCCAGACCGTCGAAATCGAAGAGCAGATTCCCGTTTCGGAACACTCGCCAATCGGCTGCGAGATGGAGGAGGGGCACAAATCCCAGGTCCGTGTCTTCGCTGTAGATGTTCCCCTGCCTGAAGGCCACCTTGGCATCCCGGAGCTTCCCTGTGAAACCGACCCAAAGATCGAGATCCTGACTCTCCAAAAAGCGATACCGATAGCTGAGTCGCCAGGAGTTGAACTGGTAGGTGGCATCCACGGGTGTCCCGGGCTGGAACGTCTCTCCTGCGAAGGCCGTGGGACCTTCCAGCGCACCCGATTCCGTCACGGAAAGCGGTGCCAGGAGTGCTCTGAGGCTGTGTCGCGAGTTGAAGTTCCAGGTCAGATAGAGCCGGGCCGCGGGCCAGGGCCCCTTCCCAGCCAAATCGGCCAGGGAGAAGCGAGTCCCCGACAGGTCGTTGGGAATCTGAACATCGTTCCCACTCTGCCCCACAATCCCACCCTCCAACTCGATCTCCAAAGTCGGAACGGACTGGGCCTAGATCCCGGAACCGAAGACGAGTGCTTGGGCCAACAGAGCCAGGGTCAGGATCCGCATCGCGGCCTTCATGGCTCACCCGAATCGTTGTC
>JARRPL010000334.1:0-3646 GCA_037382905.1 Gemmatimonadota bacterium | reverse complement strand
CCGGGCTTGTAGAGGGTGGCCTGGTCGAATTCGGCCAGGGTGCCGTAACCGTCCAGCTCTTCCACGGTGAATTCGATGTCACCGCAGTCCTCTGTCTCCCCCTCGGGGCAGAAGGAGGCGCCTGCCGGCTCTCCCTCGTTGCCCGCCACCACGAGCTGGATGGCCACCCGTTCCAGGGGCGTTCCTCCGCCCGAGAGGGCCTGAACACGGATCACCGGTAGGGGGATCCCGGCATTCCCGTTCTGGGGAGGATCCACGAAGACGAGTCGGCCCGAGGGATCCGCCGCCACCGGAGCGATGGTGCTGAAGTCGATGGGCGATCCGCTGGAGAGGGGAGTCCGACGATCCGTCACCAGCGCCGCGAACAGGGGGCGAGGCAGCAGCGCCTGCGCCGCACCCGCCAGAAGCCGGCCCAGAGGCCCGTCGGAGAAGGCCAGGCCGGGCAGCGTTCCCCGGAAGGCGGCGCAGGCCTCCCCCGTGAGTCCGGTGTAGGTCTGGAGGAGGGTGCCCTCGCGCTGAAGACGCTCCACCCGGGTGGGATTGGACTCGAGCCCGCCCACATGGGGAATCTCCACGTCGTTCTCGAAACAGATGCCCACGTGGAGCCGGCCATCGTCGAACCGATCAACGTCGGGGAAGGAGTGGAGCTCCACGGCCAGATCCTCGAAGGGCACCTCGTCCAGATCGAGCTCGGTGTAGCTCGAGGGACGGCCATAGATGAGGACGGGGCCGTAGGTGTTGGTGGCCTCCGCCCAGGAGGGGGCGGTGGTGGTCAGGACCCAGAGTCCGTCGTTGGCGTCCCCCTCGAAGTCCACGAAGGGCACGACCCCCCGGGCGAGGATCGGCTCCATGTCGTCGGCCCGCACGGCGAAGATCCCACCCTCGCCGAAGACCTCGGCCACCATCGGATCGGGGGGCGACGCACAGCGGTCCGCCTCCACATCACACGCCGCCGGTGCCTGGCACAGGCTCTGGTCGGCCGCGCACATGAGGCCGAAGAGGCCGTTCACCAGAACGGTGCCGTCCTCCGGGTCCTCCGTCGTTCCCGCGTTCAGCGCCGATTCCACGGTGGCGAAGATGCTCCACCCTCCGTTCACCACACCGGCCCCGTCGCCCGCTGCGCAGGCGTCGGCGATTCCCCGGAGCGTCTCCGTGACGTCCCGCTGTTCGGGGTTCGCGAAGAATCCCCTGGCCGCCCGGGCCAGGTCGTCGGTGGCGCACTCCGAAGGCACTCGGGCCTCGGCGGGCCCTGTGATGACGTCGGGATCCAGGGTCTCTGCGTTCTGCTCCGTGCAGGCCCATACGGCCAGCCCCGCGAGTGCGGCTACCGCCCACCCCCTGCGCGATCTCATCATGTGGTCTCGGTGGAGAGTCAGTTCATGCCCAGAAGGGCCAGAAATTCAGGTTGTTCGGCCAGGGCCGCGTGGTACCATGGGAGGGAGTTTTCCTCCACGCCCACCCGGTAGCCCTCTACGGCGAGAGGATTGGCGGAGAAGTACGAGCCCATCAAGCTGACGGCCTCGTCCCAGTCCTCGAGCACCACCCTCCCGAAGCTCTCCCGGTATGCGATGGTCCTCACGGGGTCGAGTGTCGGCGACGCACGACCCCGGATCATCACCGCCCGGGCCGAGTCGGGTAGTTCAGCACGTGCAAGGACCATACCCACGAGCTGCAGCCCGAGCTTCTCGTTGATCTCCTTGCTCTGGGGCGGACTCAGCTCCACGAATTCCCGCATGTGCTCCCACGCTGCCGGGACGTCCGGCTCGACGCCGGGAAGGGCGTAGAGCATGAGCTGGCACTGCTGGAATCGGTAGAAGTGGGGAAAGCGGCGGCGACCTTCGTCGCACCACCGCCGACTCTGCCGATCATCGCCCAGATCCCATTGGATCTGGGCCATCCTCCAGAGCGTCAGATCGGCATTCGCCAGGAAGGGGTCCGCGGCGTAGGAATCCCGGGCTGCGGCGTACGCCAGCTGGGCATTCCCCCCGTTCGCGTAGAGGTGGCTGAGCGAAGCCTCTGCCGAAGGCGTGCCGGCACGGCGCAGGTACATCTCGGCGTCGTGGAAGGCGTCATCCGCATCGTCCCCGTCGGGGATGAGGTTCAGCAGATAGCGCCAGTACAGGAGGGTGCCTCGCAGCTCCAGGCTCGAGGGATCGTCCGGGTCGAGGGCGAGGGCTCGGTCGGCGTGCCCGAGCCCGATCTCGATCCACTGGTCGTACTCGGCTCGATCGAAGCCGCCCAGACGGGACTGGCGGTACGCCAACCACCCGCGTCGGGCCACGGGCTCCACCCAGGTGGGGTCGCTCTCCTCCGCCTGAGCCAGGATCGAGTCGGCCATGATGAGCGTCCGGGAGGCATCGGCCACGTCGCCGTGCTCCAGTGCCTCGTCGGCCCTGGCCTCCATGACGGCGGCCTGATGAACGTCCTCCCACGCCTCCCGTGAATCGGTTCCGCGCCTCAGAGCGATCTCACCCATCTCCAGACCGATCTCGGTCCGTAGGAAGTCCGCGACCTGAAGGGACAGGGAGTCCTGGAGATCGAAGAGCTCCGCCCGTGGTCGTTCGAACCGGACGCTCTGGAGCTGGGCTCCGTCGGACGCGTCGATCATGTCCACCGTGACCCGGACGCGGTCACCCGCCACCGCCACCGTCCCGTCCACCAGCGTACCCACGCCCAAGGCGCGTCCAATGGAGTCGGCGGCGGGGCGCGGGGAGGTACGAAACAGCTCGGACCCGTTCCGGGAGATCACCGTGAGAGAGTCCACCGTGCTCAATTCGTCGATCAGCGACTCGGTGAGGCCCGTCGCCAGGAAGTCGGCTTCGTCCCCGCCCCCCTGGCTGGCGAAGTAGAGGACGGCGAGACGGCGGGGGTCCTCGGTCTCGGTGAGGGTGAGGGTGGGCTCCTCCGATGGCCCCGGGTCCATGTTTGCACGGGCCACCATCATGCTCGCGCCCACGGCGAACAATGCTACCACGCCTAGAAGCCACTTCTCCAGCGGGGGCGCCGTCTGATCGCCCCGGGCGCCGTGGAACCAGGTGACGATCAGAGCACCGGGGATGCCGCACAGGAAGAGGGTGAGGGCGACCCGGTAGACCACCTCCGGCAGGACCGACCGATCCACCACCTGGTCCACGAGCTGCAGCACCAGCCAGCCCGCTGCCGCATAGGTGGCGAGAAACTGAATGATCCTCCGGTCTCGGAGATCCTTGAGGTCCACAGCGTCGGCAGGAAGGATTGTGGCCGCCGCGCAACAGACTGCGGTGGCGAGGAGACACCTCCGAAGTGTCCGGAGGCGTCGAGGGATAGGCGCCCCGTCAGGGCGTCGACGTCATGATTCTTCCTGGCGGATGGATGTGCAAGGAGGGGTCCACGACCTTGGTCGGCCCCGGTGTCGGCGTCAGAGGGTCAGGACCAGTGCGATGGTGAAGGTGGTGTCGAGCTTCCTCAGCGGAGCGAGCACCGTGGTCCCGGTATCCACGCCCCCGGGGGAGAAGAGGGGGACTTCGCCGAGGGAGGGCAGGTTGCGCCACTGGAGCAACAGACTCGGCTTGAGGGCCAATACGTCGGTGATGTCCACCGTGACGGAGTTGCCCCAGTCGAGGCGGCGATCCTCGGTGTCGTTCAGATTCTGGTCGAAGGTGAGGCG